>JADKHS010000001.1 GCA_016721605.1 Nitrosomonadales bacterium
TATCCATCTCCCTGCTCAAAAGCAGGACAGCTGACAATGACCCGTACTTCCAATATTTATCGACTGGTATCAAGGAGCTGTGAAGTTTGCGGCGTGATCCGGTCATGATGGTATTAATCGCCTATACCTTCTCCGTGGCGATCTATATCGCCGCTACCGCAATGCCGGATTCTCTGCACAAGGCCGCGATCGCTATCGTGGATGAGGACGGTTCGCCACTGTCGGGGCGCATAATCTCGGCTTTTTACGCTCCACACTTCATGTTACCGGTTCTGGTGTCGCTGAAGGATGTCGATCCGGGCTTGGACACGGGCAGTTTTACGTTCGCGCTCGACATTCCTCCAGGATTTCAGCGTGACGTGCTAGCTGGTAGCTCTCCGACGATCCAACTTAACGTAGATGCCACGCGTATGAGCCAGGCTTTCACCGGCAGCAGCTATATCCAGCAGATCGTATTGGGCGAAGTCAATGAATTTATCCAGCGCTATCGGGGTAGTGCCGCACCGCCGGTAGAGCTGTCAATGCGGGTACGTTTCAATCCCTCCCTTACACCAATCTGGTTCGGCTCGCTAATGGAGCTCGTCGGTAACCTTACCATGCTATCGGTCATTCTAACCGGCGCCGCCCTGATCCGTGAACGCGAACACGGCACAATCGAACATCTGCTGGTTATGCCAGTTACACCCGGCGAGATCATGCTGGCCAAGGTCTGGGCTATGGGGGTAGTGACCTTGTTGGCAGGTGCTTTCTCTCTGTTATTTATCGTACAGGGGCTGCTACAGGTGCCGATTGAAGGCTCGATAACGCTGTTCCTCTTTTGTGCCGCGTTGCATCTGTTTGCCACCACCAGGGCATCTTCATGGCAACGCTCGCGCGTACCATGCCTCAGTTTGGCCTTTTGGTAGTCCTTATACTGCTGCCGATGGAAGTGCTATCGGGAGGTGCAACCCCACGCGAAAGCATGCCTAAAATCACGCAACATATAATGCTGGCCGCGCCATCCACGCACTTTGTTTCCCTCGCCCAAGCCATTCTCTTCCGTGGGGCCGGATTCGAAATAGTATGGCCGCAAATACTTGCGTTAGTCATGATCGGAAGTGTCCTGTTTATTCTGTCTCTGCGCCGATTCCACAAATCTCTCAGCAGCCTAGCTTGAAATACTTCCACCAGCGTAGTGATTGTCTACGTCGCAGCAGCGCCAGCATAGAGCTGGACTCTACCCAAAAGCAGAGAGGCGTCTCTTGGGAATTAAAATTAGTGCATAAGCTTCATTTTGTTGCGGCAAATACATGAGAATGTTTACCTTATTGTTTCTGTCACTGAGCAAACCACGTCATTTGTTCTATCCTGGATAAATAATACCGCTTTAAATTGATAGCTATATATCTGCTTTTTAAATACAAAACAGTAAAGGGCCAGTACAAATGGCCCCCAAAACTTTCGTAAACCAATATTCTTAGCCGTATGCTAAGAAATTTTAGTCGTCAGAATGACCATTCTCCTCTTCACCGAAAAGCTTCTGCGATTTTTTCCAAGCTTGTGTACCAATTTCACGTCCTATTTTACGGGATTCCAAATCGCCATCTATGAAGTGAATACCACCGAAACGCCGGGAAATACCGGCTTCATCAGCCGCATCACTAAATGTTGCCCAGTACAAGACCGTATCCTTTGATGGTACCAAACCTGGCTCAACGCGTGATGAGCCAGCCGGAATCGTAACGCTGCCACCAAAACTGTCGTTTTTGGTAAACAATTTCAATGTCTCAGCAGCTGCGGCGCTAAATATGCTGTGTCCAGATACATATTCTGAGAATGGTGGCGTAACCACATCGGCTGCTTGATACGGTTTCCAGTTTGCACCATCAATTGAACCCTGCCAAGACTGTACGGTTTGCCCTGCAAAAAGCAGATTAATTGCGGTAACCGGCCTTACATAATCAAAGAAACGCTTCGCATCCCAACTCGCAATACTGGCATCCAATACCGCATTGGTCATGGCGAAGAACATTTTGACATCTTGGTCTACCGTATGATGGTCGCGGTCTGATACAAGTTCAGCAAACAGGGCCCAATGTCCAGGAGGAAGTTCAGACGATGGACCATCAGCCCAATATTCGGCGATGACTTTTTTCTCATCAGTTAAATGGGCGCTGTATTCCAAAACTTGCAGCGCTTGAAGATCGTACCGGGCTGGTTCAGTGTAAAAGTCAGCGGGATTCGGCAAGGTTTTGCGGTATTGGCTACCGGACTTTAAGGCGTATGGAGTCACATTTCCCCAATGCGGCGTAATAAATTTTTGTACGTTAGCGCCTATTTGCAGTGGCTGCCAACGGTTGGGATCATTAATCGTTGTCGGTGTATTGACTGGTGCATAGCCAGTGTAATCTGAATATGCGCCTGGATTCAAATCACCCAATTGATTAGAGCCGTCGTGATGGCGAAAATCTAACACGGCTTTGGCTGCGGAATGACCTATGCCCGCGGGTGTTACAACGTTAATACTATTATCGTTAGCGTCATAACCCAAGGTGGCCATTAAAGCATTAAATTTTGCCACTTCGGTTGGAAAAAGATCAGACAAACATTTGTGAGCTGCGTAACTAATTGCTTTTTCTTTATTGGCAACGGTACGCTCACTACTGGGAAGGCGAGTTTTTTTGACAAAATGCGCACCTTTAGCTTTATTGTCATAAGCTGTCCAAGCATCGTACATACAGGTGTGGGTAATTGCCAATGATCTGGCAACTATCGGCGGACCAGGGTGAGTAGTTCGTATAGCATCCAGCGCGGCTTCATTCCATTTGGTTACTACAGTATTACCAGCTGAAAATGCTGTTTGGGTAGCTGCAAGCAAAACCATTGCAGATGTATAACTTATTGTTTTTATAATTTTCATTAATTAACTCCCTATTATATTTTAATTAAATTACCATTTTTTCCGCACACTTCAGCATGTGCGGTCTTACGTCATAATTAACTCTGAGTTACTGAAGATGCCCAAAGCTAAATTACCGTAATCGTTTTTCCAACCATGTATCAGCCAACATTTGAAAAAACATTCGCAAGATACAACCTCAGCCCCAAATTAATCAGAAACGCCAAATATTCCGGCAGATGTGACACTTCGTAACAACGCCTTGCCAAGCGTGATAACGGTGTCATACAGATTGCCACAATAATTATTGCGATAAACTTCGATGGCGATGGCGACAGAATAATTCTGGTAACTCGTATCAATTCGCGACGATGGCTCCTCGCCACGCACGATGGCGCGGGCAAAATCGGATAGGTCGTCATTTAACAGAAGCATGGTATTCCTCTAACCGTTGCTGCGCTTTTTCCGCTTCACCCTTCAGTATTGCTAACACAGGTATGTCGCTGTCCCATTCGATCAGCGTTGGGCGAAGCCCGATGTGTTGCAAGGCAAATTCATATAACTCCCACACCTCGGCGCATACTTGGGTGCTATGCGTGTCTACCAGACAGCCGTCCCTTATGCTGTGTCCAGCGAGGTGGTATTCCGCTACCGCTTTAGCCGGAAGTGTCTGGATAAAAACCTTGGCATCCACACCCAGGTTTCGTGCATTTACATACAGGTTGTTGACATCGAACAGGATGGCACAGCCAGTTCGTTGTGATAATTCAGATAGAAATTCGCCCTCGCTCATTTCACTGTGTGTGAAAGACAAGTAGCTGGACAGGTTTTCCACCAGTAGTCGGCGACCAAGTTTTTCCTGCACCTGGTCAACACGTCTTGCCACATGAAAAAGCGCCTCTTGGGTATAGGGAAACGGAAGCAAGTCGTTGATGGCCATGGAGCCATTGATTGTCATGTCTGGCACAGAATTCCAGCACAAATGTTCTGACACGGCAGCAGGTTGTACCACATCACAAAGACGACACAACGCAGATAAATGCGCCTGGTCCAACGGCGCAGTCGAAGCCAGCCCCATGCCAACGCCATGCAAGCTGACGGGATAGTGGCCGCGCACCTTGAGTAAGGGCTGTAGGGACTCACCGCCCCCGAAAAAATTCTCGTTATGCACTTCCACCCAGCCGAGCTTGGGCAGTTTCTCCAGCACCTCACAATAGTGGGGCGCCCGCAACCCGATACCGGCGGTACACGGTAAATAATCGCTTGCGGGCTTTCCCATTACATGGTTTTTAGGGTGCCACCAGCAATCTTGTCACAAGTGCCTTTGGGTACGGCGATGAAGTCTTGAGCATCATTGTTTTTAGTGGCTTGGCCCGCACAGGAATGCGCGCTCTTGTTACTGGAGCAGTCATTCTTGCCTGCCTTAGCGATTCCAAAACATTGTTCCATATCCGTTTTTTTGCCTGCGGCACTGGCATTACTGGCCAGTCCAAGTGCTAGCAAACTACCGATTGCTGCTGATAAGATTTGACGGTTGTTCATAGTAAAATTCCTTTTGTTGGTGGATAAACTAGGAGATCCTGTCTCCTGGTTCGTTAGGTCGGGAAAAGGAAGCAAATACACTTAGTCGAAGAAAGCCAGACTTTCTTACAACCAAATACACAGACTTAAATTTATTTTCTTAATACCCGCATAAAGGTCGAATTGCATCCCCGATTGACTCGACATATCTACGTCGTATCCAATTCGAGAACCCCAAGACGGGTAAGACACAAGTATTTCTCACCAACAATTTCTTTTTCCGGCAACCACCATCTGCGCGCCTATAAGCGTCACTGACAAGTGGTACTGTTTATCAAAAGGATCAAGCAGGATCTGCGTATCAAGAAGTGCTACGATAATTCAGAAAATTCGATAAGCTTGCAAATGTTAAGTGGTAAAAATCAGCAATTAAAGCATTTAAGTTAAACACTAACTTCCCCATCTGAGCAACACTCGTAACTGCCGGAAAGCTTCAACATCCAGGCTGTCCGGCAGGATAATGACGCTACGCGCTAAGTGCCTCCCTTGCGGCAACACATTCAGTACTGTGATATATGGAGTGACCAGACTATCGGCCAATACCCGCGCAGTCACTTGATCCCCATTGCGCGCAACCAACAGGATCATGTCTCCGTCCAACAGTAGCGTTTTGTTAGAAGATAACGCTAACAGCCAGGCATCATGCCATACGTGATACAGCATGCTGGTTAACACGAGTGAAGCCAGTAGTATCTTCGCCCATAATGGCAAAGCCAATGGAACCAGCACCGCTAGCGCAGCGCCATGCGAAGCAACCAATGCGATTGTAAAATAAATGGAAGGGTGAAGATTAAACTGCCGTTGCATAGTTACTTCCTGGCAATTCGAAATATCTTCAAGGAAAAATCAGAGCTTGGCGCCTATTTCAGGGACGCACTTTATTTTTAAACGGGCGTTGTACTACGACGTGGATCTGTCTTGCGATGGGGAGCGGCGCTTATGTCAGTGCCTATTTTTTTATTTTTATGGCTTGCATTCATCATTCCATTATCAAACTTTCCGGCCTTGCTTCCAGTCCATTCAGCGACTTTCTCCGTGACAGGTTTCGATTCCATGCCCACCCAGTCAAGAATTTGGGTCACCTCTCCTGTGCCGAGTTCTGCCAGCGTGCCTCGTTTCAAGCGAGGCGGCAGATTAACGATGCCGAAGCGCACACGTATTAAACGGCTAATAGGCAAACTTAGCGCCTCGAAGGTACGGCGCACAATGCGATTGCGCCCTTCCTTTAACATCAGGCGATACCAGTGGTTGTAGCCCTCCCCTCCTTCGTCGGTAAGCCTCTCAAATTTCACCGGTCATCCTCCAAGGTGATTCCTTCCTTCACCATCTGCTCCATCTGCTCATCAGTCATACTGCCCTGCACGCGCACAGCGTATTCGCGTTCCACTTCAAAGCGTGGGTGCATAAGACGGTTAGCCAGATCACCAGAGGTAGTAAAAATCAACAACCCACTGGTATTAAAATCGAGCCGCCCGATGGCAATCCATTTCATACCTCTCAACTTAGGTAATTTGTCAAACACGCTCACACGCTTTTCCGGATCATCGCGACTAACAATCTCGCCTGCCTGCTTGGGATACAGCAATACACGCGGCAAATTATTGTTACTTGTTTTAAGGTTAACAATGCGCTTGTCTGCACGTACTACGTCATCTTCGGTCACACGCATACCCAGCGTGGCCACTTCTCCGTTCACTGTTACGCGGCCAGCGGAAATCCATTCTTCCATAGTACGACGGGAACCCAAGCCGACTTGCGCCAATACCTTCTGCAAGCGCTCGCCTTGTTGTTCTGGTTGCTTTACCTGTTCGTTCATCCCGTCACCTCTCGTCTTTCCAACACGGCTTGCGCCAGCGTACCGCTATCCACATGTTCCAATTCGCCACCCACTGGCAGCCCGCGCGCGATGCGCGACACTTTAATGCCCTGCGCACATAGCAAAATAGTAATGTAATGGGCAGTGGCATCACCTTCGACGGTGAAATTAGTGGCGAGTATCACTTCACATGTATTTTCCTGTGCCCGCCTAACAAGGCGTTCAAGGTGCAACTCACGCGGACCGATGCCATCCAGTGGAGAAAGCCGTCCCATCAGCACAAAATACATACCGCGATAGCACTGCGCCTGTTCCATCATGAGCAAGTCGGCTGGCATCTCCACAACACACAGCAGGCTAGCATCACGCTTGGGCGAACGGCATAAAGCGCAAATTTCTTCTTCGGCAAAATTATTACACTTGGCACAATGATGGATGCTTTCCACAGCATGTCCAAGCGCCCGTGCCAGCCGCAATGCGCCTGACTTGTCGCGTTGCAACAAGTGGTATGCCATACGCTGCGCAGATTTCGGTCCAACACCGGGCAGACAGCGCAAGGCGGCTATCATTTCTTCCAGACTAGAAAGCGTATTCATTCAACTACTAAAAATATTGTGGTATTTTCAGAACGGCAAGCTCATGCCGGGCGGCAGATTCATGCCTGCCGTGAAGCCACCCATTTTTTGTTGGGTCACTGCAGCAACCTGTTTCATCGCATCATTCATTGCCGCCACGATCAAATCTTCCAGCATTTCCTTATCGTCTGATAACAAGCTGTTATCCAGCATCACGCGGCGTACATCGTGGGCACAGGTCATAACTACTTTTACCATGCCGGAACCGGCTTGGCCTTCTACTTCGACTGTGGCCAGCTCATCCTGCGCTTTTTTCATGTTCTGTTGCATCTGCTGGGCTTGTTTCATCATCCCGGCCAATCCGCCCTTCATCATGTCTATACCCTCCTTAATTTATTGTATTGATTTGATCGTTTCTTCAAGTATCTGAGCGCCTAATTGTGCCTGTGCCTCACGCACAAATGGGTCTTGCATAATGGCCTCAACTGCGTGTTGCTGACGTGTATGTTTCAATTGCTGTTCGACCGCAGCTGGAGTAGCCCCGTTGTTCACACCTAACGTAACCGACAATCGTACGGACTGAACGAAATAATCGGTAAGAGCGACCTGCAGTTTTTCCTGGGCCATTTTATTGGTCAACAAATGTTTGTGCTGCGGCGCTAAAACTAAAGTTAACCGCCCATCAACAAAGCTTTCCAGCGTGCAATGTTTCGCCAATTCGCGCCATACCTTGCACATTCAGTTGTGCTAATAATGTGCTCCAATCAAGAGCCACAGAAGCAGTTTCTACTGGATTGACTGGTGGTGAAATAGTTTGAATAGGTTGCGGTTGCTGCTTCGGCTCTGGCGCAGGTATCGCAGTAATGTGAGCCAGCGGCGATGCCGTCACTTCAGCTGTGCGCTGTTCCGACATCGCCTTGGTGCCAGCCGGCCTGAATGCCAACATGCGCAACAACGTCATCGTAAAGCCAGCATATTCATCAGGCGCAAGGTCAATTTCATTACGCCCGTGTATGGCAATCTGATAATACAATTGAATTTCTTCTGCGCTAAAGCTCTGCGCCAGTTCCAGTAAGCGCGTTCGCTCCGGCTCATCTTCTGCGATGGTTTGCGGCACCGTTTGCGCCAGAGCAACACGGTGCAACAGCGTCGCCAAGTCTTGCAAGGCAGCATCAAACGCCAAGCTGCGGCTTTGCATATCGTCAGCTATACGCAGCAAACCGACTCCGTCCCGCGCCAGCAATGTTTGCAACACGTCATACAGATAACTCTGGTCAATCGCGCCCAACATATTACGGACCGTCGCCTCATCAACTCTGGAATCGGAATAAGCAATGGCTTGATCGAGCAAGCTTAACGCATCGCGCATACTGCCCTGCGCCGCACGGGCCAGCAATGCCAGCGCTGCGATTTCAAACGTGATGTCTTCCTGCCCCAGCACATACTCCAAGTGTGTGACGATTAACGCGGGTGGCAACTGTTTCAGATTGAACTGCAAACAGCGCGACAGAACAGTGACAGGGATTTTTTGCGGGTCAGTTGTGGCGAGAATAAATTTGACGTGCGCGGGCGGCTCTTCCAATGTTTTCAACATCGAGTTAAACGCTGCCTTGGAAAGCATATGTACTTCGTCAATCAGATAAACCTTGTAGCGTCCCAATGTGGGCAGATATTGCGCGTTATCCAGTACTTCGCGCATATTATCAATGCCGGTATTAGACGCCGCATCCAATTCAATGAGATCAACAAAACGTCCACTGTCGATTTCCGTGCAAGCGCTACAAATTCCACACGGTGTAGCGGTAATGCCACTGACGCAATTTAAGGATTTTGCAAAAATGCGCGCGATGGTGGTTTTGCCCACGCCGCGCGTGCCAGTAAACAAATAGGCGTGATGTAAACGATTTTGTGTCAGCGCATTGCTTAATGCCTGCACAACATGCTTTTGCCCCGCCAATTGCGCGAAGATCTTAGGCCGCCATTTGCGCGCTAGGACAGAAGTTACTGACAAAATTTACGTTGTCTCAAAAATGGTAGGCAAGGCGAATTTGGCTAAAATTGATGCCTGGGTTTGGGGTTTTAATTGAACCATTAGATAGATGCTGAAAACGATAGCCCAGATCAAACTGCTTCCGATCCCCGAAGCGCAAGCCTGCACCAAGATGATCACCAAATTGAAAAGCGGTACTAAATCTACGGTCAGCATTGATATGAATATCGGAAATCAGATGAACTCCGATCCCTGCTTCCAGGTATGGCGCCAAGCCGGAAAGATTTTTCTGTTGCAGGCGAAATATCGGAGTAAAACCAATATCTGTAATGTTGTGATTACTACCCGCACTGTTTTGGCCGTTCCAACGTCCAGCTGAAGCTTCCCAGTAACCAGTCACCAACCAATTGCCGTCGGTAAACCACTTCTTTTCCCAATCCCATTGGGCGCCGATACGCGCCATATTGGTTTTATCGCCACTTCCAATCTCAGCGGAAACACCATCTATACTACACATTCCCAGTTAACAATAACGCACCGATCAGTACACAGATCTTTTTCATTGTCACTCCATCCTTCGAATAAGGAGGCGAGCCTTACCCCCGGCACTTGCAATAAATGGTTATGGCTGCTTCCTTCCGGATCTGACCAGGTTCACCACCTTGTAATGCGGGGAGGCCCGCCAATTCTTTCAAACAACCTAACAACTTGTTGCGCAATACCAAAGGTCGCTACTAACACCACTAAAATTCCCACGTCTTAATTACACAATAAGCATTTCAGTTTCGTCTTAGCATAAAATTTATTGCGACTATTAAGCCACTTAATTATGTTGTCATCATACTATCAAATGAACTGGCTGACAAAATTCAGCCATATCCAATATGGCATGGACTTGAATTAAGAGCTGTATTTCCAACAAAAATGAACTTGAAGCGAGCGAATCGAAAGCCTTAAAACTATAGGCTCGGCACAAAAAAATTTAAATTTTTTTCCGGGTGCCGCAATCGAAAACATATAAACTAAAAAAGATGCAAGATTTTAAATATGAAAGCAGTTGCGCAAGCGGCGAAAGAATTTGCATCACAAAAAAATTGACGTGATCCCCATATGCGAGCTAAGCGGACTTTCCTATCTGACTATATTGGATGTCATTACATCGTTATGAATAGAACGAAAAATATTACTTACACTCAATAAGTTACGCACACATCACAATAAACCTGTCAAGAATAAAAAGAGAAGCATAATGTGCGTCTAACAGATTCGCCTATCAGATTCACCGTACCCAACCCTTATGTTTGGACTGCATGTACGCAAAGTACATGCAGTCACGCAGCTCGAACCAAAACAGTTTGGCAATCAAAAATATAAGCACAAGTGAAGCATCGGGACTATATGCCCTTATGCACGCGACCACAGAGCTAACAACGTGAACCGTCGAGACATCCTGTTACTGTACGGCGAACTTAAAGGCTTCCCGAAAGCTATCGAGACAGACTATGCGAAAACGTCCGTGCATCTACGCAACGACATAGCCTTGAACAAATATACCCTTACTCATACCATATCATCATTAGCGTGCTGCATTGGCCAACGCAGCTAGCGTGTCGGCTCCCAAATCAGCACTGTAGTAACCCAGATTTGCGCCCGTCTCATCTATACTCACCTTCGGCATCAGTCCAGCCGCTAAAAGCGATTCATTCTTGGCAGCACGATGCACGTCGTGAGGATCAGTGATGCCTGTATTACTATAAATGCTAGAAGCTGCACTGCCATCCTTCTTTTCCGTACCTTCGTCCAGCGTATATATAGTGCGCTGGTTGAGCAGGGATGTAGCATGGGAATCATACTCATTAAGCAAGAAAACAAGTATGTTTCTGCCGGATACTTCTTTCTGGTTAGTCGACTTCACGTGCAAGATTGCACTTTGTATTACGCGGTGAAAAGCAAGCGTAGGCTGTGTATTAATTTCGTCGCTATCGGGTGCGATTGGTGTATTTTTATCAACAAAATCAATTAATAAAATTCGCAACTCTTCAATATCCACTCCACGAGATTGTAATATCTCGATCGCTGAAGGATTATCCAGCATTGCTAGCAGCAAATGCTCCACTGAAAGAATTTTGTGCCGCTTAGCACGCGCTTCAATGATTATTTGCCGCAGGTTGATTTCAAGTTCTTTCCCGAGCAAATCTGCCCGATAAAGCTTCCACATTGATGTTTCCTCCAGTTAAGTTATAGAAAATATCATTGCTGATTAGCGCACATCGAAGCCTGTATTACTTTAAGCTTCAGACGTGCCTACTTTTTGAGTATATTATGAAAAAATATGGTGGGCAAATAAAATATCTGACGAGTAAGCTTAGACTGTGGTAGCGCAGCAAGCCAAAATTTAAACCGTTTCTTGGTCAAGCCCGGCGGAGTTGTGAACCTTACTATGAAGCTACTTTAACACTGTAGTTCGTCAATCAGAAGTGTCCTTATTCAAGGTGACACGAGCGTGGGTGCTTAACCAACCAAGCCTTGACCTTGAGTGCTTGCGGCATACCTGGGCAAGCTGGCATGTAATGGCTAGAACGCCATTATCTGTTCTGTAAACGCTTGGCGGGTGAAAGTCACTTGATATGGTGCAGCGTTACGCTCACCTTGCACCGGATTTTATTGCCAGTTATGCAGAAAACTCTGCAAGAGGCGGGGCACAATTAGAGGTACACAAAAACGATATTGCTTTGAGGCTTGTTTCAAGTGCTTGAATATATGGGGTGACTGATGGGGCTCGAACCCACGACAACCGGAATCACAATCCGGGGCTCTACCAACTGAGCTACAGCCACCACGGGATAAAACTCGACAAGATATGTCATTGGCGTGCCCGACAGGAATCGAACCTGTAACCCCCAGCTTAGAAGGCTGGTGCTCTATCCGGTTGAGCTACGGGCACAATTTCCTGTAAAGCCATTTGACTCTGCACTACTTAGATATATGGTCGGGGTGGAGAGATTCGAACTCCCGACATCCTGCTCCCAAAGCAGGCGCGCTAACCAAGCTGCGCTACACCCCGAAAGCGGAGCAGTATAACTTGCATGAGATGAAAGATCAATCATGTTCGGGTTATTTTGCAGTGACTCAATGAAATATTATTTCTGTACAACCTAGATAACGGAACATTATTTCGAGGCCTCTTACCAACATAAGGTGGCCATTTTATGCAACATAATACCCCCATTTATTTGCGGGCAATTTGTGGCAGCGCAAGTTTCAAGTAATAGATCATTGACCACAATGTCAAAACAGCAGCAAGATAAATCAATAATGTACCCAATGCATCAGCAGGCAAACCAACCAACGAGTCATGACAGAGCAGCAGCAATATGGCGATCATCTGAAATACAGTTTTCACCTTGCCCAGCATGGAAACTGCAGTGCTCTTGCTTTCGCCAAGCTGCGCCATCCATTCACGTAAGGCAGAGATGGCAATTTCACGGCCTATAATAATGAAAGCAATGACCATATCCACATAACCAAGTTTTACCAGCACAATCAATGCGGCAGCCACCATCAGCTTATCGGCGACTGGATCGAGAAATGCGCCAAAGGCAGAAGTTTGATTGAGCGCGCGCGCCAGATAACCATCTAGCCAATCTGTAAGAGCGGCCAATGCGAATATCACCGTACTAACTAGATGCTTGTGGTGCAGGGAAAGTGCTGTATCCGGTAAGTAGAACACCCCAAGAAACACAGGTATGAGGATAATACGAAACCAGGTCAGCAAATTTGGGATATTGAGTGGCATGATCAGTGCAATTGTTGATAAATTTTTTCCGCCAGCGACAGACTAACACCCTCTACCTGTGCCAACTCTTCTAAACTGGCTTGATACACGCCCTGCAGACCTCCGAACCGAGCGAGCAGATTACGCCTGCGCTTCTCTCCTACCCCGCTAATCTCTTCCAGCATGGAGGTTGTGCGCGTTTTACCGCGCTTGGCGCGGTGTCCACTAATAGCGAAACGATGCGCCTCATCGCGCACCTGCTGAATCAAATGTAATGCTGGATTGTCCGGCAACAATTGTAGCGGTTTTTCATGCTGCGGAAGCAACAATTGCTCTAACCTGGGCTTGCGCTCCACGCCTTTGGCTACGCCCATTAACGGGATTTCCATCAAGCCTAGTTGTTCCAGCACCTGGCAAGCCACACTTAGCTGACCCGCACCGCCATCTATCAAAATCAAATCGGGACGCTTGCCTTCCCTTTCCTCTAATTTTTGATAGCGACGAAACAAGGCTTGGCGCATGGCTGCATAGTCATCTCCCCCAGTAATACCGCTAATGTTGTAGCGCCGGTACTCCACAGTACGCATAGCCAAATTGTCGTACACAACACAGGAAGCCACAGTCGCTTCGCCCATGGTGTGGCTGATATCAAAACATTCAATGCGTGACAGTTGCGGTAGCGCAAGAACTTCGCGCAATTTCTCCAATCGAGCAAGCTGCCCAGCCTGCTGGCCTGCTTGCTGGTGTAATGTCAGCAGAGCATTTTTCAGCGCCATATCCAACCATTGGCGCCGCTCACCACTGACACTGTGACGTATCTGCACCTTATGCCCGGCCTGCTCGCCAAGTAACTCTTCCAAGGCATTTGCCGCGAGAGACGTGCTGGTGAGGATAAGAGGCGGCACACTATGGTTTAAATAATGCTGTGCCAGAAAGGCATGCAACACTTCGTCAGCCGCCTGCCCTTCGGCATTTTGCGGAAAAAAACTCTTATCACCGAGATGTCTGCCACCACGCACCATGGCCAAATTCACGCACAGCACGCCATTCAGCTCAGCGACTGCAACGATGTCCGCATCCGTTGCACGACCACTTTCCATGAACTGCTTTTGCTGCACCGTATGCAGTGCTTGCAACTGGTCGCGTAGCGCAGCGGCCTGCTCGTAATGTTGAACCTCTGCCGCTTGTTCCATGGCTAGTCTTAGCAATCCTTCCACCTCGCCCTGCTTACCCTGTAATAGCAAATTTGCATTGCGCACATCGATTGCATAATTCTGCTGGCTGATTAGTCCAACACAAGGGGCAGTACAACGATGAATCTGATACAACAAACAGGGACGAGTGCGATTGGAAAATGTGCTGTCCTCGCAAGTACGGATGCGAAAAATTTTTTGCAGCAACTGTATGCTTTCCTTTGCGGCATGTGAATTGGGGTAAGGCCCGAAATATTGATGGTGCTTACCAGTCGCACCACGATAATAAGCGAGGCGAGGAAAACCATGCCCGGTCAGGACGATATATGGGTAAGATTTATCATCTCTAAAAAGTATGTTGTACCGCGGTTTTAATGTTTTTATTAAGTTATTTTCCAGCAGCAGAGCCTCAGCCTCAGAACGTGTGACCGTCACCTCAATACGGGCAATATGCGACACCATCAGGCTGATGCGCGGTGAGATGTTTGTTTTCTGGAAGTAGGATGCAACGCGTTTTTTAAGCTGCCCAGCTTTACCTACATAAAGCACTTGCCCTTGGCTATCCAACATACGATACACACCAGGCAGTAGGGGCAGACTGGCAACAAATGATTTAAGATCAAACTCGGTTGTTTGGGTCAAGGTTATTATTTAGGTCACGGCTATGCAAATATAGAACAATTGCGCTGAAAACGGCATGAAACATGGCCTCGGTCAGGCGCTTGGTCTGGGTATTGTAGCGGCTGCAATGGTAGCTGTCATACAGCATTATGCCGTTCGGCAGTGCATGCCGCATACCGTGCGAAAATTTATAGTCTTTTATTTTCAAGTCCAGCGCACGCAACACCGCAAGATGGGCAATCGCCCCTAAAGCCAACACGACTGCGCCTAACGGTAAAGAAGCCAGTTCAGCCACCAAATATTGATTGCATTGCCGCACTTCGGCAGGTTCCGGCTTGTTCTGCGGCGGCAAACAGCGCACAGCATTGGTAACGCGGCAATCTCTTAAAGTCAGTTCGGCATTAGCATGGCCTGCTCCATTCAAGGGCTCGGATTGACTGGCAAAACCAAATTGATGAAGTGTGGAATACAGCAATTTTCCGGCAAAATCACCAGTGAACGGGCGACCTGTGCGATTCGCTCCGTGCATACCGGGTGCCAATCCCACAATTAGCAAGCGCGCCTGCGCATCGCCGAAGGATGGCACCGGGCGAGCATAATAATCTGGATGCGTTTGGCGCACCTCCCCCAGAAAGTTCGCCAAGCGTGGACATAAATGGCAGGCGGTAGAAAATTCCATTCGCTATCTATCCAAATAATTGATACTTAGCAAAAAAATAAAACACACTTAGTCCTAAAGTGCATGAAATTATTGATCATTTTATCCATATCAGTAACTCAACCGTAATAGTCCAAATTACCTTCACCGTGACCGTTGTATGCGATGCATTCAAATTCAATTTTTCCACTTTCACGTTTCCATTTATACACTGTCAATTCGTCGGCTCTCGACGACAATAGTATTTGTACTATTTCAAATAGTTAGAATTGTCACAAGTTTTATGTTGCCATGTAACGACACAAAAATTTCATTTTTTTAAAAAAAATTAAAATTAAATACTAATCATTTGTTTTTATGATAAAAAAATAATGGCATGATATATGCTTGCTTTACCAATACAGCAATATTGCTGAGCTGATAAAGGAAGTTAATATGAATTATTCTTCAAGAATACAAAATACTCCGGCCCAATCAATCGCTCTAGTTTCTATGCTGTTAATTGGCGCGACTGGCATTGTTCAGGCTGATTCCATTACCAAGGAAAATGCGCCATCTTGGGCAGCTTACGACACAAACAACGATAGCTTTGTTAGTTTGGAGGAAGCCACAACCAAGCAGATGCCCGCTCGTGTATTCAAAGAACTGGACGCCAGCCATGACGGTAAATTAAGCAAAGATGAATTTACTAAATAAAGCCGGCAATTTGCAGTAATCTGAGTTAACTTCTGTTTTTTTCATAAAAGCTCCCCTTCTGGTGCGTCAGCTCCCCCTGACGCACTTTTTTTACGCCATCTGAATGTATTTTTTATATTTGACGGGCAGCTTAAAGTTCAATGTGTCATAGCTAACGATAGTTCGGCATAGCGCATCCCAAATATACTGCATGCAATAATTCGAAACCCAACACTTTGCATGGCCATGGTTGAGGCGTCCTATGGCCCGCTGCACTCACTCCTAAACAACGAACATCTTTCGGTCAACGATTTCCAGACGTTCTTTAACGCTAACACATGACCCTGAATCATAACTTCGCCACTTCTGCCCATTTGCATAGTGCTTGCAGCATAGTCTGGCACAACCTCCCCCATCACGGATGTCCGCATAGATGTGCCAGTAGATCGCTTCATGGTGCCCGTCTTTTGGGCAAGCAGAATTTGACCCAAACCAGCTTGTTTCAACCCGTAAATCTGGTATCGTTGCCAGCTGGTGGGCGTAAGTATATTTCTTATATCTACCCCTTTTGCTGGATCGTTTAAGTGGCTCCGAATACTAACGCGGCTTGCCGCCGAAATTCCCTTATGAAATTACACTTCAGTGTTGAATCCCCCATTTATTGTTATGGAGCCAAGGAATGAAAACAAAAGCCGCAATCGCATGGAAGGCCGGTGCGCCACTGACAGTTGAAGAAGTTGACCTGGCAGGGCCAAGGGAGGGTGAAGTACTGGTCGAGATCAAAGCGACCGGAATCTGCCACACCGATTATTACACGCTGTCGGGTTCTGACCCGGAAGGTATTTTTCCATCTATTCTTGGGCACGAAGGAGCGGGCATCGTAGTCGATGTCGGTTCGGGTGTTTCCTCTCTTAAAAAATACGATCATGTCATTCCGCTATATACCCCGGAGTGCCGCCAGTGTAAGTATTGCCTGTCGCGCAAGACCAATCTTTGTCAAGCCATCCGCGCGACCCAGGGTCGCGGCTTAATGCCTGATGCTACATCACGTTTCTCGATCGACGGCAAGCCCATCTATCACTATATGGGAACCTCGACTTTCTCCAACTACATCGTGGTTCCTGAAATCGCGTTGCCAAAATCCGCGAGGATGCGCCATTCGACAAGGCGTGCTACATCGGTTGTGGTGTAACGACTGGTGTTGGTGCCGTGGTTTTTTCAGCTAAAGTCGAAGTCGGAGCGAATGTAGTTGTGTTTGGATTGGGCGGTATTGGTCTGAACGTAATTCAAGGCGCAAAGATGGTGGGGGCCAACAAGATTATCGGAGTTGATATCAATCCCGGACGAATCGAGATAGCGCGCAAGTTCGGCATGACCGATTTCGTGAATCCAAAAGAAGTTGGAGATATCGTCAATCACATAATCCAGTTGACCGACGGTGGAGCTGATTACTCTTTCGAATGTATTGGCAATATCGCCACCATGCGGCAAGCACTTGAGTGTTGCCATAAAGGTTGGGGCCAATCGTTCATCATTGGCGTTGCTGCTGCCGGGCAGGAAATCAGCACTCGCCCATTTCAACTGGTAACCGGTCGTGAATGGAAAGGATCCGCTTTTGGCGGCGCACGCGGCCGTACCGATGTACCGAAAATTGTTGACTGGTACATGGAAGGTAAATTGAATATCGATGATTTGATTACCCATACATTGCCGCTGGAGCGCATCAACGAGGGTTTTGATTTGATGAAGAGCGGCGAATCAATTCGTTCCGTCGTGCTGTATTGAACGGGCTGCGCCATGCTTGAACTTATCAGCGAACACGCATGCTTTGGCGGAGTACAGCGGCTCTATAGCCACCAATCCGAAGAAATCGGCTTGCCGATGCGGTTTTCGGTATTCCTGCCACCGCAGGCTCGGAAGGGAAGGTTTCCGCCCTGTTCTGCCTGGCCGGCCTGACCTGTACGGAAGAAACTTTCATGATCAAGGCGGGTGCACAACGTATTGCTGCGAAGCAGGGGCTGATGCTGATTGCGCCCGATACCAGCCCGCGTGGCGCCAATATTCCAGGCGAAGCAGACAGCTGGGATTTAGGGATAGGCGCAGGTTTCTATCTCGATGCGACAGAAGCACCATGGGACAAGCATTACCGTATGTATAGCTACGTGCTGGAGCTATATGAATTGATTGTGCGGGAATTCCCCGTGCTGCCTTCCAGTATTGGCATTACCGGGCACTCGATGGGCGGACATGGGGCGCTTGTCCTGGCGCTGCGCAATCCGACACTTTTTAAGACCGTATCGGCATTTGCGCCGATCTGCGCACCAAGTAAATGTCCTTGGGGTGTTAAGGCATTTGCTACGTATCTGGGCAACGAACAAGAGAACTGGCAACAATACGATGCCAGTGCGCTCATGGAACAAAGGCACGCGCCATTTCCAAACGGAATACTGATTGATCAGGGGTTGAGCGATAAATTTCTGTCCAATCAATTGTTTCCTCAAGCGTTCGAAGCAGCCTGCCAAAAAGCGCAGCAACCCTTGGAACTGCGCCGACATGCTGACTACGACCATGGGTATTATTTTATTTCGACATTCGTCGAAGAACATATTCAATTTCATCACCAAACATTAAATTGGACAACTCCATAACAATATCGATCATATTTGCCCAATTTGTTGACAAGCCATTAAAAAATTTCTTAGTGAATATCTTATTAATTTGTGAAGCTGTGATTGCCATTGGCGCAATGGCTTGATACAGTGCGGTGTTTTTTCAACTAAAGGGAGTCATTAATTATGAATAAAGCAGAGTTGATTGATGTAGTAGCTAAATCCACAAAAAATCCAAAGACAAATGTCGAGGAGATACTAAATGCGCTGATGGCTGCTGTACAAGCAGCATTGGTAAAAGGCGATAACGTGCAGCTGATTGGCTTTGGCACCTTTGCTGTCGAACAGCGTGCTGCTCGGATAGGACGGAATCCAGCTACCGGAAAAGAACTAAAAATACCAGCCAAGAAAGTTGCGAAATTTAAAGTCGGCAGCAAATTGAAAGACGCGGTTGCTGGCGTAAAAGCTAAAAAGAAATAACCAGCACAGTCAAGCGTGCCCCCCACAAATCTGGGGCACGCCATCTCATCATTTCTAACTTAATATTCCCACCTCATTTGCGGTATCACGCTTTAAACCCTGAAATTCACATCTTTCATTTTATTCTCAGCTGCCTGTTATAGACCAGCTAATAACAAATTAAGTGTAATTTTGGTTGACATCCATTCCATAAAAGCTATCGAGTTTAGTTTTTTTAGTTTCCCATGCCTCGATTTCGGTAATACGGGAATGGCTGGAGAGTGCGCTGGTAACGTTTACCCGAATCCGGTCGGTTGTAAACGCGGCGAAGTTTACTGTCCTCTTAACAAGATTATTTCCACTTACCGTAGCAAGCGTGATCCAAGCCGAGCCATTCCAGCCCTGGACTGTAAAGCCGGTTACGCCCCAAGTGCTAAAAGTTAGCGTATCAGTGGGTTCGATCGGGGTAGTGTAGTTGTCCTGAAGTGTGTAAACCACTACGCGATCAACAGTCTTCGTACCACCAAAGTTGATTTGCACCCAGTCTGGATAGGCATTAAATGTTGCATCACGCCAGCCTCCCCCAGTCCCCCAGGGTGTACCGGTGCGCTGGTTGTTGTTGACCGCCGAAACCGGATAATCGCTGCTAGTGCTTGATGACGCCGAAGCCACTGCCCCAACGCTGGCGAGCGCAACGTTACTACTCGTCGCCGCAGGCATTGTCGTTGCCGAAACGGGGTTCGACTGTGCTGAGCAGTTATTGGCAGCATCACATGCCGCTAAGGTGTAGCTATAACTGGTCGAGGCGGTCAAACCCGTGTCGGTATAGCTCGTCGTAGTCGGGCTTCCAACCAGGGTGCCCCCACGATAAACTTTGTAGCCCGTTACGCCCACGTTGTCCGTCGAGGCCGTCCAGCTTAGGTTTATCTGGGTGGTACTAATAGGCGTAGCAGAAAGGCCTACAGGTACGGTAGGTGGGACATTGTCTACACCACAATTTCCACCCACCGATCCGGTTCCATCCAACTTAAAAGTGGCTGATGCCACACATCCAGCCGTAATAACAAACTGTGATGGCGAACTCCCCCCAAGCACAATTGGAGCGATTGGCACCCCATTATTGTAAAGTGGTGACTGAAAAGAAAAGCCGGAAGATGTTTCCGAATAAGGCCCAATACTAGAGCCAGCAGTAAAGTCTGTCTGAATTACTTCTGCCTGTAGTGTGTAGCTGCCAGGGGGCAGTAGCAATTTAAAGTAGCCGGTATTTTGAATTAGGTAGTCGGAAACAACACTAAACACTTTATTAGTGCTTACTTCCTTAGCCCAAATGTTGGCACCACGAATAGGCGTACCATTAACTTGGACGAAGCTTCCAGTAAGTTGGCCATAACCACTGTTCAATGTTGCATCTGGATAAAGAGCGCTCACTGCAGCGATATCATCTTCATGTAAGGAAGCGTAATTCCGGTAAGCAATGGGGTACATTAATGGATAATTTGAGGGGTACGACGTCACCAGCCCTTGTGAATTATCCAATTGCGTGTGATCCAAACCAATCAAATGACCAACTTCATGGGCAAGAACGACTTTCATGGTCGTATCGTTCACGGAAATATAGCCATTGATAACAGCACGGCCTTCCACATATTGACACTGTGAACCGTTATTGTTCCAAGCCGAACCTGCGAAACCAAGTACACTATTTTTTGCGCCCACACCGAATATGGAATCAATAATGGAACCATCGGAATCGTAAATTACTGGGTTCAATCCATCCGAAAAATCATACAAGTACGTCGCATAATTACTGGCAGCAATATCCACCGGCAGATCTGCCCCGCGCGCAAGAGCCACCGTTGAAGTCGCCACATTAGTCCACAGGGATACCGCTTCGGTAACTAGCGCGTCTGCTTGCGCTTTTGTACGGGAACCAAGGATGCCTTGGTCATAATTAAGTGACACTGAACCTGCGCCAGAGTATTTTGTAGGTAGCTGATAACAAACCACCAAAGGTCCACCTGCAAATGCAGAAACCGTAAACAAAATCAGCACTCCAGCTATAAACCCGTGCAGAACTCTCAGGCGTGTCATTTAGCCGCTCCTGCTTGTTGACGCACAAGCTGTTTAAATTCGTCGAGATTAAATTGCTTAGTAGATCCTGGTGCCTGCCGCATTTTAATTAGGGCTGGTGTAGGCACCAAATGGGTGGGGGGTACCCAGGGTCATTTCTTTGAAATCTCTACCATTGGTTACATGAGCACCCGTTAACCCCGGGATGACATTAAACTTTCCTGCTCAAGACCAACTGGGCTGGAAAACCCTGATACCGAAACTCCATAAAGAAAAAGTATATAGCTCTCCCCCACTATAAAAGTAGGCACACCCATTGTTTGATTGGTTTCCCCTTGTACCTGTCCGCCGATTTGCTTAATGGTATGCGTGGCTCCGACTTTACCCTTGAGAACCTCCTGCACTTCAAAGGTGCTATAAGTCACAATTAAATTTGTTTGGGGATCACGTTCACTATGGTTCTCAAGGGATTTACCTTGAAATGCAATAGCGGCATCATTAATGATTTCATCCAAGTAAAGTGGTAACACACTCATAGCGTGTGCAGGCAGCGTACTTATAAGACTGATCAAACAGACAAAAATAAATTGTCTCAGCATAAAAACTCCTCCCAAGCGATAAGGTATATCGAACAAGTGTCCCAAAGTTTTAGCCTATCTATCAATTTAAATTTACGCTAAAGCAAAAATTAAACCTAAAGCACTTTCATATTCATGATCCTACACATTGTAAATATGAAAATCTCTAAAAAATATGTATTTTCATAATAGATAATCAGCCTTAAGTTTAATTGTTTGCCCCAAGCCAGTTTCATGTACGAAAAGTGTGCTAATGCGAATTTTAATACCCCCCCTAGATCCCAAATAGTCTACGAAACCAGAATTAGTACATGGTTTATTAAAAATGCTAGGATGCACGCTAAACAAAAAACTTTGTATTACTTAATGCTACGGGCAATTTCACTAAAGATTAGGGTTGCGAGCAACAATGATACGAAGACACCAATTCTAAAGCAGAATTAAGCGATTCCATTTCGGAATTGAAATGTACGAACTCGTAACTTAACTAAATAGTAAACAAGCAATTTTTATGCAAGTGGCACAGATTATATCGTACTCAGTGCCAGTTAGATCGCTACCCCAATGGGGGTAGCTCAAATTATTAATCTATCAGCAGCGCAAAGGGAGCAACAACACGCATGATTACAGTAGTAAAAAATCTTGTCGAATACCACGAATTGATGACAGTACTTGCCTGGAAGAACATCACGCTGCGCTACAAACAAGCATATCTGGGCATTGCCTGGGCTGTAGTCAAGCCGCTCATCCTTATGCTGATTTTTACATTGGTCAAGAGCTTCGTTGGTATTGATAGTGGCAACATCCCTTATCCCCTCCTAACCTTCGCGGCGCTCATGCCCTGGATTTTCTTTCAAGAATCTGCATCGGAGGGCGTAAGCAGTGTAGTGGGCAATGCCAACCTGATCAAAAAAATCTATTTCCCGCGCGAGATATTCCCCATAACGGCAGTCGTCACCAAACTTGTAGAGCTTGGTATCAATTTTGTCATTTTAGCCGGGCTTATGATTTGGTTTCAATATTTACCCAGCATATACATGCTATGGGTACCATTCATCATTCTTTACACAATCCTGGCAGCTCTGAGCATCGCATTTGTTGGCGCAGCAATTAATGTTTACTACCGCGACATGGGAACCGCCCTGCCTGTTCTGCTTTCCCTACTTATGTATGCATCTCCGGTGATTTACCCATTGCAACTCGTAAAGGATAAGCTTTTAGAGCAACAAGCTGCTGGCGAGTGGTCCAACCTGCTCTATACCCTGTATACCCTTAACCCCTAGCAGGCATCATTGATGCATTCCAAAGTGTCGTGCTGAAAAATCAGCCACCGGATCTGATGGCCATGATACCTGGCATGATTTTAGTTACGATCCTACTCCCGCTAAGTTACGCATTCTTCAAGCGGGCGGAGTCTTATTTTGCAGATGTAATTTAAAGGCAGCGGATAGTTAAATGATCTCCGGCACAGCCGGAGGATCATTGGGGACAGCAGCCAATAAGCCGTAAACCCTCGCCAAGACAACTACAACTCTAGCTCACCTGGTCATAACACTCTTTCTCAGATCCCTCACCCGTAAAATTCTGCCCTTACCCTGCGAAATACCCACTACCGCACTTTGCCCTTTAGTAGGATACAGTATTTGACCTTTTGTATGGATTGCGGTAACCTGCGCGGCCTTTAGGAGAGATGGCCGAGTGGTCGAAGGTACTCCCCTGCTAAGGGAGCGTAGGGTTTATAGCCTTACCGAGGGTTCGAATCCCTCTCTCTCCGCCAGAGAAACAATATCAAAAACAGTTTTGCGCCCGTAGCTCAGATGGATAGAGTACTTGGCTACGAACCAAGGGGTCGGGCGTTCGAATCGCTCCGGGCGCACCAGTAAATAGAGGGGTTAGGCATAAAAGCCTAACCCCTTTTCCATTCTTGCGTTGCCTCTACGCTATCGAAAGTATCAATCTGGAAGTAATCCGGGTGCAATTGGTAGGACGGCAACCCCAATTCCACCACGTCAACTCAACCCTCTCTAATTCATAATAGCTGCTGCGGACTGGTGCGGAAAGCATCCGTATTACCAGCCAGTTCATCAGTGTCGGACTAATGGACACATCGAAAAGGCAGACATTGGTTCGATTCGCCCTTCGCAATCGAATTGCGTGATATATCAGAAACACTATGCTAGTGGCAGTCTTCGCCCTCAGCGCATGTACATCGATGCAAACGGGCATGGGGGAAACTTTAACAATTTCGATTTGACGAAGGGATTACAGGCAATATGCCAGTCTTCAGCTTGAGAGGCGCACGACGAATGATGCAGCCATTCATATTAATGTGAAAAGTGCTGTGATTGCCACCGCAGTTGGTGTTACAGCAGGTGCGTTGTTAGGCGGGCGCATATGCTAGGTTTATCGCTAGATCTGGATTGCTCATCGGTTCGGCGTTTGGCACTTAAAGTGAAGTTTCATTAATCATTACTTCTTCAATTCCATCCTTCTAACCATGAGGTCAATTGCTTCAGGGCGCCTCTAAAAATTCAAGTTTCTAGACAAGACAAGGCACGAGTAAAAAATTTGAGCGTGGCATATGGTTGATATGTAAGCGATAATTTTTTTCGAGTAACGCCGTATTGTGACGAAAATTGGATTTTTAGAGGTGCCCTTCACCTAGTTGCTACAAATATATTGCACTGAGCCGGGTCGCCGGTTTCCATCCCACGCTTAAACCAAGCGACACGCTGTCCTGATGATCCGTGAGTAAGGGTCTCAGGCACTGCATACCCAACTGCTTTCTTTTGAGAGTATCATCTCCAATCGCGGTGGCTGCCGCGATAGCTTGCTCAACTTCACCGGGTTCGAGAATATGTTTCTGACTATCCGTGCGCCGCGCCCAAACTCCGGCATAACAGTCTGCCTGTAGCTCCAGTTTTACGCTCGCAGCATTCGCCTCTGCTTTGCTTGATGCCCGTTGTTTGGCGGCATTTACCTTAGCGGAAATTCCTAGAAGATTCTGGACATGGTGGCCCACCTCATGCGCCAGCACATAGGCCTGAGCAAACTCACCCGGCGCATGAAAACGATTTTGAAGTTCCGAGAAGAACGATAGATCGATATAGATTTTGCTGTCCAACGGGCAGTAAAACGGTCCCATGGCAGCGGCACCGTTACCGCATGCAGTGGTTGTGCTACCGGTAAAAAGCACTAGCTTCGGCTTGCGGTATTCCTTGCCCTTTGCCGCAAATACTTCGCCCCATGTATCTTCCGTTTCCGCTAGAATCTTCGACACAAAAATGGCTGTCTTGTCATTTGCGGCAGGCTTGTGTGCGCTAACCTGCTGAACAGGGGCCGTCTGCTCCATCAAACCCAACAAAGTGGCCGGGTTCACGCCGGTTAAATAACTTCCAATCAAGGCAAGGAAAACGCTTCCAATACCAATCCCTTTAATAAGCCCACCACCACGACGATCCTCAATATTTTCACTTTCTCTTTCATTGTCTAGCAGCATGATTTATCAGCGTCCAAATTTGGGGGTATTTCATGAAATGGATTATAACTATTCATATAACAAACGGGTTGGGCGATAAACTAGTTCGTTGCGGAATTTCGCTCAGGGTAAGATGTTCGCGAAAATGCATCTGCCTTATCTTTGTGTATATGACCTCGGTAATCACCTTTGTTTACTTGTAAAAAGCTGAATAGCTATATATCGAGGTAAAAACCAATTGGACGCAGTTTCCCTACCGCCAATCTGAGACTCTTACCAGCTGTTTAACATAATGGAAGCGACTTCCAATTGCATCGCCACGTTGCGAAGCGTATTCTTTAGCTAACCTAACCAATCGAAATAGAAGCCGAGTCATGCCGAATCAAATCACTCTCATTGAACAAGCGGGGAGCACTCTCGTCGACCTAGCAATCAAGTTTGACTGCCGCATTTGATATCTCCATTGCGCAACAGCAGCTTTATCAAGCTGCTAACTTTCCGTTTCCAGATTTCGCTGGCCTACCAGATGATCGCCGTGGTTGTCGGCTGGCACATCTATCAACTAACGCACGACCCTTTTGCGCTGGGTCTAGTCGGATTGGCGGAAGTCATTCCTTACTTTTGTTGTGCGCTATTCGCGGGTTACGTCGTAGACCATCACTCCAGGCGAATGTTTGGTGTGCTGGCAAGCATCGTGCTAAGTTGCAATGCTCTGGTACTCGTGTTTGTAGCCAGCGGCGGGATAGCAGGCGCCACGCTAATGTGGATCTATGGATCGATCGCCGCTGGTGGCATTGCCCGTGCCTTCATCGGGCCTTCTTACAACGCTCTGCTTGCCCTGACCTTGCCGCGCGAGCATTATGCCCGTGCCGCCGGTATCAGTAGCTCGGTTTTTCAATCTGCGCTGGTACTTGGTCC
Source organism: Nitrosomonadales bacterium (assembly GCA_016721605.1). Taxonomy (GTDB): domain Bacteria; phylum Pseudomonadota; class Gammaproteobacteria; order Burkholderiales; family Gallionellaceae; genus Nitrotoga. Next base: position 25,875 of record JADKHS010000001.1, read on the forward strand.
TGCGTTGGGGGGGATACTCGTTGGTTGGGCCAGCCTTACTACCGCTTACATGGTGGCTTCGATCCTCAGCATCAGTGCCGCCGCTTCTTTATTCTTGCTAAGGATCGGGGGGCCACCGAGAGCTAAAAGCGCACCGGTATTTTCCAGCATTGCGGAGGGGCTGCGCTTTGTGTTCAGCAACCAGATCATTCTAGGCGCGCAAGTGCTGGATATGTTCGCCGTGTTATTCGGTGGCGCGGTCGCCATGTTGCCAGTATTTATCCACGATGTTTTCCATTATGGTCAGAAGGCTTGGGCATCTTGCGCGCGGCACCTGCGATAGGCGCAATCGCCACCGGCGTACTACTTGCACGCCATCCCGTGAACCAGAATGCGGGCAGGATATTGCTGGCATCTGTCGCCGGGTTTGGTGTATGCATCATTTTGTTCGCCCTTACCAGTCATTTTTGGGTGGCGGCCTTCTTGCTGATGCTCTCTGGCGTGTGCGATGGGGTCTCGATGGTACTGCGTACCACTATTATGCAGCTGATGACGCCAGACGCTATGCGCGGTCGTGTTTCTGCGATCAACGGCATTTTTATCGGCTCGTCCAACGAGCTGGGCGCTTTCGAATCCGGCTTGGCTGCCCGGGTAATGGGATTAGTGCCCTCTGTAATTTTTGGCGGAGTAATGTCTTTGGCTATCGTGGCAGCGACGGCGCGTCTGGCACCCAAGTTGCGCAAATTGAATCTGCAACAGCTACGTTAGGGAAACGCTGATTTATCCTTCTGTTCTAATGATTCTGGATCATCGATTTTAGAAAATACTCCCGGGGCTATTCGCAAAGAAATCAAGCCATGCAAACTTATATTTCCGAACCGGAATACGCAGCAGAAAGAAACAAACGCACGCAACCGATTCCTGACTGCGCTAGAAGCAATCATTCCGTGGACGTGTACTGTCAGGTTAACCGTCAAGAAAAAAGCGATAGGAAATTAAAATTGACTCAATCCATTATTCACCCTGATAATCTGCTCATGACCTCCCTAAAAGCCGTTTCACAAAACAAAGCTCTGCTAAACACACATCCTCGAGTGGTGTGGCGTATGAGTATTGTGGCCTGGAGAATTAGCAGTTAAGCACTATCAACATTAGCAGTTTCCGAAGGCCACAGAGTATTTCTGTGGCCTTTTTGTTTTTATATCGTTTGGAGTACCAGTATGTCGCTTCCCGCCGCGTTTGTTTCAGTTATTCTTATCTGGTCTACTACACCGCTTGCCATCAAGTGGAGCGCAATAGGAGTCGGCTTTAGTTTTGCAGTTCTCTCGCGTATGGCAATAGGCGCACTATTATGTGCCGCACTGCTGGTTATACTGCGCATTCGTTTCCCATTGCATCGTAAGGCGCGTCTAAGCTATTTGGCCAGCGGATTAAGCATGTTCGGTGCGATGGCACTGACGTATTGGTCTTCCCAGTATGTCAGTTCCGGCATGATCTCCGTACTATTTGGTTTGTCGCCGTTAATTACCAGCTTGGGAGCGGCTTTGTGGCTAAAGGAAGAGGCAATAACTCCGAGCAAGATAGCAGGTATGTTGCTGGGCCTGGCCGGTCTGGTTCTAGTTTTTCAGGGTGGGCTGGATCTAGGTAATGGCGCAACTGTGGGTTTGGTCGCACTGTTCATTGCGGTGGTCATGCAATCTCTCGGCTTGGTATGGATCAAACGGATAAGCGATGATAGTCCGCCGCTGGCGATGACGCTTGGCTCTTTGATTGTGGCATTGCCGCTGTTTTTATCGGTATGGTGGCTGGCTGATGGGCACTGGCCCGCTTTGTTGCCCGAGCGGGCAGTAGCGGCTACTTTGTACTTGGGAGTGTTCGGATCGCTGTTAGGCTTTACGCTGTATTACTACATGATCAAACATATGCAAGCAGGACAAATAGCTTTGATTACGCTCGTAACACCGGTACTGGCATTGCTACTTGGCCATGGCTTGAATAATGAGACGGTGTTGCCACATGTATGGATGGGTACAGCAAGTATTGCGCTCGGATTATGCCTGCATCGCTGGGGAGGACGGTGGTTAGCTTGACAAGTGTTGCAGCCGGAGCTGCATACACGATCCCTGTTTTCCATACCTCACACCAGTAGCCATCCCCATATTTTTTGGGAATCATTCACTTCGTTCACCATTTTTAATCTCACCTAGCAGCAGCCGGAAGCCGCCGCGCTTTCGTGTTGTGCGATTTCATATTGCGTAAAGGGAATGTCGCTACCGCATCCGGCAAAAACTCCATAGTGCCGGCTAAAATCGCCGATGAACTCGAAGTGTTCCCTGAATCGGGAATCATGCAGCATGTGCCAAGTGTTGCCACACACCGGGAATATCCGCCCGGCTTCGATGCCGTGATGATTATCGAGGATAAAGCGATGCGGATGATCGGGTATCGTGCCGCGATAAATCACCGCCTGGCCGTAATCTTCGCAGGCGGGCTCCAGCCCATCCAACTTGAACAACCTATAAGTGGCCGAGAAAAAGCGGATGTTGCCGGCCCGCTCAGCCAGCTTGGCATCGGTAATATCGAGCGGCTTATCCTCAACCAATCTAGGGTCGGCAAATTCATGGCGCTTGGCAAGATTGATGAAGTCGTTCCAATACAGCGCCCCACCCAGACACTCACCGTATAGCACGGGATCATTGCGCACCGTGTCTGGCACTCTGCGGTCGGCATAGACATCCGAGAAATAGAATTCGCCGCCCGGTTTGAGCAAGCGATGCACTTCGCGCAGCACTGCATCTTTGTCCGGCGAAAGATTGATCACGCAATTCGACACGATGACATCAAAACTGCCGCTTTCTAACCCAAGTTCATCGAGTTTTTCAATGTAGCCCTGTTTGAAAATAACATTGTCGAAACCGAACACTTCGGCGTGGTAGGCGCGATAATTTTCCGCAACGGCAAGCTGTTCTGCGGTCATATCCACACCAACCACCTGGCCATTCGCACCAACCAATTGCGCCAACGCATACACATCGCGCCCGGAACCGCTGCCCAGATCGAGAATGCGGCAACCTTCCAGCAGCGGCGGGCAAACCAAACCGCAGCCGTAGTAGCGCGACATCACTTCAGGATTAATGCGCGCCAGCAGCGGCTTGAGCCAGTTCGGCACTTGCGACGCATCGCAGCAGGCAGAGGTTTTCAGGTCATCGGAAGTTTGCAGCTGTTTGCCGTAATAGTCTTTAACGATTTCATGCATGGTTGTTCCTTGAGCGATTGAATGACAGCGTGCGGTTAACCGCACTTAGATAAACGTTTTTTGCACTTTCAATTAGCAAAACACATCGCATCTTTTTTAACAAACTGAAAATCAGCGAAGCCGGCATGGGCGCGTTCGCCGGTGTTGTCGGTGTCGGATGCGACGGAAAGCTGAACCAGACGCGCTTGCTCTGATCCAAATTCAGTAACCATATCCTTTTGCACATCATGCCGTGCAACGACCCATTTTCCTGCATTGGCGGCACCGGATTCTGCCACAATCATGCGGGTACGATCGGTATAGGCATTGGGCTTGCGCGTACCCACCGGATAACGGTTATCCCACACGTAATTAATCGCAGCATCGGGCACCGCATCGCCATAGATGCTGCGTGCCAACTTAAGTTTGATGCGTGTGGCAAAATTCAACGCGGATTCAGGCATGGCAAACGAGACATACACGCGCGCGGCATAATCATCGCCGCCTTTGGTGGCCATGTCGGCCTTGACCAGTGGGGCATCCACGCGCCAGCGCCAGCACAGCACCGGCGTGCGATTCAAATCCACTTCGACCGGTCGCGCCAACAGCGACATACTGCGCTCGGCGGTGGCTTCGATGGCCAACACATTATCCCATCGGGTAACGCGGTAACGGGTGGGCGGTACTTTTTTATTGAGCTGTATTACTTGCCACGGGGACGGGACGTCTACGGACTCCATAGTGAAATGATCGAGCCTAACTTCATCACTCGCTTGGGCCAGCAAAGAAAAACTTCCCCCTATCAGCCACACTAAATTTCGTATCTTCATGCAACCACCATTTTTGGAGACAAATATTTCAAATCCTGCGGCGCATCCACATCGTGCAACATCTGCCCGACATGCAGCGACCAGCCGAGCTGCCCGATGCGCGCGATGGTGGTGCGGGCAACCGCATCGGTGCTCCACGGCATCTCACTGAACAGCACTGCACTGTAACGCTTGAGTCCCAGCAACGCATAGCCGCCATCGGCAGTGCAATGGATGACCGCATCGTGTTCGTGCAATGACTGGGCAGCCTCACGCAGCAAGGTGGCAGACATTTCTACGCAATCTGTCCCTATCAATAAAACTGCTTCTGCATTTTCAATGACGCGCTCTGATGCACGCGCCAGTCGCGCACCAAGATCCCCCTCGCCTTGATCGGTAATCTCAATGCCAAGCGGAAGTTTTATACCTTGCCAAGCGACATCGTCAATCTTAGGCGTGCCGCATAACTCGACCGTGCCGATGCCAGCGGCCAGCGCTTCATGCAAAGTATTGATCAGCATTTGCTGCGCCAGTTTGGCCGCACCCTCTGCCCCCAGTGCGGGGATCAGGCGCGTTTTGGCGAAACCGGGCAGCGGGGCTTTGGCAAAGATGATGATACGGGTGGATGTCATCGGTAAAACCTCACCAATTCCCCTGCATCCGTGCCGCGCCAATACGCCCAGCGCAAACGCCACATCAGCAGGATGGTGCGCCACACTCCATGCGACTCCCAACGCCGACCGGATGTCGTCACGCAATGTGCGATGCAGGCGGGACGCGAAAACGCCAGCAACCGTTTGCTTAGCTCCACATCCTCCATTAGTGGCTGGTCAGGGAATCCCCGCAAATGCTCGAACACGGCACGCCGCACGAATATCGCCTGGTCGCCGGTGGCAATTCCGGTCAGGCGTGAGCGCCAATTCATCAAGCGGCTGACCACGCGCAACATAAAAGGACGACCGGTAATGCAAACATCGAAGCGCCCCCAGCAATACTCTTTATTAGCCAAAGATTGTTCGATGTGGCGTGTTACGCCCTGTGGCAGGCGCGTGTCGGCATGCAGAAACAACAACACATCACCGCTGGCCTGTGATGCGCCGGCATTCATTTGTTTTGCCCGGCCACGGACAGTGCGCAACGCAATGAATCCAACTACTTCGCACAGCATTGCTGATCCATCAGTGCTACCGCCGTCGACAAATATGATCTCGCAACCGGCCCGCTGGAATGGCAGCAAGTGCGCGAACAATTCCGGCAATTGCTCCGCTTCGTTGAGCATCGGCACGATAATGGACAGGCGCATCGTTCAGCCTCGCTTCCAGGCGTGATAGCGCTTCATCCACGCCAGCACTTTTTGCGGCGCATGGGCGCGTTTCCATTCTCCGGCCGCATATTTATTTGCTTCAGCCAGAGTCGGATAGATGTGGATGGTGCTGAGTATCTTGTTCAACCCCAGCCCGTGTTTCATCGCCAACACGAACTCGATTATTAAATCGCCAGCGTGCTCGCCAACGATGGTGACACCAAGGATCTTGTCCTTACCGGGCACGGTCAGCACCTTGACGAAGCCATACGCCGTGCCATCGGCAATGGCGCGATCAAGATCGTCCATGCCGTATTTCACGACGTCATAAGCGATGCCTTGCTCGCGCGCTTCCTGTTCGTTTAGCCCGACGCGCGCGACTTCTGGATCAATAAAAGTTGACCAAGGCACCACCGAGTAATCCACCTTGAATTTCCAGAAGTCACCAAACAGCGCATTCACCGTGGCATACCATCCTTGGTGGGCGGCGGTATGGGTAAACTGGTATGGCCCGGCTACGTCGCCCGCCGCAAAGATATTGGGATAAATAGTTTCCAGATAGTCATTGGTGGCCACTGTGCGCTGGGTTTCAATCCCCAGTTCTTCCAGGCCGTAGCCTGTCAGCCGCGCCACGCGGCCTACCGCGCACAACAGCGCGTCGAACTCGATACGGCGCGATTTGCCATCCTGTTCAACCACGATGTATTTGTGCCCGTCTTCCTGCCCGCAGCGCACGGCCTTATGGTCGGTCAGCACGTCCACCCCATCTGCGCTGAGCGACGCGCGTGCCAACTCGGAGACTTCGCTATCTTCGCGAACCATAATGCGCGCCCCCCTCTCGATCTGGGTGACGTGCGAGCCCAACCGCGCAAAACTCTGAGCCAGTTCACAACCGATCGGGCCACCGCCCAGCACCACCAGGCGCGGAGGTGCTGTGTCCAACTTGGCGAATGTTTCCCACAGCGTGTCGCTGGTAACGTAGCCCACCTCATCCAAACCGGGCAGTGGCGGCACGAAAGGGCGCGCGCCGGTGGCAATGATGATGCTGCGCGTGGTAAGCACTTGATTCGTGCCATCTTTCAATTTGATTTCCACCGTCCACGGGTCAGTGATGCGCGCATAGCCTTGCAGCACTTCCACGCCCAGGCCGGTATAGCGTTCCACGCTGTCGTGCGGCGCCACGCTGCGGATGACCTCTTGCACGCGCGCCATCACCTTGCGAAAGCTGAACTTTGCTTCGCTCGCCTCCAGCCCGTAATGATCGGCGTGGCGCATCTGGTGCGCCAGCTTGGCACTTTTGATCAATGCCTTGCTCGGCACGCAGCCGTAGTTGAGGCAATCGCCCCCCATCTTGCCCGCCTCGATCAGCGTCACCTTGGCCTTGACCGCCGACGCGATGTAGGCGGACACCAGCCCACCTGCTCCGCCGCCGATCACGATCAGATTGCGGTCGAATCGTGCAGGCGGATTCCATTTGGCATAAGCACGGCGGCGTTGCAGCCAAGCCGTAATTTTTTTGGCGATCAACGGAAAACCGCCTAACAATACGAACGAAAACAATATGCCCGGCGACAAGATGCCGGACAGGCTTTGCACTTGCGCGAGCTGCGTCCCTGCATTCACGAACACCAACGTGCCCGCCAGCATCCCCACCTGGCTGACCCAATAAAAAGTGCGGGTGCGCATCGGCGTGAGTCCCATCAGCAGGTTGACGAGAAAAAATGGAAACACGGGAATCAGACGCAGGGTAAACAGGTACAAAGCCCCGTCTTTCGCCATCCCGTCGTTAATCGCTTTCAACTTGTCGCCGAAGCGTTGCTGCACGGTGTCGCGCAACACAAAGCGCGAGGTGAGGAAAGCCAGTGTCGCGCCGATGCTGGAAGCGAATGATACCAACAGCGTGCCCATCACCAACCCAAACAACGCACCCATGGCCAGTGTCATGACCAATGCGCCCGGCAAAGAAAGCGCGGCGGCGATTACGTACAACACAAAACCGACTGCCGCGACCAACCACGGTGACTGTGCCTTGAGCTCAGCAAAATCATGCTGGCTCTGCTTGAGCGATTCCAGCGTCAAAAAATGCCCAAGATCGAAGGCAAAGAAGCTAACCAGCAGCACCAGGATCAGCAGCACGAGCAGCGCACGCTTCATGCTGCGGCGTTTTCTTCTTTCAATGCGCCGCCGCAACTGCTGCCCTGCCCGGCAGTGCAGCCGAAGCAGTGGCCGGCAACATTGATCGGATGGCCTTGCAAATCTTGCAGCAGCAGATCACGCAAATGCGGACGACCCTGGCCGGGGATGGCTAGTTCCAACTGCTGGTTGAAATCGCAGTCGTAAAGAAATCCCTGCCAATCCACGCTAACCAAGTTGCGGCACATCACCGTGTCGAGATTGGCAGCGGCGAAGTTTTCTTTAAGTAGACGCAAGTAATCGTTGAACTGGCCTTTGGAGACCAACATTGAACCGAAACGCTGGATCGGCATATTGGTGATGGCAAACAGCTGGTTGAACACGATGCCAAAATGCTCGAACAACTCGCGCTGGTAATCTGCTTGCAACGCCGTTTGATCTGGCGGCAGTGTAGCGCCCTGTGGATTGAACACCAAGTTCAGCGTCAGGCCGCTGCCAGGCTGCCCGTAACCCAGCGCATTAAGTTTTTGCAATGCGGCGATACTCTTGTCGAACGTGCCTTTGCCGCGCTGTTTGTCCACATTTTCCAACGAGTAACAGGGCAGCGAGGCGACAATCTCAACCTGTTGCGCAGCGAGAAATTCGGCGAGATCTTCCTGTCCCGGCTCGAACAAAATGGTGAGATTGCAACGGTCAATCACCTTGCGCCCTTGCGCGAGCGGCACGCACCAGATCACGAAAGCCCTCATGCAATTCCGGTGCGCCGCCAGTTAGATCGAGCGTGTGCAAGTCCCGCGCCGCCAACACCTGTGGAATCAACGCCAGCGTTTCACTATCCATCATCTCGGTACGATTCGGCCCGGCATTCACATGGCAATGCACGCAAGTCTGGTTGCACTTGTAACCCAGATTGACTTGTAGAATTTCCAGCGTATGACGACGCAAGGCGGGGAATTCAGTGGCTTGTAACAAAGGCAGAGTGGCGTGCATGACTTATTCCTGTGAAATATTTGATCCATCGCAACTGTACCAGACCGACAATGCAATACGTTTCTAAATGGTGGTCGTTCCAGAAACCTGATTACTTACAAAGTAAAACTTTGCAGCATAGTAGGTTGGGCTGAATGAAAATGAAGCCCAACATTACAGGAGGGGATGAACAGATGCGTTACCAATGCGTCGATGTAGCGGAAGATACATAAGGCCGAACTCACGCGGCGAATGAAAAGACAAACACCTTCGTTGCCTGCCACCAGGCCAAGCGTGAGCGAGATGTTGGGCTTCATTTCATTCAGCCTAACCTACCGGGCTTGATTGTCTTTTTCGTAAGGTTAGTTGAGGTCTCTAATCTTTTCCCGAATGCCATCTACAATCTTCCCAGCTGAGTTCCAGAACAGTGTTTGCTGCTTTTCCGCTGTTTTGAGCCAAATTGGTCACGTAGCAAGATCCACTGTCTTATCTGCAGTTTCTAAGACAGTATTTGCTGTTTTTTCTGCTGTCTTTGAACTAGTCTGGTATACATCCGATGCAAAGATCAACCGTCTTATCTATAGCCCTTACCTGTCTTGATTTGAGTGAGTCCTTATTCACGACGATATAGGGACCTTTGTGTCACATCACTAAAGCGATTTTCCAAAAGTTGCGGCAACAGACCCGATGTACTTCTTTGGCTCTTCGATGTTCTCTGAGCTGAGTATTTGCTTTTGTCTTTCTTAACAAAAGCTAGATTGACTTGATTAATTCAATGCCGACTTCTAGCCGCTTTACTGATCTGCTCAAGCGTATCCTCGCGTTCAGTAAGGGTTAATGCATTCCATCCGTAAATAATGGCACCAACAGCGGGAGATCATACCGAAAGGACTGCAAGTCATCGATGCGGTAGCAACAACAGCCGTGAATGGGTTGCCTAGTATAAATTGACCAACAGCGATGACTGCAAGCGGCGTGACGTATAACCAATCGCAAACCGACTTCGCCCCTTCTAAAACCTTACCTGTTCGAAATGGTGACATTCGCGGGATTGCTTCATGTCGTCAAATAAATTATTAATACCATTATTAATATCTTTGTAATCTGATACATCGCGCTAATTACTGATGCTATTGGGCTGGGTAAAAGGAATTGACATTTCTATCTCAATATTTCGGGGGCTTGTACTGAAACGATAAATTCTCCTTGATTAACCATCGAGCAACAGACTCTCTATGAACTGATCGTTTTTAATGTGTTTTTTCTGAAGGTTTGTGCCAGAATACGCTATCGCGAGACCGCCAATTAATAACAGTAATAACGCAAGATTTAATGCACCTGAGAACAAACTGACCCAAACCGATAGAGCGCCTAGTTTGATGAATACAACAGCTAGAACTACAAACAAAAGAAAAGTCCAAAACATGGTAGGCATCCTTTCATCAATCAAAAATACGTTATAAATCTTAATTCGCTACTTAAATGCGCCTCACATCAACAATACTCCCCACCAAAAAATAGGAGATAGTAGCTTCGCTTGGAACAAATTGACTCAGCGAATTTATATGCAGAATGTCATACTCGGGGCTCAAAAGAGTGCGCCCAAGGTAGAAAAAATTATGAATCGTACCGAACGTTTTTATTTGATTGAACCAAATACTTTCTGAACGAAAGTAGTATCTCGTCAGGAATTGATTCAACAACTTTGCATTTCTTGGGGAACGCTCAAACGTCTTGACATATCTCAAAGATAGGTTCAATGCACCATCATTTCGATCGAGATTCGGCGGTTATCGGATACACCTAGCGTTGGTCCCAAATTCAATCGGACTCTGGTTCAATGCTGATGAAACGTATGCTCTACTTGCCATGCATCAAATGCTTTCAGAACTTGAACCTGGCTTGCACTCCCAGTTCACCTGCTATCGCGTTAGAGACGATTGTTGGGGGTGATGCCCCCAATTTGATGATGTGTCCAAAAGCATTCGTCAGCACGTACTGGTGCGCGACAAAAAATCCGGAACACTGGCCGGCACAAGGGCTATTCTTGACACAAGGCAAATTCACATTCGGCATTTTAATCGTCCCGCAACGAATACACCGAGGCGGCGAGTTGTCGCCTCAGCGCATTGTGTTTACCGTAGCAACTGGTACCTAGAATGCTGGTGTCACACTCGCAAGGCGCTACGTCGTTTTTCCTTGGATGCGATTGACAGTGTCAGAAAGTTATGCAGTGCCGCGAAAAATTCATGAAAAAATCGAAGAAGATTTGGTGGGAGCTATGGCATTTATGGTGGCAACAAAGCAACAGGCAGTGCTGCGTTTCTATCCACGCCTCACGCTGGGGATCCAACGAGGCATCCAGAGCATGGGTGAATTCGATGCTGAGGGGGATACGTTTTAAAAACCTTATGCCGATCCGACGGAATTAATCATGGACATACTTCGTCAAGGGGCATCATGTGGAGTGTTAAAACCAGGTTGCACTTCGCGTGAAATCCAGAAGAGGCTGAAATGATAGTGGCCGCTTACAAATAACACAGATTTCAGATTGCGCGGGGTAAGGTCTCAATACTGTTCGGATGGCGCGCTTGACTATGTGTTTTGTCTGTTTAACACGTATATTTGAACTTAGTTTTCTTAAACGGCAGTATTGGGTCACGACTATAAAGGTTGCATAAGGCGGTGTGTTATTTAGCTAGTGACCCCACGTACATGTACTACATTGCTAGCCCCCATTTTCCATTGCGCTCTCCGTCGATGACAACTCAGCCCGGCAGTTGGGCTGAATTGCGTTTTGAGACATTTCCATATGGTGCTCAATGGATGTTTATGTTTGGCGTTTGCTTAATTCTTCGCGAACCTTATCTATCATCCTTTCCGTTTCCTCTGGGGAAAGATTGAATGCTCTACGGTTGGTCAAGGGTTTGATCTTCTTGGGGGAAATCATTCCGTCGGCAAAAGCCTTGCGAAGCTCCGTTTCAAAAATAACTCTACGTCTTGCCATCTGGTTTGCAAATGCCGAAGCGACGATACCGGTTAGGATGGCAACCGTGCATACGCCGAGAAACGCGGTAAAGCGATATGACACGGCGAGGCCATGTCACTGGCGTGAAGTCACCATACCCAACCGTGGTCAGCGTGATTACCGCCCAGTAAATCGCGTCGGGAATGGATGCGAACTTCTCTGGTTGCGCTTCATTTTCAGCAAAATACATTAGTGAAGACGTAATTAAGATTGTGATCAGCAACAGATACAAAGTTGCGGCAAATGAGCGCCGCTCGTCATAGATGGCCTGCACCAGATCTTCTATGGCGGTGCTGTAATGTGAGATCTTGAACACACGAACCAGTCGAACCGCACGGACAATACGCAAATCCAGACCGGGAATGAGCACTTGCAAGAAATAGGGGGCCAAAGCTATTAGATCGATCAGGCCATAAAAGCTCAGGATATAGGCTTTGCGGCCTCGCCACGAATTACCGTGGCCCGGTGGAAAGCGGGCTCCACTCGCCCAGATTCGTAGCAGATATTCGACAGAAAACAAGATGATGCTGAACCACTCGAAATAATCAAAATAGATACTCCACCGTTGATGTAGGGTGTTCACGGATCCAAGCACGACAGCAACGATGTTAAGCAAGACTATCGTGGCGATAAAGATGGAACAAAACCTGGCGGAAAGGTCGTGCTTAACTTCGCTTTCGAGTATTTGAAACAGTCGGACTTGTATGGAGCGAAGGTTCATATATGGTTTTTTACATTAGCCCGGTAGATACCGTTTATAACGTCAAGCATTTTTCAGTTAATCGTGCTGATATGGCAGTTGAATTTTGAGTACACAAAGCACAAATGCACCAGCTTGCGCATTGCGGCACCGAGGGTGGATATTTTTGACTTGCCTCAGGTAAGCACAAATCAATTGGGTCACCCATTTATTCCTTGCATTGATTCCCTGACTCCGCATTGATTCCGCAATTTCTTTCAATCATCATTTCATTTCCCACACCGTCTGGCGCGTGCTCGCTACCAACCACCAGCCGACCCCAGCCATGCCACCGAACAACGCCAGCCACAGCCAGGTGCCGGTGAGCTCCCAGTGAACGGGCTTCACCGTTGCGTCTATCCAGATCAATGCAAAGATCGGCAACAACCTTGTATCTTTCATTCCGTGGTGGTTAGCTACCATCACACGAAGCAAGAGGAAGCTTGAGCCCAACCTTAAGGGCTACCGGGCTTGAAATTTAAAGCGAGGATCGTTTTCACATGGTTCTCCATCATAGTCTCCATCCATTTTTGTATTTGGACAATTTTTGACAAAAAAGTCAGCTTCAGCTCTTGAATTCATTTGGTTACAGTGTTGCCTGCCATCACATTTAAAATGTGGAATTTCATTATTGTCTTTATTTTTACCAAACGATTTACTAGGCACTATTGTTAATGAACCGTTAACTGGTTCTAGCCTTTTACATATAGTTCCTTGTGGCACACTTCCGTATAAAACTTTACCATCTTCAGTAATGCACTTTAATTGTTTGCCTGATTCAACATTGGTTGTCGAATTTTGTACAAATGGCAAGTCATTTTGTTTGTATAGTAGATTTCCATACCATCCAACAGCTAGAACTACGGCAATTACAATAATTTTATTCATCGTTGACCCCATTGATTCTCGGATTGTCGCAAGCAATGTAACGGACAGTTTTCAACAAATCTTTGCGCGCCCATTCGGCAAACTCCAATTGTGCTGTCTTCGCCATTACGCGCCGGCTTGTTCAATGGCCACCTGATTAATTGCTGCATTCATTTCGGTGAACATTTGTTCAGCCGGAATTGGCGGGTGTTGGTCGCGTCGGCTGGTCGCAATCGCTTCGCGCAAAGTTGCGGCGTCCAGTGCCGCCATCTGACGCATATACATTGCCGCCGGAACCAAATACGCCGCCGGGCGATTATGGTTCAACACGGCAACCGCTTCATCACCCGCCTGCTCGATAATGGCACTGGGGCTGCGTTTAAGTTCAGTGATGCTAACCGAGCGATTAGCCAATAATTGCTCCATGATTTCGTCTCCAATAGGCACCAAATAAGATGCTGAACTGTGACCATTATTTTCGCAGCGGTCAATCGGAAGCGCCGCGCCAATGTCTCGCGAATAAATGCCCGCTTGCTCGGTTCTATTTCGGCTCGGTTACAAATCCTCTCCTCACCAACTTCGCCTTTGTCGCGCCGGACATCACCTGCGCCGCCCTACAAGATTTCTCCCCTTGGTCGAAATGACAATCCTTTAAAGTTACCCATAGCTAACCCGCAAGCTTTGTGCTAAATTCTGTCCAGTCTGGTCAGAATTAACGCCGGTATTAATGGAGGACATTATGCACAGGGAATGGCAACTACAAAAAGCGAAAGGCAATTTCAGCCAGCTTATCAAACAGGCTGCGAGTGGCGATGCCCAAATAGTTACGGTACACGGAAAACCCACGGTGGTAATTGTTTCGGCTGAAGAATATGCCCGACTTACCCGCCACCGAACCAAGCTTTCCAGCGCGTTGCTGCGTCCCGACCTCGCAGCCGAACACCTGGATATTTCCCGCAGCCGCGACACCGGGCGCGACATTGAGCTATGAGCTGGCTGCTGGATACCTGCGCGCTTTCCGAATACGCCAAAAAAGCCCCCGCACCGAAAGTTATCGCCTGGCTGGATGAACAAGACGAAACCAGCCTATTCATCAGCGTCATCACGCTGGGTGAAATCGAAAAGGTATCCTCAAACTGCGCGCAAGCGATCCGCGCCGCAGCCAGAAACTCACTGCTTGGCTGGGTAAGGTGGAACAGCGCTTCGCTGGGCGCATCCTACCTCTCAATGCCGCTGCCCTTCACGTTTGGGCGCAAATCACCGCACATTCCGAATTGGCTGGACAGCCTGTGCCAGTGATGGACGGCCTGCTCATGGCCACTGCCCAATGCCACGGCTTCACCGTGGTTACCCGTAACGTGCAGGATTTCGCGATGTACCCGCAAGTGTTTAACCTTGGGCGTTGTAAGTCTGCCGTAGCGAAGCCGTCGTTCCGCTCTCACTATTAAATCAGGTCGCTACAAGAAACCAAGGAGTAAGGGACACAGTCTCAGGTACAACTCATCGGACGAAACTGGCCCGGCAAAACTCGAATAGAGTAACACTGAATCCTTAACGGCTTACCACGTTCAAGTCCGGCTTCAATTCGTTTTCATCGATATAACCGATAGCGCCGGGTGTAGTTTGGACAAAGTTAATGACTTCGGCGGCACTCGATACTTCTTTTGGCGGAAGACCTTTGCCGATGAAGCGGCGCACCGTCCAATAGGCGGTGTATTTGTCATCGTTCTGATTCAGGTAGCGCTGCAAGAAACGATCACGCAATGCGCATGGCTTGAGATTCACTGCTTTGACATGCACGCCATCGATTTCGATGATCTTGCCGGTAAATATTCTTTGTACGGTACTCGCATTTAATTTACTTAGGCCAGCATGGCCGATGACAACCACGTTGTCCGCATGTGCCTCGCATATCGTAAGCGCCAGTAGCGCGGAGACCAGTTTGAGTTTGAGTTTCATCATGGCTGTCTCCCTTAGAACGTAAAGTTGTAAGAAAGAGACAACACATTGATGCGTTGATCGCCGGATTGTCCACCCGGCGGCGCATCAATAAAACTGGATGCGATGCCGGTTTGCACGACAGACCATTCAGCCTTGATTTTGCTATTGCTGCCAAGTGAGTAGGCGGTGCCCAGCGCCCATGTATTTTGGTCATACACCACCATCGCATCGGCTATGTTGCGTTCAAAAGCGTTGACTGCCGGAATAATTGTCTGGACGCCATTTACCGCCTGATACAGGCTGCGGTTTTTCGTGGTTAGCTTGGCGTAGGTCAGATAAGGTGTCCAATTGCCGATTTCTTTTTGCAGGCTCAGGTAAAAGCCTTTGC
This sequence comes from Nitrosomonadales bacterium, assembly GCA_016721605.1. Lineage (GTDB taxonomy): Bacteria > Pseudomonadota > Gammaproteobacteria > Burkholderiales > Gallionellaceae > Nitrotoga. Next base: position 41,266 of record JADKHS010000001.1, read on the forward strand.
TGTCGGGAGAAAGGGTTGAGCCTTCGTTTTTGCGTCTGACATATTCGCCGATTGTGCGAAAGCCGTGCCCCAAATCAATGCTGGCACCTAAATTGGTGGTAACGGTTTGTATCTTGGATGGGCCGTCCGCAGCAGGGCAGTAATAGTTGCCAATGAATGCCGGCGGGATACCAATCGGTACGCAACCGCCAGTTGGCGCGGGCACGTACGTCGAGGGCCCCAGTGTGGTGCCGTTGCGTGCCGTGGTATCGGCGAAATGCATGCCCGCCAAAAAAGTGTTCCCGTCGCGATTTAAGCTCAGCCGCAGTCCTTTTGACTCGATTGCCAAGGGTGCAAAGAATTCACCCGCCGCACCACTTTTGGTGAGTATATTTCCGGGGTCACGCGCATAGAAACGCCACGACTCGTTGTCGGCATTCCCCCAATAGCCATCAAGAATAAATTCGTTCTCGTTGAGCTGCCAGGTCTTGGCGAACGATGCCCCAATAAAATCTACCGTAGACGCGGTGGCATAAACCTCAACCGGCAAGCGGGCGGCCGCATAAGTCGTGCCTATATTGGCATTCTCGGAATTCAGGTAAAAGGGAATACGTAATTTCCCTACGCGAAACAACCAATCGTCAGTTGGACGGTAGGATAAAAATGCCCACGTAATGGTTGGTTGCCAGTTTTGATTGTCACTTAGCAGTGCGGGCGGCGCTACTTGGACTTGTAACGTCGCACTCCATTCGGGATTGAGTTGGGCATTTAATTGTGCGCCGAATAGGGTGTCGCGTTTGAAGCTGCCTTTGTTATCGATATAGCGCTGATAGATGTAATTTTGGTCGGATATGGCATAGCCTACGGTGCCATATCCCGACAGGGAAAAATCAACGGCTTGCGTGGATAGGCTAGACCGTGCCGAGTAGGAGGCAAGCAAACGTACGCGCACTATTTTTAAACCGTTTTTGCATGGCCATTAACATGGTTATGGGGCGGATCAAGGTGATCGCAGGATTTTAAAATCCTACGGCCCTATTTAAAACGCGGCGAATTATAACCGTTTGGCTGTTCCTTGGCAGGTTTGCTCAATACCCAGGCTTTGGACATTTGCAATAGCCATTTAGCTCCACATAGGCCTTGCCGCTTACTGCGCCGCTGATGGTGCACGCGCCTTCCCAATATACCGGGCCGACCCAGAAGCTGTGATTGCCGCGCAGTTCCTGGTCTTGCACGGCAGGTTGCACGGTGAAGGTCTCGTCGCCGATTACCACTGTCCAACCGGCGGGATAGGTGCAGCCGGTGGTGGGGCTGGTCCAGTAACCCAGTATGGCCACGTCGAATTGATGCGCGGCGAGATCTGTGGTGCGCCCCTGTGCATCGGTGATGGAACCGGATTTTTCTACCATGGCATCTTCGCCGTTAAAATCGAATAGCATGATTTGGCGGTTGTCCGCCAATTCGATGGCAAACCATTGCCAGCCTTTACTGATCGCTTGAAACAGCTCGCCGTACTGGCGGTCAAACCAGCTGGTTCCAGTGACTTTGTAAGACTTGCCTTTAATGCTCAAGCTGCCTGTCGTCGCCATGTGGGTGCGCGAGTAGTAATAAGTGTAGCCGCCAAAAATATAGGGGTGCGCGCCGCCGCCGTAGTGCAGCGCGGGTGGCTTGGTTGATTGCAGGTCAATATCCAGCACGTAATCGCCGATTGCACTGTGCAAGTGGTCTGTGCCATTGCCACCCACGGCGGTGACGGATTTGTCCGCACCGTTACTGAGATTAAAACCATCTGGGGTTTTGTTGGGGAGATGGAATTCGACAAATTCCTTGAATTCAAAGCGATTGCCGTTCACATCGGTGATGGCCGCTTGCACCAGCTGATCGCGCATGAACAAAAAAGCGTCGAAGCTAAAAAATACCACTTCAAAACCGAAACGCTGGCCATCTTCCGTTTCCAGATGGCCCGTCCAGTACCACCACTGTACCTGCTCGGTGGGTAAAAATGCATCGTCTGCAGGCAGGCTTACCGGACCAATCAAACCGCGTTTTGGGCTAAACCAGCACATAAAAATGGCTGCCACCAAGAGTATCCACGGCAGTAACGGTGGGTATTTCCAAACGGTCAGTGCCAGAATCAGCACGATGAGCCAAGGTAATTTTTGCCAGATTGCGCGCATGTTTAGACGTTCCTCGGGATGAATTTTTTGTGTTGCCAAGACTTTACCTGATTGCGTCCAGATTGTTTGGCCAAGTAGAGCGCCTGGTCAGCCAGTTTGAGTAGTTCCGCCGCTGAATTTGTTTCGCTCTGGGTGTTGCAAGCGACCCCAATACTGATCGTGATATGTTCTGCGGCCGGTGAGTGGGCGTGGGGAATTTGCATCGCGGCAATAGCCCCGCGCAAGGATTCGGCCACCTTGCGCGCGCCTTCCAGATCGGTTTGTGGTAATAGAACGACAAATTCTTCGCCGCCGTAACGCGCCAGCAAATCCGTCGGACGGTTCACTGCTGCCTGCATGGCTTGTGCGACCCGCGTCAAACACTTATCGCCCAAACCGTGGCCATAGTGGTCGTTAAACAACTTGAAGTAATCCACGTCCAGCATTAGCAAAGACAGTTCATGTTGTTGCCGTGCCGCACGCTGCAATTCGTTGTGCAGCATGTCGTCAAAACGACGCCGATTGGCGATTTGGGTCAGTTCATCCATGAACGAAAGGCGTTTTAACGCATCCGTTTGCAGCTTGAGCGCAATGTGGTTGCGCACCCGCGCTTTGATAATCGGCGGGCTAATCGGTTTATGGATATAGTCCATTGCACCCAGCGTCAGTCCGAGTTCTTCGTCTTCAATTTGGTTGCGGGCGGTGACAAACAACACGGGAATATCACAGGTATCTGGATTAGCCTTGAGGCGTTTGCAGACTTCATAGCCATCCATTTCCGGCATCATCACATCCAGCAAAATCAAATCCGGCGAGCTGGCCGCAACCAGCTCCAAGGCTTTGGCGCCACTGGTCGCCAACTGGATACGGTAATCCTCGCGCAAGATACTGCTCAACAGGCTCAGGTTAGCGGGCACATCGTCCACCAGCAAGATCGTCGCACGTTCGGTTTCGGCAAACATGGGGTTGTACTCCGCTATGTTATAAAGGTTCAAGACCTTGAAGTTTCAGCTTCCGGTAGCAAGGCCAAAGCAATATCAAAATCAAAATTATCCAACGCCACCGAGATGCGATGTACGGTTTGCACTGGCAACAGGCTTGCAAATGCGGGCTTGTGGGTTTGCCATAAATCTGCCGCCCCTCAACATTGCATTCTTCCAGCAATATTCTAAGTTGGGGCAAACAGTCTGGCCATTGGCCTGGTAGCGTGGCAGCCTCTGGCGGTGCGCCAACTTCATGCGGCGGCGATGCGGGCGCATGCTCCGACAGGCCCTTGAGTAAATGCCGCAGCGCCTCAGGCAATATCGGTTTGGACAGGAATAGATGGGCGTTCAACCTGGAGACGGTATCGTGCATGGCATCCATATCGTAGGCGGAAACGATGACCGGCAAAGGCTGGTTGTCCGGGGGCTGTGCGTGCAACGTGCGCAAGACTTGTTCGCCATCCATGCCGGGCATGACCCAGTCCAACATCAACAGATGATAGGGGCGGTTTTGTTGCTGCGCCTGGGCAATCATTTCTAGCGCAGTCTGCCCGTTCTCGGCGCTGTCAACGCCAGCCCCCGATGTCTGGCCCACGCCAAGATGGCGCAGCATTTTGACCAGCACCATGCGCGCTTCGGGTTGATCATCCACGACCAAAACGCGCAGGGTTTGTACGCCGGGTAAGCTTGCCGTGTTAGCCGTGCGCTGTTGCGCGCGCAAGAGGCGGGCGGTAAAGATAAAGCGCGAACCGGCATCGGGTTTGCTTTCTGCCCAGATATGCCCGCCCATCAGTTCGACAAAACGCTTGGCAATTACCAGCCCCAAGCCTGTCCCCCCGTATTTTCGCGTAGTGGAACCATCCGCCTGGCTAAATTCTTGGAACAAGTGTTCCATCTGTTCCGCAGTCATGCCGATACCCGTATCGCTTACGGTAAAGCGTAGTGTTATTGATTCTCCATCTTGTGCGTCAATGCCCAGCGTCAACTTGACATGGCCGCTATGCGTAAATTTGATGGCGTTGGATAACAGGTTAATCAGAATTTGCCCCAGGCGTAGCGCATCCCCAACCAAAGCGCCCTCCTTCATCCAGCAAATGGGGGGTGTCCACTTCGAACAGTAATTCCACTTCTTTTTCGTAAGCGCGTTGTTGCAACAAGGCCAGAGCATTGGAAACCACCTCCTCAACCAGGAAGCGATTTTGTTCCAGCTCCAGCTTGCCCGCTTCAATCTTGGAAAAATCCAGGACGTTGTTGATAATGTCCATCAACATCTTGGCGGCGTTATGCACCTTGGAAACATAATCGCGCTGACGCGCATTCAGGTCTGTTTTTAGCGCTAAGTAGGCCATACCCAAAATAGCGTTCATGGGCGTGCGGATTTCATGGCTCATCGTAGCCAAAAACATGGATTTTATTTTGGTCGCATTTTCGGCTTGATTGCGCGCTTTTTCCAATGCCAACTGTACGGTTTGGCGACGGCTGATATCGGCTTCAATTGATTGCGCCATGCTGTCAAACGTCTCGCCCAACACGGCCAGCTCATCTACCGCTGAATCCCGTACCGAATCGAGTCGGCACGGCTGGTAGTCACCTGCCGACAATCGGTCGGCAGACAGCTTCGCTGTCTCGATCGGCTTTAATACTTGGCGACGCACGGTATTAAAAGCTAACCCAACCAGACCGATGGTGACCGCCATGCTTGCCAACAAAACCATAATAAGCCGCTGCAAGCGTGTGGTTGCTTGTTCAACCTCGCCCTGGGTGCGCTTGCTGACTTGATCTTTCAGCCCCTCTACAGCGTGTGCCAAATTGGCTTTCAGCCGGTTATAAGCCTGGCTGTGAACCAGCTTGCTGGCAAAATCGAGGCGGGGAGTCCCTTCAGAAACAAATACGCGTTTATCTGGATCATAAAGCCCTTGCGTAGCGGCAAAAGCAATTTGTTCGGTTTGTTTCATGGCCTCGGTAGCCGCGAAAACCTGCGTTAGTGTCTGGAGTTCTTGTGCGTTAAAACCCAAAGCGCGCATTCTATCCTTCAATAGATGGCGTTCAACTTGCTTGGGTAGGACATGCAGCACCCGCCCTGCAATCACATCATCCCAATAAATCGCGGGATTAAACGTGGCAGGCGCGGATTTTTCACCCTGACGTACGGCGAGGATGTCGTAGTAATAAAACAGATAGCGCGGCTCGCCGGTGGTCGTGTAAGCGCGCACCAACCTGGCGAGTTGCTCGGTCTCTTGTTGCAGTTCATTAGACAATTGAATGGATAGCCGTTGATGCTCTTGTACGGCCATCATTTTGTTGTACGCCTGCTCAATCAGCACGACACACAACACATTTGCGCCCAATACCAGCAGCACTCCCACAGAAAACCAGGTTGAAAGTTTACGCAGTTTCATCGGTGCAAGCGACTGTCTACAGCGATAGATTCACAATGTTCAAGCATATTTAGTCGCGTATGACCGCTTTCAGTATAAGGTTTCATCATCGTGCCACAAGTTTCACCGTCAAGCCATCAGGGTTCACCTCAAGAAACTATCGGCGGCCCCCCAACCAGCGGAACAAGCAGCCATACGGCTGCCAGATAGCTCTAGGCGACTGGGGACGCAGTGGTTAAGCACGTTACCAACTCAATCCCGGTTAGGGAGCATGCGCCGAAGCGTATTATCGCGCACAAAGTAATGGTGATATAACGCAGCCGCGGCATGTAGGCCGATGAGAAAATAACCGATCGTGCCACCGGCTTCATGAATCTCTTCGATCACATCCGCCAAAAATTTACTCTTACCGATAAGTGCCGGCAGATGCACGCCGAAAAATGGTATCGGCTTACCTTCCGCGCTGAGTAACAGCCATCCCGCCAGCGGCATAGCGATCATCAGTGCATAGAGCGCTACGTGGATTAGCTTAGCTAATTGCATCTGCCACTTAGGTGGATCTGGCTCAATACGGGGGGCAGTACCCGTTATGTAAACTATTAGGCGTAACGAGGCTAGTACAAGAATAGATAAGCCCAACATAAAATGCCAGGTTTTTAAAGTCGCGCGAAGATCGCTTCCTTTAGGGAAAAATTCATGTAGCTCAATACATGCATACACTGCTACGAACATCAACAGCATTAACCAATGGATTCCAATAGATAGTGCTCCGTAACGGGTCTGTGGTATTGCGTATATTCATTGGTCTTGCCCCTAAAGAATTAAACCTAATAGTTGTTAAACGACTCCAGAATTATATTGATGAATGATAAGCGCCAAATTCAGTCTGATTCGTTATATGCATGATTGTACTGACGAATGCGAATATTTCGAGAAGCTTTCTGGGTCAAATCTATACAGGCTGCATGAGATGATATGCTAATTATTAGTGCCCCCCACGCGCATATACTACATTGCCAGACCTACCCAGCAATTTGCATTTGGAAATGGCTATTCAAACTGCCGGGAAGATTACGCGCACTATGCAGCACCCGCTCGACCAGGATGCCAAATAGTTTCAGAAGAAAATCAAATATCGCTCATACGGGAGCTGGCGCAAGTCTTCGGCCAAATCTGGCCTGGCGACTCCCAGCCCCGGTTGTTCCACCAACAAGGCATTGCTGGCGCAGTTCGTTCACAAAACTACGGGCGCGTTGGGGGTTGTCGCGAGCAATGTAACGGGCAATTTCCAACAAATCTTTGCGCGCCCATTCGGCAAACTTCAGCTGTGCCGTCTTCGCCATTACGCGCCGGCTTGTTCAATTGCCACCTGATTAATTGCTGCATCCATTTCGGCGAACATTTGTTCAGCCGGAATTGGCGGGCGCTGGTCGCGTCGGCTGGCCGCAATCGCTTCGCGCAAGTTGCGGCGTCCAGTGCCGCCATCTGACGCATATACATTGCCGCCGGAACCAAATACGCCGCCGGGCGATTATGGTTCAACACGGCAACCGCTTCATCGCCCGCCTGCTCGATGATAGCGCTGGGGCTGCGTTTAAGTTCGGTGATGCTAACCGAGCGATTAGCCAATAATTGCTCCATGATTGTATCCCCAGTAGGTGCTAAATAAGGTATCGAATTGTGGCCATTATTTTCGCAGCGGTCAATGGAAAGTATTATGGGGGCAGTTCTATAAAGGCTGTACAGCCACACATAAAATTGAGTAGCTGCCCGTTTCTGGGCAGTCCCGCTCGAATGCAAGGTTGGGCATGACTATAGCTCCAAGCTGTTCATGACAATTTTAGTAAGAATAGACTGCCAGATTTGAAACGAACCCTCTCCGGCACCCTTCATTAATTTTTTGGCTTGTAACCAATGCTACTGTTCCCGGGCATTCGCCAAGAATTCGTGACCAGCCCAAGTCAGGTTTATTGGGATTGCTTTAGGAGAAGAGCCGTTAATAGAACTGGCATCTGCGACCTCAAGTAGCCGCTTGTCCCAAGATGTAAACATGGTATCCGATCTGTTCGTCTGTAAATCCCTGAATTTCATTTGTTGGGGCATACCCTCTTTCTGGCCATCTATTGCCAGAGAATTTCTCGCACTAAGTCCATATCTCTCGTCATTGTTTACGCCTTCAAGTTAACGGTAATGCCCAACGTTTGAATTCACCGGCCTGCGCGGCTTTTCACGCAGGCACTGTGGAATGATGGGTTGGGGTACGCGGATTCATGCCGCTGTTGCTCTCTTTAACTGGTTGCACCCGGAGCACAGGACTTGAACTTCCAGTAGCCATTTGAACCGCCGACCGAATGGGGCAAGATGTGGTCGAATTCCATACGCAGGCTTCACTTACCTTGTGCCGCTTGGTAATTCAACAACGACCTGTGAGAACGGCCGCCTGACCTCGCGGGAATGCTAACATGAGCATCAATATTTCCTCGATCACTCTCTCTCCATAAACTGTTCAAGATGAGCAAGAAAAGCGCGCGTCTTGGCGGGCAGGTAACGGCGCATGGGCATCACTGCCCAGGCAGGGACGGCGGGTAAACACCACTTCGGTAATATCCGCACCAAACGTTTGTCACGCACATCTTCTGCCACGAAGCGATCCGGTAATGCACCGATGCCCGCACCGTCCAGCAGAAGTTGTTGGATCATATCAGGCGAATTCAGGGTGAGCCGTCCGGGCGGAACCCCTTCCCAAACAGCCTTGCCACATATTAATTTCCAAGGCGTTGCGCTTCCTCGTGCTGAAAGCAAACGAACCGCCGAATGACGCTCCAGCTCATCAGGATGCTTCGGTGCTGAATGAAGCGCGAGATAAATAGGGCTGGCGTAAAGGCCGAATCCAAGCTCATTAATCTTGCGCGCAACTAATGTGGAATCGTTTTCCAGCGCACCCATGCGAATGGCAAGGTCGAAGCGTTCGCCGATCAGATCAACACGCCTTGAAGTCAGATCAAGATCAAGTTGGATCTCGGGATAGGTTTCGATGAAGGTGGCGATGGCGCGCGAGAAATGTTGCTTGGCATAGTCACCAGGCATGGAGACGCGCAATCGTCCGCGCGGCTGCACATCTTGACTGCGCACGAAATCTTGCGTGGTAGCGACCTCTTCTGCAACGCGCCGGCAATGATCAAGAAATTCTTGCCCGAAGTCGGTGAGTGTAAGTCGGCGGGTAGTACGCAACAGCAGCCGCTGCCCAAGTGCCGCTTCAAGATTCGTCAAGCGGCGGGAAACGGTGGCTTTGGGCATACTGAGGTGTTCTGCTGCGCGCACTAAACTTTCTTGTTCGACAATGGTGGCGAAAAGGATGTAGTCGTCAGCGGAGATATTTTTTGTTCCATTTGTGGAACAGTTTATCCCATGTTCATGGCTTTATCTATCTTTTCGGAGCCGCCTAAAATGTGCCCACGTTACTTTATTAATGGAGGAGCCAACATGAACACCATCAACCAAACAATATTGCATCAATCGCGCGGTGTCGAGCGCATAATCGAAGGCGTTGCCACCTCGGACGGCGCAGGGGTGAAGCTAACCCGCGTGCTTACCGGCAAGCTGCAGCACCGCCTTGACCCATTTTTAATGCTGGACGCATTCGGCAGCGATAACCCAAACGATTACATCGCGGGTTTCCCGGATCACCCGCATCGTGGTTTTGAGACGGTAACTTATATGCTGTCTGGACGGATGCGGCATCGCGATAGCGCAGGACACGAGGGGCTGCTGGAAAATGGCGGCGTGCAGTGGATGACCGCTGGGCGTGGCGTTATTCATTCAGAAATTCCCGAACAAAAAGACGGTGTGATGGAAGGTTTTCAGTTATGGCTCAACCTGCCAGCGAGGCGCAAGATGGCCGAGCCGTGGTATCGCGACATCGCAAGCCGGGAGATTCCAGAATACGTAACAGCAAAAAACGTTACCGTGCGTGTAATTGCCGGAACCAGCAATGGTGTGACAGGCGCTGTTACACGTGAGGATACCGAGCCAATGTATCTGGATATTCACTTGCCTGCGGGCGCTTCGTTCTCGACGGCGTTGCCTAGTACGCATAACGCTTTCATCTACGTCTATCGCGGCACGGTGAAAGTTGGTGACACGTTAGTGGAATCACATCGCATGGGTATCTTGAGCAACACACCGGAAGCCGATGGCGTGGCACTCACCGCGGCGGAAGATGCGCGTCTGATCCTGATCGCTGGCAGACCGCTGAACGAACCGATCGTGCAATACGGGCCGTTCGTGATGAATACGCAGGAAGAGATTCATCAGGCGATGGATGATTTTAGGAATGGGCACCTTGCCTGAGTCAAATAACTTTAACATTAATAAGGAGCATGACATGACTACCCAAAATATTTTCAAGCAGGTCAACGGCAATATCGTGAAATTGGTATCAATACCCGCTGTCAACGCGTTACTTGCGCTCACCGCCAGACTTTTAGCGTCGGCAATCTTTATTGGCGCAGGATTCAGCAAGCTGGGGGCTGGTTACGCGGGAGCGCAAGGCTATATGGCATCTGTCGGTCTTCCCGGTGAGCTTCTTCCCTTGGTAATTGCGCTGGAAATGGGTGGGGGGTTAGCGTTATTGCTTGGTTTTCAGGCGCGCTTGGTGGCATTTGCGTTGTCGGTTTTCTGCATCGTTTCCGGTGTGTTGTTTCACTCTGGCGCAGACCCGATGCAACAGATCATGTTTATGAAAAATCTTGCAATGGCAGGCGGATTATTGGCATTCACCTTATTTGGTGCGGGCCGTATGAGCCTGGGGAAACAAAAGCTTAGTTTTTTAACATTGAACAGATCACCAACAACCTATTGATTATGCGATATTTGTTTGAAATCCGTTCGCCTTGAGTCTGTCGAAAAGTGAGTGAACTTCGACAAGCTCAGCCCAAACGGAGTTAATGCTTCACCGTGCCGGATCAATAATTTAGAAAATATCTACTAAGGAAAAACAATATGACTACTACCCTTTTCACTTCCACCACGCTTGGCAAATTGCAACTGAAGAACCGCATCACCATGGCACCACTGACGCGTTCACGCGCCATCGGCAATGTACCGAACGAACTGATGGAAAAATATTACCGGCTGCGCGCCGGAGCCGGGCTCATTATCACCGAAGGCACATCGCCATCGCCAAACGGGCTCGGCTATGCGCGCATCCCCGGACTATTCAGCGACGCACAAGTACAAGGCTGGCGGCGGGTGACGGATAGCGTGCATCAGGCAGGCGGTAACATATTTGCACAACTGATGCACACCGGACGGGTTAGCCACCCCGCGAATATGCCAGCCGATGCCAAGGTGCTCGCGCCTTCTGCCGTCGCCGCGCCGGGCGAAATGTGGACGGACAGCAACGGAATGCAGCCGCATCCTGTGCCCACCGCAATGAACGAAGCTGACATTGCTCACGCCATCGCCGAGTATGCAACCGCTTCCAAGCGGGCGATTGAAGCTGGATTTGATGGCGTAGAGTTGCATGCGGCAAACGGCTATTTGATCGATCAGTTTCTTAACACCGCTTCCAATCAGCGTACTGACCGCTGGGGCGGCAGTATTGAAAATCGCATCCGCTTCGCCGTGGAAGTTGCCAGGGCTGCTGCCATTGCTATCGGTGCAGACCACATCGGAATGCGCATTTCACCTTACGGTGTTTTTAACGGCATGACTGCCGATGCGGAGATGGATGCGCTGTACGAACACTTGATCACCGAATTAAACAGCATTGGCTTAGCGTATATCCACATCGTCGATCACAGCTCGCAGGGCGCACCGGAAGTAAGCCCAGCGTTGAAGGCAAAGATCCGTGCCACATTCAAAGGGAAATACATTATGTCAGGCGGCTATGATTTGACTCGCGCAAACGCCGATCTTGAATTACAGCGTGGCGACCTCGTCGCATTCGGCCGCCCATTCATTTCCAATCCTGATCTGGTGGAAAAATTACGTAACGGCAGTCCGTTGACAGCACCAGATTCCAATACCTTTTATACACCGGGGGAAAAAGGATATACCGACTACTAATAATGTTATCAATAACTATGCCAGATTAAATATACATTTAAAGAGCATTGTAGCCATGCTTCACGAAAAGGGTTCGTGTCTCCATGAGAATCAGAAATTTTCTTATTTTAATTTGTTAGCACCTCTGTACTATGTACTCCTCGGACAGGTGCGACAGCTAACGCTGGACAATGAATTGCCTGGCTTTGTTGCATCCGTCCTTATATGAGACACTTAACTCCTTGATTAACGCCAGTGATTACCTCAAGCCAGACATCAGCCTTGGGCGCGGGATGTACCAACAGCAAAACGAATGATAATGGCTTCGTTAAAGCTAGCCATATTTAAGATGAAAGCTGTTTTAATCCATACTATTAAGACAAGAAAAAAGCCAGTTACCTAGATCCAACATTCTTTGTTCAACTTTTCTGTATTGGAAAATACAGCTCTCGTTTGGAGATGGTCATGTTGCATTTACTTTTCCCCTTGCGCTACGTTACTGCACTCATCTTAGGTTTACAGCTTGTTTATCCTGCGGCTGCGGCCGAACCTGAGTGGTTATACGCGGTCAATCCCGGCGATACTTTAATCGGCGTTGCGGCAGACTATTTAGCCAATCCCAACGACTGGCACCAGCTTCAAAAACTCAATGACATAACTGAACCTAGGCGGCTCCTGCCTGGAGCCAAGCTGCGTTTGCCGGTGGCCCTGCTGAAGCGTGAAATTGTCATCGCTGAAGCCATTTATGTCCAAGGCAATGTCACGCGTACCCCGAAGAATGGCCGCCCTCAAAATTTTATCGCAGGCGCACGGCTGGAGGTGGGTGACATAATTGAAACCAGCGCTGACGCTAGTGCGTCCATGCGTTTTGTAGACGGCTCACGCCTCTTGCTTACCCAGAACACGCAAGTGACCCTAGCGGAAATGACGCTCTTCGGAAAAACTGGCATGGCCTAACACGGTTATCGAGTTAAATCGAGGCAGTCTGGACACCCGCGTAACGGAACAGCAGAAACCTTCCGCACGCTATGAAATCAAGTCACGCGCGCTCAACCTGGCTGTGCGCGGAACCGACTTTCGCGCCCATGTGAGCGATACCGATCACATCTCGCGCAGCGAAGTGCTCGACGGTGCCATACAGGCCAGCGGCACTCGCGGTGAGACAGTTGCCATTTTGGCCGGTTTCGGCACGCTGGCCACGCCGGGGGAGCCACCCCGTGCCCCGCAAGCGCTACCGTTGGCACCTGATTTGAGCTTGGTACCCAGCCTGTTACAAGGTATTCCGCTGCGTTTTGAATGGCCCGCTACAGTGGGTGCTGAACGCTACCATGCACAGGTGTTTGCGGATCGTTCGTTCGAGCGACTGCTTCTGGATGGTGTATTCCAGGGCAACGCCGCGAATTGGCCTGATCTACCAGATGGTCACTACATACTGCGTGTGAGATCAATCGACAGCAACGGTCTGGAAGGTGCAAATGCAGACCGGGAATTCATGCTTAAAGCGCGTCCGGAACCCCCTTCTATCAGCGCACCACAAGACGGTCAGAAAATCTGGCCTGAGCAACATTACGCTGGAGCGCCCCTAACGCAGCTCACTCCTATCACGTGCAATTGGCTACGAAACCGGATTTCTCTGAACTACTGGTCGATTTGCCGGAACAGATGAACAACGAATATGCGGTGTCACTCGCACCGGGGCAATATTACTGGCGTATTGCCTCTGTCGCTGCGGAAAAAGATCAGGGGCCATTCAGCGATGTGCAATCCTTCACTCAGCATAAGGCACACGCCCCCTTTGATCAGCACACCACAAGACGGGCCAAAAGTCTATGGTTCTCAGCAACGTTACGCGGAACGCCTCTACGCAGCTCAGTTCTCCCGTGCAATTGTACGAACAGTTCTCGAGCTACTGGTCGATTTGCCGGAACAGGTGAACAACGAATATGTGGTGTCACTCGCACCGGGGCAATATTACTGGCGTATTGCCTCTGTCGCTGCCGAACAAAATCAAGGTCCGTTCAGCAATGCGCAATCTTTTAACCAGTATAAAGCTCCGCCAGAGCCACCTTTGATCAGCGCGCCACAAGACGGTCAGAAAATTTATGGCCCTCAGGCAACATTACGCTGGAGCGCCCCTAACGCAGCTCAGTTCTACCACGTGCAATTAGCCACGAAACCAGATTTCTCTGAACTGCTGGTCGATTTGCCGGAACAGGTAAATAATGAATATGTGGTGTCACTCGCACCGGGGCAATACTACTGGCGTATTGCCTCTATCACTGCGGGACAAAATCGGGGTCCGTTCAGCAATGTGCAATCTTTTACCCAACGCAAGATTCCCGAAAGCCCGCAACTAGAGCCACCGCAGATTGATGACAAGCGACTGTTATTCCACTGGCGCAGTGGCGAAGCAGGTGAAAAATTTCAGGTTCAAGTGGCGCGCAATCCTGATTTTACCCAACCGATCATGGACAACGTGGTGAATATTAGCCAGAGCCAAATTGACACCCCCCAACCCGGCACTTACTACCTGCGCGTCAAAACCATCGATGCCGATGGTTTTGCTGGCCCCTTCGGGTCTGTGCAGCAAATGGAAGTACCAACCAAAACCAACTATTGGTGGCTGCTACTTTTACCGCTCGTGCTATTTGTTTTGTAAACTCGGCTCCTACCATGCTCACCCTGGCTGCAAAATTTATCCATACCCTGTGGATTCCGCTAACAGCCTTGGCACTAACGTGGGCGCTGAGTTTTACCCCGCTGTATCAGCAGCTGGATGTGTTGTCTTTGGATAAACAGACACGCCTGGCTGCCCAGCAGCATTTCTTTCAGGATGCGCTGGTCATCGATATTGACGATGCTTCCCTGCGCGCCATGCAACCGTATTTCGGGTCTTGGCCTTACAAACGTGACACCTTTGCCCTGCTCCTTGATTATTTGGGCGAGATGGGTGCACGTGCCGTGGTGTTCGATATATTTTTCGCCGATCAGCGGGAAAATGATGGACGGCTGCGGGAAGCGATTGCACGCAATCCGAATGTGGTGCTTGCCGCTACCATGCGCACCGAACCTGAGGGCGAAGAACAGGCACTCACCAATCTGTATGGTTTGGCTTGGGATGTCCCGTCTGGATTACCGTCTTACCACTGGCCAGCAATCCAATTACCGTTGGCGTCATTTACCCAACCTGCGCCTGGCTATGCAGGTATCGGCGTGGTGTCCGTGCGGGCGGATCGGGATGGCGTGCTGCGTCGATTTCCACTATTCCACCGTATTGATGGCCAGGTTATCCCAAGCTTGCCTCTCGCCGCACATTTTTCTGGGGCACCCCACCCACCGGTACGTTCCATTCCGGGTGGTGGCATACAAGTCGGCTCCTTTAACTGGCCTACGGATAAGAAGGGTGCTGTCCATCTCTTCTACCCGAGCAATCCGAACTCAGTGCTATCCATGCCCTTCTCGCGTATCGCAATGGCAATGCTGGGGTCGCCCGGCCAGGAATTATCCCCAGCCATGATTCGCGGCAAGACCATTTTCATCGGGAATACCGCTGTCTTTGCCGACCAAATCCACACCCCGGTGGGTGAATTAAATGGTCTCTATGTATTAGCCATTACCCATCAATCCCTCGCACAAAATCTCGTGCTTACTCCACCCCGCTGGTACTGGACAGCGGGGTTGCTGCTCATCGCGCTTGTTCCTGCCCTATTGTTGATATGGCAGCCCCGCAGGCCTGCACTTGCTGGTGCGGCAATCAGCATCGGTGCGGCGCTTGTTGTTTACATAATCCATTTGAGCCTGCTCCACTGGCTGAAACAGGAAAGCTCTTTGTTGCTGCCTCTGCTGACGTTACTGTCCGTCAATCTATTGGAAACCATGCATTCACTGCACCTTCTGAATAAGGAGCAGAAGGCAAAAATTCACGTCCTTACCAACGTTGATCAGCTTACATTGCTGCCCAACCGTTTTGCCCTGCACGCACAGATCGCACATGCCATCGAAGGTGCGCATATGAATAAAAGCAGCCTTGCCGTCCTGCTGACTGATCTTGACGGCTTTAATACTATTAACGACACCCTTGGCGCCGAAACAGGAGATCAAATGTTGTTGGACGTAACCGCCCGTTTAAAATCGAGCGTTCGGACAAACGATATTGTCGCGCGTCTGGGTGGGGACGAATTTTGTATTGTTATCAATGGGGTGGAAGCCGCCTCAGCCGTGCTCTGCGCAGAAAAATACTTAGTGCGCTCGCACAACCCTATCATCTTGCGGGTCAGGAATTGCACATCACTTCCAGTATCGGCATCAGCCTTTATCCGGATGATGGCAGCAATGTCAGCTCGCTTCTGAAAAATGCGGGTGCTGCCATGTACCACGCCAAGGCTCAGGGTTGTAACAGCTACTGCCAGTTCACATCGGACCTAAGCCGGGATGCCATGGATCGGTTGCTGCTGGAGAATCAATTGCATCAGGCACTGGTACGGGATGAATTAGTGTTGTTCTACCAACCCCAGATTAACGTGCAGTCTGGGCGCATGATCGCTGTGGAAGCGTTGGTGCGCTGGAACCATCCGGAACACGGCCTGCTTTTCCCTGACGTATTCATCCCCATGGCGGAAAGTTCAGGTTTAATTCTGCCTTTGGGAGAATGGGTGTTGCGTACCGCTTGCCGGCAAATGCAGGTATGGCATGCGGCGGGACTCACGCACATCAATCGTGTGGCAATCAATTTGTCGGCCCGCCAATTCGAGCAGCTTACATTGCCAGCGCTTGTGGCAAGCGTTCTCAAAGAGACCCAACTCGATGCGGCCCACCTGGAACTGGAGATCACCGAGTCTGCTGCCATGAAAAACCCCCAACGCAGCATCGAAATTCTCAATACGCTTAGAAACATGGGCATCACCCTATCATTGGATGATTTCGGTACTGGCCATTCATCTTTGACTTACCTCAAACTATTCCCAATCACCACCCTGAAAATTGACAAATCTTTCGTGCGCGATATTGAAACCGATCACCACGCTGCGGAAATTTGTGCCTCGGCCATCGATCTCGCCCATAAACTTGGTCTGAATGTAGTAGCCGAGGGGGTAGAAAATGCAGGGCAACTTCTCTTTCTGCGCAATATCAAGTGTGGCGACGCGCAAGGCTATCTTTTCAGCCGTCCGCTCTCATCTGCGGATTTAGAAAACTTCAAATTGGCGCTATGACAAAAGATGACGACAAGCGCCAACGCAACGTCTTATGTTCGCTACCGCACAGAGTTTGAAATGAAGCAGGAATATATTAATATGGGATGCCTAATTTTGAATGCAGCGCAAATAACGAATTACTGGCCTACTGAATGTACTCAAAAATAGATTCCAACGCCTTTAAAATTAAAGTGTTAGGATAATAGAAACAAAACATCTATACCAGCAGTTGAATTCTGAAGAGTAAGCAACGATTCTCGACTGGTAACAGGATGGGCATTAGCCCGATACCGGAAAATTAGCCAATTTATAAGCAGCTCCCATACTTCAAGGAGATTCGCATGGCAGAAAAAATCAATTGGAACTTTGTAGTACAAGCACTTGATGGCCCTTCCGTCTCGGGCGCAAGCAGTCTGGATATTGAGGCCTACGACAAGATCAAGGTGACGATCACTGCCGGTGCGACCCAACAGGTCAATCTGGTGCCAAGCGGCGCAGTTTCCCTACTCATTATCAATCCTGCCGTGCCCGACGTTGATCTTAGCTATAAGGTCGGTGCCAATGTGGTTGCACTAGACGGTCCACACGTGTTGATCGGCACAGGCGCTGTAAGTCTGCTTGGCGGCGCGGCAAATCTTTCCTTCACTAATAACACAGCCGCCGATGCGACCATCGAAATACTGTTAGGACGCGACGCAACGCCATAAATCCGTACCATCAATATAACCATCACTTTAAAGGAGGAGCAACATGCCGGTTACCTTATCCTACCCTGGCGTCTACATTGAAGAAGTGTCCAGTGGCGTGCGTACAATTACCGGTGTGGCTACCTCCATCACCGCCTTTATCGGGCGCACCCTGCGCGGCCCGGTGAATGATCCGGTGCGCGTGCAAAGCTTCGGCGAGTTTGAGCGGCGCTTTGGCGGGCTATGGCGCGATAGCACCCTGAGCTACGCGCTACAGCAATTTTTTCAGAATGGTGGTACTGATGCCCTTATTGTGCGCGTTCACAATGGCGCACTGCCGCCACTCTCACCTTGGCGGTAGGCTTCAACCTGGTTGCCGCCAATCCAGGCAAGTGGGGCGAGAAGTTGCGGGTGCGAATCGATTACAACACCCGTCCACATCTCCCCACCGATCCCGCCAACAGCCTGTTCAATCTTTCGGTGCGCGACACCGCCACCGGTACGACCGAACGCTTCCTCAACCTTTCCACCGACCCCAATAACGCGCGCTTTGTTACGCGGGTACTTGAACAGGAGTCCAACCTGGTGCGGATTGTCACACCACCCGGCACGGTGCCTGCGCTGCGTCCCACCGCTCATGGCAATCCGCCTGCCGGTGCCGATCCGCTGCTGGATAATGCCTCCTCGACCGTGTTCACGGCAACTGGCAATGAAGGCGCAGCCATCACCGATAACCAGATATCTCTGGCCTCATTGGAAGCATCCAAACAGGGGATATGGGCACTGCAAAAGGCAGACCTGTTCAATCTGCTGTGCGTTCCGCCGCTGACGCGTGAACCAGGCGGTGACGTAAATTCTCAAACCCGCAGCGCTGCCGCTGCCTATTGCCTTGCGCGGCGCGCAATGTACATTGTCGACCCGCTCATGGCTTGGGACGAGCCTTCCGACCTTACCCGGTGCCAGCGGCCTGGACAGCGTCAGTTGGGGCCTGGCCCGCAGCACAAATGCGGCACTATATTTCCCTTATCTTCGCCAGCCCGATCCTTTACAGGAAAATCGCTTGGCTGACTTTGCTCCCTGCGGTGCGGTGGCTGGAATCATGGCGCGCACTGATGGCCAGCGCGGCGTGTGGAAAGCCCCTGCCGGCAACGATGCCACACTTAATGGCGTGGTTGAACTGGCGGTAAAACTTACCGATGGTGAAAATGGCCAACTCAATCCACTGGCAGTCAACTGTCTGCGTTCCTTCCCGGTCACTGGCCGACTTGTTTGGGGTGCCCGCACCTTGCGCGGTGCGGACCAGCTTGCCTCGGAATGGAAATACCTTCCAGTGCGCCGCACGGCGCTGTTTCTCGAGGAAAGCCTGTTCCGAGGCTCCCAATGGGTGGTATTCGAGCCGAACGATGAACCGCTGTGGGCACAGATACGCCTCAATCTCGGCGCCTTCATGCAGAACCTGTTTCGCCAAGGCGCTTTTCAGGGCCGCAGCCCACGCGAGGCGTATTTCGTCAAATGCGACAAGGAAACCACCACCCAGAATGACATTGATCTGGGCATCGTCAATATCGTAGTGGGCTTCGCGCCGCTGAAGCCCGCCGAATTCGTGGTGATCAAGCTGCAGCAGATCGCCGGCCAAGTTCAAGTCTGACCCTGATAATTTAGGAGGCATATCCATGGCAACATTCACTGTTAACGCACAGCGCTTCGATCCCTATAAAAATTTTAAATTCCGTGTCAAATGGGATGGCCGATATGTCGCGGGCATCTCCAAGGTGGGCGCAATCAAGCGCAGCACCGAACTGGTTGAACACCGGGAGGGAGGCGATCCATCAACGTCGCGCAAATCGCCCGGCCGTACCAAATTCGAGGCAATTACACTGGATCGCGGCGTCACCCATGACACCGAATTTGAAAAATGGGCCAACAAGGTTTGGAACTATGGCTCTGGTTTGGGTGCCGAGGTCTCGTTGAAAGACTTCCGCAAGGATCTCATCATCGAAGTCTATAACGAGGCGGGTCAGCTTGCGCTCGCCTACAAGGTGTATCGTTGCTGGGTATCAGAATACCAGGCCTTGCCTGATCTCGACGCCAATGCCAACGCGGTCGCCATCCAGCACATCAAGCTGGAAAACGAGGGCTGGGAACGTGACTACGATGTAACCGAACCCAGCGAGCCCAGCTTCACGGAACCAGCCTGATGCACATACCAGTGCCTGGTGAAGCGGAGATACTCGCCCTGTGGGAGCGTGGCCTCGCGCGGCATCCGATTGACCGGGCACTGTTGCTTTACGCTTGGGCGCGACCGGATCTACCGCCTTCCAGTTTCCCGGATCTGCCGTTAGGAACAATCAACAAGACACTATTACGCCTGCGCGAAACCTGCTTCGGGCCGCGCATCATTGCCTATATTGATTGCGGGCATTGCGGCACACGCATGGAAATCGCCCTCGATACCGGGCAGCTACTCGCCGGTATCAATGAGGATGATACGACCAGCGATTTCAAAGTTACACCAGCTGAGTTTGAAGTCTCCAATCTTCGCTTCCGCGTACCGTGCAGCCGTGATCTCGCGGCAGTTAGCGGGGAGCGGGATCTCAAGGTGGCGGCAATGAAGTTATTGGAACAATGTTGCGTTGAACATCCAGAAAATAGTGACGCAAATTTTGGAAATCTGCTTGCTGAGGCCGAAGCAGCCATGGAAGAGCTCGATCCTGCAGCTGACATCAACCTGTCCCTTAGCTGCGAGGACTGTGGCCACAGCTGGCTGGCCGACTTCAATATTGGCACGTTGTTGTGGGATGAAATCGATGTGCGTGCCCGGGCCTTGCTTGCCGAAGTGCATAGCCTTGCCCAGGCGTATGGTTGGACTGAACCGGAAATATTCGCGCTCTCACCGCAACGGCGTGCAGTTTATCTCGACATGGTGGGTGTATGAGCGGATTCCTGCATCGGCTCGCCGCACAGGCCATGGGCAGCACAAATACCCTGCGTTCCGCAGTACGCACACCTTATAGCCCTCTTTCACCGGTAAACAGGGTAGAGCCGGACACGCAAGTTGCTACGTTGAATCCAATTGATACCGAACGGCAACATAGGGACAACGGTGGTGCGGAGAGGGCTTCTGTAGCCAATCAAGAGCAGCGACATGTCAATACCTATGCGGAAATCGGCACACAGCCCCGCGATAATGAAATTGCACCGTCGTCACCTGAAATATTAGTTACCAAACCAGACATTGGCTTATATACAAAACCAGATCGCCCCAACGGCCCATCCTCATCGGCAAAAACAATGTTGCGGCAACCAAGTATGGAAAAAACGGTTGCGGTCGAACCTCCAATTTTGGCTGAGGGAATTGAAATGCGTATCCCGGAGAATAATTCCACAACCCTCCCAGAGAGCAATTACCCTACGCCACTTTTGCCGTTGAAGAATGCTGCACGTCCCTCTGCTTTGAATGCAAGTGTGGCAGCGCAACGTAGCGAACACAGTAGCCCTGGCCGACAAGGTCAGGCCGATGAAATCACCGAAGTGCATGTGAGCATAGGCCGCATCGAAGTCACTGCCGTGCATGAGCCGCCACCACCCAAACGCCAGGCTCCGGCGTCAGCCAAGCCGCTGTCGCTCGATGAATATCTTGCTCGCCGAGGTAAAAAAATATGAGCAGCGCTCTCGCCATTGCCGGGGTGACTGCCGTGTTGCGCGATCTGCTCAATGACGGGTTGATCAACAATGACGCAACAGGCACTCTCGGCGCTACGGTTTCGGTAACCGCTGGGCCACCTGACCGGGTGATACCGGCAAACGGTGGCACTGAGTCCTCCCAACTCAATCTATTTATGTACCACGTTACGCCCAACAGTGGCTGGCGCAACGAAAGGTTTCCTTCGCTCGACGCCTCCGGTAACCAAAGATTATCCAACGCACCGCTCGCCCTCAACCTGCATTACCTGCTTTCAGCCCACGGCAGCGTAGACCTGCACGGTGAAATTCTGCTCGGTTATGCCATGCAACTTCTGCACGACACACCGATACTCAGCCGCAAAGCTATCCGGAAGGCACTCGATCCATCGCCTCCGGTAGGTGGCACGGCGCTTCCGCCTGCACTGAAAGCCTTGGCGGATTCTGGACTTGAAAATCAGATCGAGCTGATCAAAATCACACCGGAATATCTCAACACCGAAGAAATGTCCAAGCTCTGGACCGCCACGCAAAGTCATTTGCGTCCCACCGCAGCTTACATGGCCAGCGTAGTGTTAATAGAATCGAGCAAATCAATCCGATCTGCCCTGCCGGTGCTAACGCGGGGGCCTGTGGTAAAGCCCGATCCGCTAAATGTAGATACGTGGTACGAAAGTGGTATTACTGCTGTGGCGGGGCTTACCCCTCCTTATCCGATACTCGCTGGCATAGAGCTGCCCAACAAGCAAATAGCCGCACGCCTCGGCGAGACCATCAAACTGAAAGGCTACAATCTCAGCGGAACAAATCTTGTCGTGCGTTTTGCGCATCCCAGCCTGACGGCACCGATTGATATCGCTTTCGGTACTAATGCGAATGAAGAGAGTTTTTCAGTGGCCTTGCCCAATACCGCTCAGGACAACATCGACTGGCCTGCAGGTATATGGGAGGTAACTGCACTTTTACAACGCCCCGGTGAGACCGAAATCCGCAGTAGCAACTCGCTTGCGCTGTTCCTGGCACCGCGTATTGACGTAGCGAGTTCCAGTGCCACACGCGACTCTTCCGGTGTAACCATCAATCTTGTCTTTGCTCCACAAGCCCGGCCCGCCCAACGAATAAGCCTCAATGCAGGGGGATATGAGGCGTCGCCAGAGAAATTTACCGTCCCAACAGCCAGTCTTCAATTCAAGTATGCGCAATTGCCTGCGGGGAACCACCTGTTGCGCTTGCGCGTGGATGGCGCTGACAGCTTGCTGGTGAACCGGCTTACTACGCCGCCGCAATTCGACAACACACAAGTGTTAACCGTGCCATGAACGCCCCCGGCTCACGCCACGACTGGACCGATGCAAATCAACGCCTGATGGTGGCTGAACTCGCCCGCATCAAGGCGCGTTTAGCGGGTGAAGAGCAGGAATCGGCAATGGCTACAGCAGCCGAAATTCGCACGGCATTATCGGCACAGTCAGCCATAGATCGCTTGGCGGAATGCTTCGGTTTGAGCCCTTTTGAACGGGACATTCTCCTGCTTTGCGCAGGCGTGGAAATGGACGCAAAATTTGCCTCGCTGTGCGCCACTGCGCAAAGCAATCCCCTACGATCCTATGCGACATTCAGTTTGGCGCTTGCGACGCTGGAAGAACCGCATTGGAGTGCGCTTAGTCCGATACGCCCCCTGCGCCGGTGGCGCCTGATTGAGGTTGCGGAAGAAACCAGCCTGGCAAATGCGCGCCTACGCATAGATGAACGGGTACTGCACTTTTTGGCCGGGGTTAATTACCTCGACATCCGCCTGGAACCCCTGCTACAAAACAGCGGTGTAGCAGCGACGATGGCGGATGTCCAACGCAAAACTGCACAAGCCATATTGGAGGCATTGCATGAGCGCAATGCTCCTGTCCCAGTAATCCAATTGCTGGGGGATGACCGCGATGGTCAGGCGGATATCGCGGCCAGCGTCGCAGCTGAACTCTTCGGAATGCAACTCCATATCCTGCGCGCGGAAGATATTCCAGCGGGAGTACATGAACGTAATGCCTTCGCCGTGCTGTGGCAGCGGGAATCTGCGCTGCTGTCCAGCGCTTTGCTGATTGAATGCCGTGACCAGGCAAATACAGCCGCAGTCACGCGGCTTGCCGAAGATTTAAGTGGCTTGCTGTTTGTCTCCAGCCATGATCCGCTGGCGCTGCAACGCAGCACCTTGCGCTTCACCGTAAACAAACCGGACGCCACGGATCAGCGGCGCTTGTGGCAACAGGCATTGGGTTCGGCTGCGCATAAGCTTAATGGTTCATTGGATGGGGTCGCGTCGCAGTACCGATTGAGCGCTCAAACGATCTTGAGCACCGGTGCCGAAATCAGTAGCGCTATCAGCGCAAGTGATAATCCGGACGAACTGCTGTGGCGGGCCTGCCGCACTTTGGGGCGACGGCAGCTGGATGATTTGGCGCAACGTGTTGAGCCGACCTCCCGCTGGGAAGATCTGATCCTGCCGGAACATCAGAAAGTAATCTTGGGCCAAGTCGCCAGCCATGTGCGCAACCGGCTCAAGGTCTGCGACGAATGGGGTTTTGCCCGCAAGAGTGCCCGCGGCATGGGCCTCAGCACCCTATTCGCTGGCGAAAGCGGAACCGGCAAAACCATGGCTGCCGAAGTGCTGGCCAACGAACTGCACCTCGATCTCTATCGCATAGACCTATCCTCAGTGGTCAGCAAATACATCGGCGAGACGGAAAAGAACCTACGCAAGGTTTTCGACGCCGCCGAGGACAGCGGCGCAATCCTGCTATTCGACGAGGCCGATGCCCTGTTCGGCAAACGCAGCGAAGTGAAAGACAGCCATGACCGCCATGCCAACATCGAAGTGAGTTATTTGCTGCAACGCATGGAGACTTACACCGGCCTTGCCATTTTGACCACCAATCTAAAAACGTCACTGGATACGGCGTTTCAGCGGCGTTTGCGTTTCGTTGTGCAATTCACTTTCCCCGATACCGAACAGCGCGAGGCCATTTGGCGCAGCGTATTCCCTGACACCACGCCGACCCATAGCCTGGACTACCGCAAGCTGGCGCAGCTCCAGGTGGCAGGCGGCAACATCCGCAACATCGCCCTTAACGCCGCATTCTTGGCCGCCGATGCAGGCGAGGCTGTCGGCATGGTGCATCTGCTGCACGCCGCCCACGGCGAGGGGTCAAAGCGCGAGCGCCCTTTGACAGACGCAGAAACGCGGGGGTGGGTATGAAACGCGTCGTCCTGCATATTGATAGTCTGGTATTGAAAGGTTTTCGGCACGAAGATCGGCATGGCATCGCCGAGGGCCTACAGCAGGAATTGACCCGTCTGTTTGCCAATCCACAGGCCGCCCAGCAGTTGGCGGCAAATGGTGATGTGTCACAGCTACGGCTCGGCAACATATCGATCGACCAGAATTCAAAACCGCAGCGCATCGGATCGCAAGTGGCGCAGGGTATTGGCAAGGGGATGAAGATATGAGCACTTTTGCGACGCAAGAATACAGGTCCGATAAATCACTGCTTTTGGGCAATTCTCCTAACGCGGAGTTGTTGTTGCAGCGCAAATATGCTTTAAGCGTGCCAAAGTCGCCATCGATCAGCGAATACGGGGGTAAGTCACGCTTGCAAGCCAAGCTCACTATAGGCTCCAGCAACGATCCATTAGAACAGGAAGCAGATCGGGTCGCGGACCAAGTGTTGGCCGCACCCGCTCATTCCGCAGTGAGCGGAACCGCACCGCGCATCCAGCGCTTTACTGGGCAAGTGGCAGGAGATGCGGGAACTGTCCCCGCCAGCGTAGACCGGGTGCTAGCTGGTTCCGGTAGCCCACTTGACCCAGCAATACAGCAAGACATGGGCCAGCGCTTTGGTCATGATTTTTCGCAGGTGCGGGTGCATACTGATTTTGCCGCTAAGCAATCAGCGCAAGATATTAACGCCCACGCTTATACGGTCGGCCACAACATTGTGTTTGGTGCAGGTGGATTCGCGCCAGAGTCGCACGAGGGACGCAAACTGATTGCCCATGAGTTGACGCATGTGGTGCAGCAAACAGGCACGGCAGGGATCCATGCTGGCCAAAGCGGTGAAAAACTTACGGTATCCTCAGGGAGTAACCACACTATACAAAAACAGGAAGCCAAGCCTGATGCGAATCCTGAAAAAACAAAACTGATGACTCAACGCTTTCCGTCCAGCTTGCCGAACCCGACTTTCTAAGCCTCAAGCAGCCTTTTTCGAGCGGAATATTTTTCAGCTTTGGGATCCAACTTCAGCCCTGGGTGTATGGAAATACAATTTGGACTTCTTTAAACGCTTTGGAGTGAGTGATAAATGGGCAGGCAAAGCCGCCAATCTGACCGCTCCGCTTGCCATTGATGCGCAATTAAAAGCCAGCAATCCCAAATGGTGGGAAATAACGGACAAAGAGTTAAAAACAACTTCAATTGTAGCGCCGATACCCATCTTTCAATTTGATGCCAATTTTAGCAATTGGAAGCCGCTACCATTTTTACAGAAATAATATTTGCATCCATTTAAAGATCAGATGAACTATAACCATCGCCAAGAGGGTTGAAGTAATGAATACCGTTGCACCACTGCAGAATAGTGCCGCCAAGTCACCGCCTGTGGGCAAATCGCCTTACGCGGGATTGCTCTTGCAGCGCAAGTGCGCCTGCGGTGGCTCGGCGTCATTAAGTGGTGAATGCGGGGAATGCAATAAAAAACGTTTGCAAAAGAAACTCAGCATAGGCGCTAGTAACGATCCGCTGGAACAGGAAGCGGATCGGATTGCCGATCAGGTTTTGGCTGCACCGGCAAATACCCCAGTCAGCGGTACGCCACTGCGTATCCAGCGATTTACGGCTCAATCGATGGGGCAGGCAGATATAGCGCCTACAAGTGTTGACCGCGTGCTTTCCGGTTCCGGCAGGCCGCTGGAGCCGGCGCTGCGGCAAGACATGGAGCAGCGCTTTGGTCACGACTTTTCGCAGGTGCGGGTGCATACCGGCGCGGCTGCCGAGCAATCGGCTCGCGACGTGAACGCCAGTGCCTACACGGTCGGCCGTGACATCGTGTTCGGAGTCGGCAGCTATGCGCCTCGCAGTGAGGGTGGCCGCCGCCTGCTCGCACACGAGCTAACGCACACGCTGCAGCAAGAAGGGCACGGGCGCAGCGTCCAAAGAGCGCCTGCCGGGGGCTGCGCCGAGCCGGGTGACACGTGGCCGGAGGCCAGGGAGGAGAGTTCACGCGCCGGCATTAATGCGCACGATCAAATCCAGGAAAAGTTCTTCCCGCAGTTGGACATCGAGGCGGAGCTTCCGCGTGGCACGAAGGAGCGTCAGGTAAGGGCTGCCCAGAGAAAAACCGAAAGCCCGGCAAGCTCGATCTATGGCGGTCTGCCGGCGGGCGCACCGTTCAAATCGGCGAAATCAAATCCGTAAACAGCGAGGCGAAAGGACGCGACGAGGTTCAGCACTATCTCCTGCGCTACCGGCAGATGATCGAACGGCTGACGGGCGGTGGCTGCCATGAAACCGTCGCCGACCAGAAGGACGAAGAGTTCGTCTCGAGTTGGCTCCACCGCAACCTGAAGAAAGGCGAGCTACCCGAGGCGGTAGCGCTGAACAGTGTCGTTCCAGCCACGAAGACGCTCGTGGGTGTCTATCGCGGAAACCCGAAAAAAGACTTGTATTGCAAACTGGTACAGGGCGGGACAGTTGTCTACTGGTGCGCGAAGAAGGACGGTTCACAGCAGGAAGACGAGTCGAAGCGCAAAGCCGACGCCAAGTCCCGCGACGTGCCCGCCTCGAAACAGGACGACAATAACAAAAAGCGGCCAAAGGCCGAGGCCGATGACCTCAACTGGTGGCTGCTCGGTGGCGGGGGTGCGCTCGTGACCACTGCCGCACTTGCGCCGAAGCTTCTGAAGCCAAAGGTGCCCACCATCAAACCTCCTGTTGTGCCTACAGCTCCTTCTATGAAGGCACCGGTGACCGCAACACCAAAAGGCGGCGGCGTCAGGCCGATCACTTCAGCAAGGTCCTACCGACCTCCCGGAGCTCCGAAATCCGGCGGTGGCGCGGGCAGAGTTGCCGGCGGTATCGGATAGCGGCCGGCTTCGCCTTTGCGCTGTGGGAACTACATTCATTGATGGGCTCGTATGGCGATGCGAAAGACCAGATCGAAGCGATGCGGGCGTACCAGGATCAGTTCTGGAAAGAGTGGGAGGAGCACGAAGCCCAGCGGAAGGCAGCGGCTAAGAATGCTCCGCTTCCGGACGTCGGCACGGCGCCGCCACCTCCGCTGAAGAGACAGCCCGACCCGGAGCCGCCCAAACCGGTCGAAAAGAAGGTCAAGATCCGCCTCTACAGCATCGACCGTGCGATGAAGATTGGCGTGCAAGAGGTCGAGGTTTCGTCTTCGACGCCCGATGCTTTCTACTACCCGGTGCGGTTCTGGTCATTGACGTCGCCTGGCAAGACCGCCTTTGACTTCGATGCAAGTCGCGCTGACTGCTCGAAGACCAACTCCGGCGCCGGAGCGATTTCGGGCTGGAAAGAATTCGACGGCTACGCCACGACGTATGATACCGGTCGTCTGAAGGGAGTGCTCACCGCCCAGCTCGATATCATCCGATTGCGGTGCGTTGCGTCGAACAAGATCCCGAAGGCGGCGCAACTTGACACCGACGAAGTAAGCGCGACGATCCTTTTGTCCGATACCCCCGTCGACGTAACCGCAACGTGCAGGCGGACTGGAGGCGGTGTGTGGGCGTGTGAAAAAACAGGAGATTTCGCCGATCTGAAACAGGAGACGGACGACCCCGATTCGAACGAGAAGTACAAGTTCGAACTCTATTTGACGCTCGATCGGGTGCGGAACGGCGAGAGCCAGCACCACGCGCGGACCATCGTCGCGTGGCTCGGCAATCCCGATCATCCGGTACCCGAGCCAACGATCCGCACTGAAGGCAGCATTCCCTCCGACGTCACGAATTGGAAGCAGTACCCCGCTGGCTCGGCGCTCGCTTACTTGCTCGAAAACTATGGTAAGTGGGTGCCTGATGAGCTCCACCGAGCTTCCCCAAGATCTGAAAGAGATCAATGGAGATATCAATGGGGTCGAGATATCAATGGGAGATATCAATGGTGGGGTCAGACTCGATTGGTAGTGAACAATCATATATTGGAACGAGGGAGAGCCATGCAGAAGAAAAGCTATCAAGCAAGTACATCGATACTCAGGAGGTGAAGCAATGAGTACCGCTGCACCACTTCAGAACACGGCTGCCAAGTCTCCGCTTGTGGGTAAATCATCTCACGCGAAATTACTATTGCAGCGCAAGTGCGCCTGCGGCAACTCGGCATCATCGCCATTAAGTAGTGTATGCGGGGAATGCAATAAAAAACGTTTGCAAAAGAAACTCAGTATAGGCGCTAGTAACGATCCGCTGGAACAGGAAGCGGATCGGGTCGCGGATCAGGTATTGGCAGCACCCGCACATTCCACAGTCAGCGCCGCAACACCGAGCATCCAGCGCTTTATGGGTCAAGCGACAGGGAATTTAGATGCTGCACCACCTAGCGTGGATCAAGTGCTTTCTGGTTCCGGCAAGCCGCTGGATTCTGCATTACAGCAGAGCATGGAACAGCGCTTCGGACATGACTTTTCGCAGGTGCGCGTGCATACCGGCCCGGCTGCCGAGCAATCAGCACGGGACGTAAACGCCCATGCATACACGGTGGGACACAACATTGTGTTCGGTGCAGAC
Source organism: Nitrosomonadales bacterium (assembly GCA_016721605.1). Taxonomy (GTDB): domain Bacteria; phylum Pseudomonadota; class Gammaproteobacteria; order Burkholderiales; family Gallionellaceae; genus Nitrotoga. The sequence goes on from JADKHS010000001.1 coordinate 70,163, forward strand.
CAGTTTGTGCCGGGGTCGCACGAAGGGCAGCGGCTACTTGCCCATGAGTTGACGCATGTGGTACAGCAATCAGGTTCAGATAGGATTCGTGTTGGTCAAAGCAATGAAAGCAGCAGTCTGCCCACTAATTCTCATGTCGTGCAACGGCAGCCGGCTCCGCCCAAGAAATGGAAAATACTCTCGCTAAACGAGATCAAGTCTGACTCCATGCGCGAGAAGCGTCGTGAAAAATCAGGACAGGTCGAAGCCAAAGCCTGCCGAACGACCGGAAAAATCGGTAAACAATTAACTAAAGAAGACTGTCCAACTGTTCTGGAACCGGGTAAAGAGGTTAACATCGTCAAGAAACTACATGACGGCTTCTGGCTACAGATCGAGAACACGGGCTTTGCCGATATTGGGCCTAAAGAGCTGACATATGTTCTCGGAGCATTTGTTGATGAACCAATCTCCCCGTTGGATTCGGGCGAAAGTTGGCTGACCCCAGTTCGAGCATCAGCAAGTCCTGGGATTTGTACCGGAAAGCCCAAGCTGATCCGACCCAACCGAATCTGAAGCTAGTCTGGGCATCGCGTAGCGAAGTAAAGGCTTGGCTGACAAGCATAGGCAAAACGCTGGCCCCGCAAGGTGCCAAGCTGACACGGCGCAATCTGGATGATTATCGGCGTATTTATGCGTCTGCCGAACAACTGTGGATAGCAAGCGATGAATTGCTCGCGCTGCACAAGTATCCTGAAGCAGCTAAGGACACCTACACAGAGTGGGCGGTAGGCAGCGGCAAAGATCAGGGTGATAGCATCCATGCCAAAAACGTTCCCACTACGGCCAAGTATCACATAGACATCTTCGGCGAGGGTTACTTCAAAGGGGCGGTCAACATTGGCATGGCCGAACGCACCAGCACCACCGGCATCAGCAACTCACGCGTGCCCAATTTGATTTACCGCAAATTTTCCCGCAATAACACCAACACGCTGCCGATCGCTGACCATGTTGCGGATTTGGTCACTTCAGAAAACGGTCCCATTGAAATGCCGGGTCTCGCCGAAGAGATTGCCCGCATCATCTCCCCTGGTGGCACCATCGTGCTTATCAATCCGGTAAGTGAAAAGGCCAGCCACGACAAGGTCGCCAAAGCGACGGGCGGTACCGTTAATCAGGTACTTGCCAAGAACAGCAGGAACGTAGAAACCGTACAGACGACGATTGTCGTTCCAGGACCTTAACCATGTCCTACAAAGTCACCCGTAATCAAGATAGTTGCCCGAGCATTACTTTAACGGACGAGCCACCGTATGTTCAAGCATTGGTTGCGGCACCTTCTGCGCGGGAGCCCGAGCTCAATACGGACAATTGGCTGGTAATGGCCTTCGCCGTCTGGAGCACGCCAGACAACTTAGCCATCCAAACGGCTCTTGATGTGGCCAGACGCTTTGGTGGAAAACTTAATCTTGGACTACGCCCCTTCGATGATATGGAAGAACTTGGCGCTTGGTGTCCCGGCTTAGAGTACTGTGGGCAAAGTCCGCTTTGGGTGTTGCTCCGTGATGGCGAGGTATGTATGAAGCGCAGTGGGATTTTTGCAGTTGATGAACTAGCCGGGGTGATTGGCGATGCCTGTGACCAATTTAGCAGTCGCAAAATGATTGAAAAGCCCGCGTAAGGTGGGTGGAGAATTCGCCGTATGATAACGCGGGCGGCAATGGCTTAGCATATTGCGCCGAATGGAAGGTGATTGATACCTCCATTGCAATACTTGATTGACAGTGAGTAATCGTCATCAGAATAAGAGAAAACTTATCTTAACTGCGCAGAAGAAAAGTAATCCAGTAAAGCCCCTGATAACCAGGAGATAAAGTAATGAGTACCGCTGCACCATTACAGAACACGGCTGCCAATTCACCGCTCGTGGGCAAATCGCCGCACGCGGGATTGCTGTTGCAGCGCAAGTGCGCTTGCGGTGGGTCGGCGTCATCATCATTAAGTGGTGAATGCGGGGAATGCAATAAAAAACGTTTGCAAAAGAAACTCAGCATAGGCGCCAGCAACGATCCGCTGGAACAAGAAGCGGATCGGATTGCTGATCAGGTACTGGCAGGGCCAGCAAATTCCAAAGTCAGCAAGGTACCACCGCGCATTCAACGTTTCACGGGGCAATCCTCCAGGGAGGTGGATACGGTGCCCGTCAGTGTCGATCGCGTGCTTGCTGGTTCGGGTAGCCCGCTTGATACGGCATTACAGAAAGATATGGGGCAACGCTTTGGTCATGATTTTTCGCAGGTGCGCGTGCATACCGGCCTGGCTGCCGAGCCATCAGCGCGTGACGTGCATGCCCATGCCTATACGGTGGGACACAACATTGTGTTTGGGGCAGGCGGATTCGCGCCAAGGTCGCACGAGGGGCGTAAATTGCTTGCGCATGAATTAACGCATGTGGTGCAGATGGAACGGACCCCCACCCAGATCAAGCGCAAGATCAGGAGTGATCCCCAAGCCTCGCTTAATAAATTCTTATCTGGGAAGGGGGTTCAACATTACACTGAAAGTAACAGCGTCTACGAACGTCCCAAAGGGGGCGCTGTGAATTTCGAACAGGAGATACTCATCGACATGCTGGCTTCACCGCGCATCTTTAACATCGAAGGCGGCAGTGACTCAGTTGCAGCATCCAATCTGAACAACCACCTCAAAGCGCGGATTGGCATTGTCTTTTTTGCAGGGCAAAAGAAATACAACTTCGCCGCTTTGGCCGGATGGTCGATGAATCCTAAATACTATGAGTGGGATGTCAACAAAGGAACCTGGAAGATGAAACCCGATGTGAACCGCCAAGAGGCTTGGGACGATCTTAATGTTAATGCAAAACTTTACGCAATCGGCTGTGCGGCGGCGACGGATCTGACGATGAAAGGAGGCAGCAAGGGTGCGGACATTATTGACAAGCCCAGCAGCGACATTAATGACTGGGTGCCCGGCGAAGCCGGTTACATCGAGAACACGAATTACCCACCAGGTGGCGGCATCGGCGTGTTGGGGGAGAATCTTATATACACCGGTAACGGAAAGTTTTGGGGACATTTGCCCGGTACAGACACTTACCGTACTCTTCCCGAGTGGATCAAGGAAGTTCATAGCTGGCATCAAGGTGCCAAAGTGCTCGAAAAGCGCGAATTGCCAGCAACGGGATTAATGGACAAATAAGTTGAAATTTCAGCCAAATAGGAAGCTGGATCAATGGGTCTCCATTGTTAATTAAAAAGAACCGTAGTTTTATTCATACAGAACCTGTAATGACCGTACTAGAAAATCAAGCAATGAGAAAACCAGGAAAACCTAAATGAGCGGCTATTCAAATTCTCCAAAAATTCTCAAAGGCGGCATCGTACTGATCGATGCCGAATCGGGCCGGGTGCTGCGCATCATTTCGCTGCAGTACAACCCGGAAAAAATGACGCGCACCCTGCAAGCGCAAGGTGCCGGCGGCGAGGGTGGTAACCGCTCGGAAGCCATGCGTTTCAAGGGTCCGGCGGTGGAGACGTTCAAGCTCGAGGCGGACATCGACGCGGCGGATCAATTGGAATTTCCCGATCAGCACCGCTCCGTGGTGGAAAACGGCATTCAGCCGCAAGTTTCGGTGCTGGAATCACTGGTCAACCCGACCAGCAGCCAGTTGCTTGACCGCAATGCAATGTCACAGTCCGGCACGCTGGAGATCGCGCCGATGGAGGCGCCACTGGCCCTTTTTGTATGGGGAAAAAATCGCATCGTGCCGGTACGAATTACGGATTTCAGCGTAACCGAGGAAGCCTTCGACCCATCCTTGAATCCGATCGTCGCCAAAGTAAGTATTGGCTTTAGGGTGCTGAACGTAGACGATCTCGGCTTCAGTCATAAGGGTGGCAGTTTATTCATGAGCTATTTGCAAAACAAGGAACGGCTTGCGGCTAAAGCCCAAGCGGGCACTTTCTCCACGCTGGGAATAGGAGGCATTTGATGATAGACCCGATCCAGGCTTTCATGCAGGCGAATTCTCTGGTTACTCCGTTGTTTCCGCCAGAAAGCCGCTATCACGGTATCGCGGCGGTGCAGTCCACTCAGCCGGACGGCACGGTCGTCGCGTATTTAAAGCGCCGTTTCGTGCCGCCGCCGGAGAATTTCTCGCTGCTACAAGAGCACATGGTCACTGCGGGCGACCGGCTAGACAATCTTGCCGCGCACTATATCGGCGATCCGTCGCCGTACTGGCGCATCTGCGATGCCAACGGCGCCATACGCCCGGATGAATTGACGGAGACTGCGGGCAAGCGCCTGCGTATCACCTTGCCAGAAGGTGTTCAGGGAGTGACCGATGCTGGCTAAGGGGATACATCTCACGCTGATGATCGGCCCTATCGTGCCGGTGCCGGTACCGCAGATGGTGATGAACGCGCTCGATAGCGTGCAGGTCACTACGGCGGCAGGCGCGGCGAGCGGCTTCCAGATGAGCTTCCAATTCAGCAGCAAGTCGGAATTGAACACGTTTTTCATCATCGCCGGTGCGATGAACAGCGGTCCCGCTACACCGCCGTTGCGAGTCATGCTGATCATCACCCTCAACGGTACGCCACAGCCGCTATTTGACGGGGTAATGACGAATGTAGAGGTGCAGGCGGGAAGCAACGGCGCTCCGGGCATGGTGACGGTTACCGGGGAAGATCTTACCAAGGTCATGGATATGCTCGATTTTAGCGGTCTGCCATACCCTGCATTGCCAATTGAGGCGCGCGTAGCGCTGATTTGCGCCAAATATGCGGCCTTTGGCTTAATTCCGCTGGTTATTCCGGTGCTGTTTCCCGATGTTCCCATCCCGGTGGACAAGATTCCCGCCCATAAGGGCACCGACCTTCAATACATTCAGCAGCTCGCTGAAGAGGCCGGCTACATTTTTTACATCGAGCCTGGGCCGGCGGCGGGTACCAACATCGCTTATTTCGGGCCAGAGATCAAAGTGGGCGTACCGCAACCGGCACTCAATGTAGATATGGATGCGTTAACCAACGTTGAAAATATGAATTTTTCGTTCGATCCGACCAAGGGTGTACTGCCGGTCGTGTTCATCCAGAACCAGCTTACGCGCTTCCCGATTCCAATTCCGATTCCCAACATCAATCCGTTGCAGCCACCGCTGGTAGTGCTTTCTACAACGCTCATCATTCTCAAGATACTGAAGGACACGGCAAAGATGAACCCGATGCAGGCGATTTTAAGAGGGCTCAATGAAGCGAAGAAGTCGCAGGACTCAGTCAGCGCCAATGGCAGCATTAATGTACTGCGCTACGGTCGGCCACTGAAAGCCAGACAACTGGTCGGCGTGCGTGGCGCAGGCATCGCCTACGACGGCCTGTATTTTGTACAAAGTGTCACCAGCACACTCAAGCGCGGTGAGTTCAAGCAAAGTTTCAACTTGACGCGCAACGGTCTGGTTTCAATCACACCGAGGGTTCCCGTATGAGCGACGGCGGCAATTTTTATGGCAAGTACCGCGGCATGGTACTCAACAATATAGACCCAATGCAGATGGGACGGTTGCAGGTACAGGTGCCTGATGTGGCGGGGCTTATTCCCACAACCTGGGCGATGCCCTGCGTGCCGCTGGCCGGGATAAATATGGGCATGTTTGCATTGCCTATGATCGGTAGCGGCGTATGGGTAGAGTTCGAACAGGGTAATCCGGATCACCCGATTTGGGTCGGTTGCTTTTGGGGCAGCGCCGCAGAGCTGCCGGTGCTGTCGCGTATGGTGCCGCCCGCAGTACCTGGCATCACGTTGCAAACTCCGCTGAAGAATGGTCTGATTATTAGTGACGTACCCGGCCCCACTGGAGGTATTCAGTTGCAAACCACGACCGGTGCCATGATCTCGGTGACCGATATCGGCATCATGATTTCTAACGGCAAAGGCGCGGTGATCAATCTTACCGGGCCGACGGTGGACATCAATCTCGGGGCACTCACGGTGATATAAGGAGAACGCTACTATGCCCGCACCCGTCCTTCATCTTGGCGCCACGATAACCTGCATGCACGCAGGGTCGGCGACACCGCTTACGCCATTTCCGCGCGTGCTGCTGAGCGGCCAACCGGTGACCACACTGGCCACGCCCTATGCGATTACCGGCTGCGCCCTCACTGGCACGCCCAACCCGCCCTGCGTCACCGCGCAGTGGGTAGTGGGCGCAGTACGGGTGCTGGCTGGCGGTGTGCCGGTGCTGATACAAACAGGGCAAGCGGTGTGTGTGCCTACTGGCACCGGCTTGTTGCCGCTGGTGGTACAACCCAGGGTGCTCGCGACATGAGGTACTTATGAGCCAAATCGATTTTCCATTTCATTTTGACGGCCGCGGCCGCACCGCGCAGACGGATGAGTCCGGTTATATTCGTGATCTCATTGAGCAGGTGTTGCTCACTGCGCCGGGCGAACGCGTGATGCGTCCCAACTTCGGCAGCGGTGTGATGCAATTGGTGTTTGCCGCCGCCAGCCCTGAAGTGGCGGCGACCACGCAGTTCCTGATTCAAGGTGCCTTACAGCAATGGCTGAGCGATGTCATTACCGTGGATACCGTCGATGTGCAGGCGCAGGACGATGCCTTGCTCATCACCGTGCAATATGTAGAACGCCGCACGCAAACTCGCGGCGTAGCGCAGATCAGCGCGCCAGGAGGCGGCTTATGAAATATTACTGCTGCGACCAGCGCCGCCGCGAAGTAGTGAAGTTAAACGGCACCCTCAACGGTCTGGAATATCTGGAGGTGCATGACAGCGGTGTTCCCGGAGACTCTACGCGTCAGCGCACACTGTTCGTGAAATTCCTGCGTGCAGTGCCCGCCACTCTCGGCAAGGATAATTTCCGTATCGAAGGCGGCGAACGCATCAAGAGCGTGGATATTGCATGGGTTGCGATCGCCAACGCGCTGCCCGCCAGTGAGCCGCCTGGCCTCGTCGACGGCCTCGTGCCCCTTGATAGATTCATGGTGATCCGCACCAAGATTTACGGTGACTTTTCGCTGTATACGCTACGCCTGCTGAGCGGCCCCGGTAACGACACGCCACCGGCTGGTTTTGATCCACGCCTGAGCGAAATTCAATTCTCATTCAAGGTGCAGTGCGAATCGGATTTCGATTGCGCCAGCGTTACCCCTTGTCCTACGCCGCCGCCGACGAATCCGCGCCTCGATTATCTTGCCAAGGATTACGCCAGCTTCCGTCGCCTGATGCTGGACCGCATGAGCGTGCTGATACCTGATTGGTTCAGCCGCAACGCCGCCGATGTCGGCGTAACCTTGGTAGAAATGCTGGCCTATGTGGGCGATCAGCTTTCCTATCAACAAGACGCCGTCACCACCGAAGCTTATCTTGCTACCGCGCGCAAGCGCATCTCGCTGCGCCGCCATGCGCGGCTGGTGGATTACAGGGTGCACGAGGGCTGCAATGCCCGCGTGTGGGTGCAACTATTCGTCAACGATGACGGTGTAAACATTCCACACGGCACACCGCTGCTCACGCGCGTGCCTAACACACCCGAGCGTATCGCCCCGTCCAGCGACCAACTGCGCGATGCCTTGGCCAACGGTGCGCTGGTATTCGAGACGGTGGAAGACACCCTGCTTTATCAAGATCACGGACGCATTAGTTTCTATTCCTGGGGCGAGCGCGAATGCTGTTTACCTAAAGGTGCGACGCGCGCAACGCTCAACGGACACTACCCCAACCTCAAGGCGGGCGACGTGTTGGTGTTCGCAGAAGAATTAGGCCCGCGCACCGGATTTACCGCAGATGCAAACCGCGCGCATCGCTGGGCGGTACGTCTCACCGACGTGCGTTTGGATAGCGACCCCAGCGGGGGTTTATTCCTGCCGATACCCAACAATAATCCGCTGGATGTCACCGAGATCCGCTGGACAGAAGACGATGCACTGCCGTTTCCATTATGCCTGTCGACCATCACTGACCTGGATCACGGCGCAACTTATCTCGGTGAAGTGAGCGCGGCTTACGGCAATATCGTGCTAGCCGACCATGGCCGCACCCTGACTGGCGAAGATTTAGGTGCCGTGTCCGCCTCGCAACTCACCCTTGCATCCAAGAGCGACGTATTGAGTTGCAAACGTCCGCCTTTGCAGGCCGTACCCCCCCGTTTCCGGCCGCGACTTATGGAACGTCCACTCACTCATGCCTTGCCGCTCACAGCCACGCCGTTGTTCGGCTTCACCGCGACAGCGGCCATCGTCACTGCGTTGCAAATACGCAGCTTTACCCCGTCGCTACACGATGCTTTGCAAGCGCAAGGCGTACTGTTGCAGGCGGGGCCGGTGGTAGTACAAGGCGGCGATGGCATGTGGTCTGTGTCTGACGGCGTGAGCGCCTATCGCCTGCGGTTGGACAGCGGGCAGGTGCAGGTGTCACCGCTGGCCGATGCCGCTGTATTGATCACCGCCGCCGAGCCGCAGCGTGCGCGTCCCGCCATCTCTCTCGCCAGCAATTTTCAGGGCACGCCAGACACTTGGTTGCCGCGCCCGGATTTGCTCGCGAGTGATGCCGAGGCGAGCGAATTCGTGGTGGAGAGCGAACACGACGGCAGCGCCTTACTGCGTTTCGGCGACGATTATCACGGCAAGCGCCCCGACGTCAGCACCACATTTAGCGCGAGCTATCGCGTCGGCAACGGCGTGGCAGGCAACATCGGCCTGGAGTCCATCGCGCACGTCGTCAGCAACGATGCGCGGCTATTGCGCGCGTCGAACCCACTGCCGGCGCGAGGCGGCAGCGATCCTGAAAACGCCGAGGATATCCGGCGCGATGCGCCAGAAGCGTTTCGCACCCAGGAACGCGCGGTCACCCCCGAAGATTATGCCGAGGTGACTGAACGCCATCCCAGCGTACAGCGCGCCGCCGCCACCTTCCGCTGGACCGGTAGCTGGTACACGGTGTTTCTCACCGTCGACCGTAAGGGTGGCGGCGAAGTGGATGCGGTTTATGAGCAAACCATCCGCAACCACGTCGAGCGCTATCGCATGGCCGGCTATGACCTGGAGGTGAACGGCCCGAGTTATGTGCCTTTGCTTCTGGAAATGACGGTATGCGTCAAGCCTGATTATTTCCGTGCCGATGTACGCACCGCGCTGATGCGCGTATTCAGCCGCGGCTGGCTGGCCGACGGTACGCCTGCCCTGTTTCATCCCGATAATTTCAGCTTTGGCCAGCCAGTTTATCTCAGCGCGCTTTATGAAGCGGCACAGGCGATACAAGGCGTGGCCTCGGTAGTGATTAACGCTTTTCAGCGTCTGCGTGCGCCACCGGATTCCAAACCCATGGATGACGGCGTGCTGACAATTGGGCGACTGGAAATCGCGCGATTGGACAACGATCCCAACTTCCCTGAACGGGGTGTGTTGAAGCTCTCGATAGGAGGCGGCAAATGAGCGGCGAAGAACAATCATCGCAAGACGCATGCGGTTGTTGCGCGGGTGTGGGTATTCAGGCACCGGCACTGCTCTACAATCGTCCGGGGCTTGCGGCCATCGCCTATCGCATCGGCACGCACAGCGAAGTGCTGGCTAGCATGCAGGCACGGCTGTCATCGAAGGATTATCCGGCGCTGGCGAAATTGCGCACCCGCGACAGCGATGATTTTTCTATCGCGCTGTTGGACGCCTATGCTTGTATGGCCGACGTGTTGAGCTTTTATCAGGAACGTCTCGCCAATGAATCCTATTTGCGCACTGCAAGCGAACGCCTATCGTTGAGCGAATTGGCGCGGCTGATCGGCTATCGCCTTAAACCCGGCGTTGCCGCGGAGACCTATCTCGCTTTCACACTGCAAGAACCGCCGCCGCAACCCGTGAGCAGTGACCCCAAGCAGGCTACGGGCGTACCCGACAAAGTGATGCTGGACATCGGCATCAAGGTGCAGAGCATGCCCGGCCCCGACGAAAAACCGCAGACCTTCGAGACCGTCGAGAGTATTGAAGCACGACCGGCATGGAACGTGCTGCTGCCGAAAATGCATGAGATGAAATTGCCGGTGTTCGGCACCAAGGTCGTTTATCTGCAGGGCACCGCGACGCAGCTTAAAGCCGGTGACGCGCTGCTGTTCGTCGGCGCGGAACGTGAAAACAATACCGGCAACGAGAACTGGGATTTCCGCCGCGTCCAAAACGTGGTGCTCGACAGCACCGCAGATCGTACCATTGTTACGCTGGATCACGGCTTGGGCACTACCTCACCCTACGTCGCGCCAGCGGCTGAGTCCAAGGTATACGCGCTACGCCAGCGCGCCTCTCTGTTTGGTTATAACGCCCCTGACTGGAGGGTAATGTCCAACGACATTAAAAGCGGCTATCTGGGGCTGCCGACTGGTTCGACCATCACCGCCACCGAATGGCCCGGCTTCACCATCGCTGATATTTCTGACCCGCCGACAGCCACCACTACTGGCATGGGTCTCTACGGCGAATATTTTAATAGCAAAGATCTTTCGAATCGCAAGCTTACTCGCACCGATACTACGGTGAACTTCGATTGGGGCAGCGGTTCGCCTAATGCGTTGATAGGCGCCGATACGTTCTCGGTGCGCTGGACAGGCTGGGTGCATGCGCCCTCAACCGGCAGTTACAGCTTTCATACCGTCTCCGACGACGGTGTGCGCCTGTGGGTCGACAATCATTTGATTATTAACAACTGGACCAATCACGGCGCCACTGAAAACAGCGGCAGTATTACGCTTACCGCCGGCAAAAAATATGACATCAAACTGGAGTATTACGAGGACGGCGGCGCGGCAACTATCAAGCTCTCGTGGACTCCGCCGGGCTTGGCCAAGCAGATTATCCCGCAAGAACGACTCTATCCGCGCAACGTCCATACGCTGCATCTTGACGCGCTCTATCCGCAGATTGTGCACGACGGCTGGCTGGTGCTGTCTATCCCCGAGTATCAGGAGTTATACCAAGTTGACACCGCAGGCGAGGATGCGCGCGCCAGCTTCACGCTCACCGGCAAGACCACGCGGCTGACGGTGAAAGGTGAAAATTTGCGTGAGTTATTCAACGAGCGGCTGCGCGAGACAGCGGTATTCGCCAACAGTGAAAAACTGACACTGGCGGAAACACCTATCACCGCAGATGTAGCGGGAGACTCGCTACGCCTGGATCGCAAAGTGGAAGAACTTCCACCCGGTCGCATGCTGATACTCAGCGGCACTACTACCGCCGGTGATGAAGTGAGTGAAGTGTTGACGTTGCTGAGAACTGAAGCGGACGGCAATACCAGCAAACTATTTTTCACTACCGCGCTGCAACATCAATACCAGCGTGGCACTGTCAAACTCTATGCCAACGTTGCGCTCGCCACCCACGGCGAGACCGTGCAGCAGACTCTCGGCAGCGGCGCGGCGCGACTTTCCCATCAACGCTACACCCTCAAACACACACCGCTCACTTTCGTTGGCGCCGAGAACGAGACCGGTGCCGAGGCGGCATTGGAGGTGCGGGTCAACGATATACGCTGGCACGAGACGCCCACCCTCTACCAGGCTGGTGCCGATGACCGCTCCTACGTGCTGCGCGTAGAAGAGGACGGTGCGGGGACTATCCAGTTCGGCGATGGCCGCCACGGCGCGCGCCTGCCGACTGGCCAGGATAATTTGCGCGCCGTTTATCGCAAGGGCATCGGCATAGCGGGCAATCTGCAAGCTGGACAGCTCTCGCAACTACTCTCGCGTCCGTTGGGCTTGAAAGCGGTGAGCAATCCGTTGCCTGCCGCGGGCGGTGTAAATGCGGACAGTGCAGCCCATGCTCGGCGCAACATGCCGCTGGGTGTGCGCACACTCGGGCGCGTGGTCTCGGTGCAGGATTATGAAGATTACGCGCTCGCATTCACTGGCATCGCCAAGGCCCAAGCCACTGTGCTCAACACCCGCGCCGGGCGCACGGTATTCATTACTGTCGCCGGCGATGACGGCGTTCAACCGCCGGATTTGACTCTCGCCAAACTGCTCAACACCCTCAAACAAAACGGTGATCCACTGGTGCACTGCGAAACGAAGGCGTACAACGAAGCGACCTTTCATCTCGCCCTGCGCATCAAATGCGACCCGGATCACGAGGGCAAGGTATTGCCGACGTCGAGGCTGCCCTGCGCGCCGCCTTTTCCTTCGACGCACGCGACTTCAACCAAACTGTCTCTCGCTCAGAGATTATCGCTATTGCGCAGGGGGTGCAGGGCGTATTGGGCGTGGACTTGGATCGTTTCTATCGCGGCACCATTATCACGCTGGAACAGCGGCTGACACCGGCCGCCGCGACCACTGATGCGCAAGGCAACGGCGTCGCCGCCGAGATATTATTGCTTGATACCGGCCCATTCGATTATTTGGAGGAGATGCCGTGAACACGACTGCCAACCGCCTCTACGAACTGCTGCCCGCCATCCACCGCATCCGCGATGCGGAGCAAGGCTATCCGCTGCGCGAACTGCTCGCCGTCATTGGCGAGCAGGTGGCAGCCATGGAGGAAAACCTCGAACAACTCTACGACGACCAATTCATCGAAACCTGCGCGCCGTGGGTGGCACCCTATATCGGTGATCTCATCGGCTACCGCACCCTGCACGGCGTGGTACCTAATGTAGCGTCGCCGCGCGCCGATGTGGCCAACACCATCCGCTATCGCCGCCGCAAGGGTACGGCATCCATGCTCGAGCAACTGGCACGCGATGTCACCGGCTGGCCGGCACGGGCAGTGGAATTCTTTCAACTGCTGGGTTGGACGCAAAACATGAATCATCTGCGCACCCATGCGCACTACGCGCCGAATCTGCGCAACTGGGAAAAACTGCACTGGCGCGATACTGCTTTCGACACGATCGCGCACACCGTGGATGTGCGGCGAACCGGCATCGGCATGGGCACCGGTGCCGCGCGCCACAATATTCCCAACATAGGCCTTTATTTATGGCGGGTACGTGCGTTTCCGCTAACTCGCTCGCAAGCCGTGGCCGATCCAGATATCGGCGGCGGACTGCGCTTCCGCTTCAATCCGTTGGGCACCGACATGGCGCTTTACAACACACCCGAGACAGAAGAAGAAATCAGCCATCTAGCCGAACCGCGTAACGTGCCTATGCCGCTCGCACGCCGTTGGCTCAAGGCCCATCTTGACGACTACTACGGTCCGGGCAAGAGTTTATGGCTGGAATTGGACGGCAATCCACCGCAACTAATTGCACGCAACAACATCCGTATCTGCAATCTCAGCGACATCAAGGACGGTGGCGGCAATATCATCGCCTGGGCGCACCAGCCTGCTGCCGGCTCCGGGCTGGTGTCCATCGATCCGGTACTAGGCCGCATCGCCTTCGCCGACGCACCGGCCTCTGCACCGCTGGTGAGCTTTCATTACGGTTACACCATTGCCATCGGCGGCGGCGAATATGAACGTGGCGAACCTGCCGTTCCTGTTACGCCAGTGCAAGCTGTGCAGGGTGGCGCGGCGCTGCAACCGGCGCTCAACTTGGTGCAAAACGGCGGCACGGTGGAAGTGCCCGATAGCCGCCGTTATGTAGAAACGCCTTCGATCATCGTGAATGCCGGTAAGACGGTCGTGCTGCGTGCGGTCAATGGCGCGCGCCCGCTGCTGGCGGCGAGCGGCGACATCACGCTTACGCTCGGCGCCGAAGCAACCTTGATCCTCGACGGTTGGGTGATCAGCGGCGGCACACTCATGATGGCCGCCTTCCCCGATACTCAACCGCGTTATCTCGTGCTGCGCGATTGCACTTTGGTACCCGGCCCGCGCACCAAAGGCGATGGCTCACCGCCACAAGCAGACGACCCCGGCTTGGTGGTAAGCCATGCCTTCGCCAAGATAGAGTTGGAACGTTGTATTACCGCACCGCTGCATATTGCCGCTGATGCCGAAGTCTCGTTACGCGAATGCATCGTGGATGCAACTGCGCAAAATCTCATCGCCTTCCGTGGCCCCGGTGCCGACGCCCTCGCAGAAGGCAGTGCGCTCACGCTGGAAAGCTGCACCGTCATCGGCAAAGTCCACACCCGGCAATTGACGCTAGCCAGCGATTGCCTTTTCGTCGCCGCGCTCACCAGTGGCAGTGATCCGTGGAAAGCGCCGCTTTGGGCTGAACGCCGCCAACAAGGCTGCGTGCGTTTTTCCTATATACCGCCCGGCTCGCGCACACCGTCCCGTTATCACTGCCAACCTGAGAATAATGACCAGCAGATAGGGCCGCAATTTACTTCGTTGCATTATGGTGATCCTGGCTATTGCCAGTTGCTACAAAGCACCTCAAACAAGATACGCCGTGGAGCCCATGATGAGAGCGAAATGGGTGTGCTACATGGTTTATATCAGCCGCAACGCGAAACCAATCTGCGCGTGCGGCTGGAAGAATATCTGCGCTTCGGCCTGGAAGCGGGATTGATCTACGGAAGTTAAGGGCGGCATTGCCGCCACAATAAGGAGAAAGTCATGAGTGGAGATTACAGCCGAGTTCGATTCGATCCCCGCATCGACTTGTCCGGCGTTTTGATGCAGCAAGGGCGCGTGCAACTGGACTCGGATTGGAATGAGTGGGTGGCGGTGCTGGACAGACGCTTGCGCGCCGAGAGTGTGGATACGCTGGGCGTGCATGTTACGCCGGGAATCACGGGCGTGGCGGTGGTCTCGCCACAGACGCCAGATGCCTTCAAGATCGAGGCTGCCGGTGGAAACATCAGTATTGGCCGCGGCCGCATGTATGTGGATGGGCTGCTGGCGGAGAATCACGGCGGCGGTGCGGCAGAGTTCGATGCGGTGCTCGCCGAACTGAGAGGAAAAACGGCGCTGGCGTACAACTTGCAACCGTATTTTCCTGCGCCACCAACCTTGCCTGGCGGCGGACCGCACCTCGCCTATCTCGAAGTCTGGCAGCGCGAGGTCACTTATCTTCAGCAAGCTAATCTGGTGGAAAGCGCCGTGGGCGTGGACACCACCACGCGTCTGCAAACCGTCTGGCAGGTTCGCTTGCTGGCCAATGTCAGTGGCGCCAACTGCACCACACCCGACACCACGGTAGCGGGCTGGCAAGCACTTTCCCTTCCCTCTGGCGGTCGCATGTCCATCAAGGCGGAGGGCGTTCCACCCGATCTTGATCCATGCGAACTGCCGCCCGGTGGGGGTTATCGCGGACTGGAGAATCAGCTCTATCGCGTCGAGATTCACGATGGCGGTGCCGTAGGCGCGGCGAAATTCAAATGGTCGCGTGACAATGCCAGCGTAGCAAGTATTGTAGTGGAAATTGTCTCCCAAACCGCGACCAGCACCGAACTCAAATTGGCCAGCTTGGGCCGTGACGCAGTGCTGCGTTTCAACACGGGTGACTGGGTGGAGATACTCGACGACCGGCGCGAACTCAGTGGTGAAAACGGCGATCCCGCGCTGCGTCGCGGCGTAATGCGCAAGATCAGCGTCGACGACGCCAAGCAAACCATCAGTTTTTCACCCGCGTTGCCGGCGAATCTCATTCCCGGCGGCGGCCTCGACACCCTGGATTCCCGCCACACCCGTGTGCGGCGCTGGGACCAGAAGGGTACAGTACGCGACGCCAACAACAATGTCATCGTCAATCTCGACGCGGCCGGCAGCACCGGCTTGATCCCGGTGCCGGCGGCGGGCGTCTGGGTGGTGCTGGAAAACGGAATTCAAATTCAATTCAGTCTCGACCCTTCCGGTAGCGGATTTCACTGCGGAGATTATTGGGTATCTGCGGCACGCACCAACGACACCTCAGTGGAAACCTACACCCAAGCGCCGCCGCGCGGCATACATCGCCATTACGCGCGGCTGTCTATCGTCACCTTCCTGACGACGAAACCGACTGCCGTGTGAAATGGCCGCCCGAATGCGGCGGTTGCTGCACTATCAATGTCGCACCTGGCGAAAATATCCAGACCGCGATCGACTCGCTGCCGGACGAGGGCGGTTGCGTATGCCTGAAAACGGGCGTGCATAACATCAGCGCTACCATTCAGATACTCTCCTCGCGCATCATCCTGCGCGGCGAGAGCCCTGGTGCCATCGTGCGTGCGACAGGACTAGCCAGAACCTTGCAGATCGGCGACGCCAGTTCACCGGTCAGCGACATTATCGTCGAGGGCATACGTTTTGAGGCTACAGCCGCTGCTGTCGATATTGGCGCGCTGCTGTACCTGGACAGCTGCACACGGGTGCGCGTAGAGCACTGTGCGCTTGCCGTTTTGGTTTCGCCGCTGCAAGCACCGCCGTCCTATGTCGGGATCAATTTGAGCAGCGTGACCGATGTCGACCTGATCGCCAATCGTTTGGACAATTTCCTTGTTGGTATCCTGAGCCAGGATTATCAGGGCGGCCTGCACATTACCGACAATGCCATTGCAGGCATCACCGGTAGGTTCCTCGGCCAGGCCGATGGCTCCAACGGCCAATACGGCATCCGGATCGACACCGATCACACCCAAGCCTGCTGCATCGAGAACAACCGCATCCGCCATTTCTGGGTCGGCATCTCCCTGCTCCATAATGCCGCAGGTTCGCTCATATCCGGTAATCGCATCAGCCGTAGCGCCGGTATCACACAAGATAACGTTCCATCTGATGTCGCCCAAATGCGCAGCTACCTGGACTCTCGTTTCTATGCAATCGATATCGAAGCTTCTCGTTGCGAGGTGCGCGGTAACCAGATCGATCTGCTCTCCGCCGCATGGGGCGGTATTCGTATCAGTGGTGACCACGCAATTATCGCCGTCAACCGCTTAGAGGCGAGCGTCAAAGTGAGTCAACCAGCGATGCCCGCTGGCATCTATTGCCTCGCCGATGCGAAAAATGGTTTTAGTGCCGATCACGTCGTGATGAGTGACAATCAATTGCTAGGTGTGGAATCGGGCATTATCGCCTCACGCGTCGCTTACCCGATCGTCGTCGGTAATCATATTGACGGCGCTGGCGCCGGATGGTACGGCGTGCGGGTGGATGATTGTAGCGACAGTCGCATCGACAACAATGACCTGCGCGAAGTGTTTTTCGCCGTGCATCTTAGTGAGGGCGAACGCAATCGTATAGTGGGTAATCGCATCGATCAGGCAGGTGCCGGCATCACCGCCACACAGCAAACCAACTTGGAGATCAGTGGTAATTTCCTGCAATCTTGCCTGCTTTTAGGCATGGTGATGTTCGTGCGTGGCGCCACTGCGCTACTCAAAAATCGAGTGCTTAACTGCGGTTACACCCCTAATTTTGCGATAGGCATCGGTGTATACGCTGAAGAGGTGTTGACGCCTTCTGGTGCACATCTGCGCATTGAAGATTGCGAGGTGCTTGACACGGGCATCTCCGCCGACGGCAGCCAGGCCACTACTGCCAATGCTATCGGCATCGGCGGTTGGATGCCTGCCTGCCAGATCAGCGGCAACCGTGTCGGTTATACCCAGCCCGCCATGCTTGAACCAGTGAACGAACATCGCGCATTGCTGCTGATCGGGCCGCTGGCAGTACGTTTCATTGGCGGTGCGGGCGAGTTCGCCTACATGTTCGGCAGTGCGCAGGTGAGTGATAATCACTTCAGTGGACCGGGCCGCACTCATCTGGTGGAATTCATGCGTGTTGTAATAAATGACAACATCGATTTCCGTTTCGAGAAGGTGACTTTCAACAACAATATCTGCGACCATCTCAGCGCTGAGGCTAATCCGCGAGGCGCGAGTGTGCTTTTGTGGGGAGGACATTTGATCGCTATGGGCAATCACATCAAGGCTGCGGCCAACGTCAATGCCATGTCGCTAACCAATCGTCCCAAAATCGTACTCATGGGCAACGTCACCACCGGGGATTACATCAATACCGGCATCGTCACACCGTTGCCGATCATCAATTTCAACGTCAAAATTTAAGGGGTGTACAACATGGACATCAAAACATTGGAGCAAGCGCTCAAACTGCAAAATGATCTCACCGCCCGGCTTACACAAAGCATGGTAGCGCAGCGCACGGGCAAGGTGCCGGCCATTAAAGTCACACTTAAGGAAAAGGAGGAATTGGTTACCCGCGCTCAAGCGGAGGTCGAAACCGCTATCAAGGAACGTGATGCAGCCGTAAGCCGCTGGAATGAGCGCGTCGCGCAACGCAAAGCGAACGTTGTTAAATTGCAAAAGGAATTGGACGACCTCAAAGAACAACTTGTGGAACGAAACGACCCACCCAAAGATAAACCTGGAAATTTAAAAAAAGAAGTACGCAGAAAAAAATATTTTTGGTTTACGGCGATTAAAACGTTGATGCGGAATAGTGATTTGTGTGCAAGCTGAATCAAGCGATGTATCACGTACATTCAACTGACAAAGATTGGTTGTATTTGATTTAAGTTCAATGATTGCGTAACCGAGTGCCATACCCTCAGACCCTAAAATGCTTGGACTGGAAAACCTCTCATAAGGTATTATTTGCTGCGACGCAGCACTATATACTGCAACATGGATATGGATAAAAGAGAGGAAGCATAGATGAAGATTGCAAAAAATGTTTTAGAACTGATAGGCAACACACCATTGGTGCAATTAAACCGCGTGACCCAAGGCATAGATGCCACTATCCTCGCTAAGCTGGAATTTTTCAGCCCCGCGCTCAGCGTTAAAGACCGTATCGCCGCGTCAATGATTGAAGCTGCTGAAAAAGCAGACAAAATCAAACCAGACACAATTATTTTGGAACCAACATCTGGCAATACCGGCATCGGCCTTGCTATGGTTTGCGCAGCCCGCGGTTATAAGTGCACTTTCATCATGCCGGAAAACATGAGCCGTGAGCGCCGCCTGTTAATGAAGGCTTATGGTGCGGAGCTTATCCTGACTCCAGGTTCGGACGGTATGCCCGGGGCGATGAAGAGGGCAAAAGAAATGGCTTTGGCCGATTCACGCTACCTCATACTGCAGCAATTTTCTAATCGCGCTAATCCTGCCATCCATCGAACTGCTACCGCCGAAGAAATTATACGCGACACCGATGGCATGATTGATATCTTTGTTGCGGGTGTTGGAACTGGTGGGACTATCACCGGTGTAGGTGAAGCATTGAGAGAGATTTATTCGGGCGTGCAAATAATTGCCGTGGAACCGGATGCTTCGCCTGTACTTTCAGGTGGACAGCGTGGTCCGCATTCTATTCAAGGGATAGGGCCGGGTTTTATACCTGAAATTCTCAACAAAAATATATTCCACGAAGCGGTACGTGTTAAAGATGACGATGCCTTCAATATGGCGCGGCGCTTGGCAAAAGAGGAAGGCTTGTTGGTTGGTATTTCCTCCGGTGCGGCTGTTTGGGCTGCCCTTGAAATTGCCAAGCGTCCGTTAAATGTTGGCAAAATGATCGTAGTGATGATCCCGTCATTTGGTGAGCGGTATTTGTCCACTAAATTGTTTGCTGATCTTGATGTGGATTGAGCAGAATGCAGTACACAAACAAGTAAGTTGCCAATAATATTATCTGCCGCCCTCTCCAAGCTTGTTAAACACGCGATCTTATTGACGGCAGATAAACGCTATTTATTAAAAACCATTTTGACGGCTGGTGCCGTTTGTGTATAATGCGCGACTCTGTAAAACCGCATTCAAGCGAGGTTGTTATGTACGCAGTAATCAAAACTGGTGGTAAGCAATACCGTGTTGTCACAGGCGAAACCCTGAAAATTGAAACCGTTTCTGGTGAAGTCGGCAGTGCTATCGTGCTGGACAAGGTGCTGATGGTGGGCAGTGGTGAGAAAGTATCTGTTGGCCAACCTCTATTGGCTGGTGCTACTGTCACGGCAACCATAATATCAAATGGTCGTGGCGAGAAGATTAGAATCTTCAAGATGCGCCGACGCAAACATTACCAAAAACATCAAGGTCATCGTCAAAACTTCACTGAAATCCGTATTGACGGCATTTCGGCGTAATATTGAAGGAGAAGAAACATGGCATCAAAAAAAGGCGGCGGCAGTACCAGTAACGGACGCGATTCACACTCAAAACGCCTCGGCGTGAAAACTTATGGCGGCGAATTAATTAACGCTGGCAGCATTATCGTACGTCAGCGCGGTACGCGATTCCACGCTGGTGACAACGTTGGCATGGGCAAGGATCACACCTTGTTTGCAAAGATTGCCGGCAAAGTCGTGTTCGCCGTTAAAGGTGCACAAAAACGCAAAACGATCTTCGTGGTTCCAGCTTAAGTACTCCTAGCCAAGTACAATAAGCCCTATCGCGAGGTAGGGCTTTTTATTTGCAGGGATAACCGACATCATGAAATTCATCGACGAATCAAAAATTGAAGTCATCGCAGGCGATGGCGGCAATGGTGCGGCCAGCTTTCGGCGAGAAAAATATATCGACAAGGGCGGCCCCGATGGCGGGGATGGCGGTTGGGGCGGTAGTGTGTATGCGCTCGCAGACCGCAACATCAACACCCTGGTGGATTACCGTTTTGCGCGCCATCACCGCGCGCGTAATGGTGAAGCCGGACGGGGTGCAGATTGCTATGGTAAAGGCGCGGAAGATATTGTGCTACGCATGCCAGTCGGCACTGTCATCACTGATATCAATACCGGTGAATTGATTGCCGACCTGGATCACGATGGGCAAAAAATGTTGCTCGCCCAAGGTGGCAAAGGGGGCTTAGGTAATCTGCACTTTAAATCCAGCACCAACCGCGCCCCGCGTCAATGCACCCCAGGCGTTGAAGGTGAACGGCGCGAACTGCAATTAGAGTTAAAAGTACTCGCCGACGTGGGTTTGCTGGGCATGCCCAATGCAGGCAAATCCACCTTCATTCGCGCGGTTTCCGCTGCGCGTCCCAAGGTAGCCGATTATCCTTTCACCACGCTACATCCGAACTTGGGCGTGGTGCGGGTATCGGCCGAAAAGAGTTTCGTTATCGCCGACATTCCTGGCTTGATTGAAGGCGCTGCAGAAGGTGCGGGACTAGGACACCAGTTTTTACGCCATTTGATGCGTACCCGTTTGCTATTGCACTTGGTCGACATTGCCCCGATATACGAGGGAGTCGATCCGGTGCATGAAGCCCATTCAATTCTGAATGAACTAAAAAATATGATGAAGCGCTGTATAACAAACCGCGTTGGCTAGTATTAAACAAGCTTGACCTGCTACAAGATAAAGATGAAAAGATCGCTGCTTTTCTGCAAGGGTTCGGCGACTACACGCGTTATTTCACTATCTCCGCGATTAATGGCGACGGCTGTAAAGGGTTGAGCTATGCCATCATGGAGCATGTGGAGCAGGTTGCTAAACAGGAAGAGTTGGCCAACGTCGAAAATCTCCAAAAAACTGATAATTTAATACTTTAATGCATCATGAAAACCATCCTGACCCAGTGCAAACGCATCGTCGTCAAAGTTGGCAGCAGCCTGGTCCCAATCAGGGTGAAGGACTGGATATCCCTGCAATCCAGAACTGGGCGCAGCAAATTGCTACGCTACGTGACAATGGGCACAAAGTAGTATTGGTCTCTTCGGGCGCGATTGCCGAAGGTATGCAGCGACTTGGCTGGAAAAAACGCCCCAGCGCTGTGCATGAATTGCAAGCCGCTGCCGCAGTCGGTCAGATGGGCTTAATACAGGTGTACGAAAGCTGCTTTAGCGCACACGGCCTGCATACCGCACAAATATTGCTCACCCATGCCGATCTCGCCGATCGTGAACGCTACCTCAACGCCCGCTCTACACTGCGTACCCTGCTGACCCTTGGCGTTATTCCCGTCATCAATGAAAATGACACGGTGGTCACCGATGAAATCAAGTTTGGTGACAACGACACTTTAGGCGCATTGGTTGCCAACCTAATTGAGGCTGATGCGCTCATTATCCTTACTGACCAAATCGGCCTTTACACTGCTGACCCGCGCAAGGATCCAAATGCTACGCTAGTCAGTTTCGCGCAAGCGGGCGATGAAAAGCTTGAAGCCATGGCAGGTGGCGCAGGTAGCCACATCGGGAGCGGCGGCATGCTCACCAAGGTGCTCGCCGCAAAACGGGCTGCACGTAGCGGCGCACACACCGTAATCGCATCTGGCCATGAAATAGATGTGTTGCCACGCCTGATGTGTGGCAACAGTATCGGCACTCTACTGGAAGCACAACCACTACCTTTAAATGCGCGCAAGCAATGGCTGGCAGATCATCTGCAAATCAGCGGCAAGGTAACGCTAGACGCTGGTGCAGTACATGCACTACGTAACGAAGGCAAGAGCCTATTACCGGTCGGCATTACCAATGTCAGCGGGGAATTTGAGCGCGGCACAGTAGTCGCCATTTTAGATATGAATAAACAAGACATTGCGCGCGGCCTGATCAACTACAATGCCACAGAAACACGTCGCATCGCTGGCCATCCCAGTAGCGAAATCGAAACTCTTTTGGGTTATGTTGATGAGCCAGAGCTGATACATCGAGACAACTTGATTTTATTGTAAACACGACAAACTAAATTTATTGGTAGTAATCGCAACTGATCAGACAAATGAATACCAAACGTTGTTTATCTCAATTGGATATGACTTGACTTGTGGCGACGTCCCCCGTTTTTGGGTAATGATTACCGGATGTCCAAAAATCCATGGCGTTCTTTTCTGAGTGTCAGTGCCTTGATAACCGCATTTACAAAATAGCTTGACAGGTTGAAAAACATGATTGTTTTCTCCAGAAATCGCCGCCGGTTAGCTGTCTTGTTGTTAGTGGCTGCCATTTTTATAATGAGCGGCGTTGGTTACAAATTCTTCAATAATCATCGTCCACAACAACGGCTTAAGTTCACGCAAGCAGCACCACAACCTCAAGCCACAATCGGATACATTGATAAGTTAACAGAGGATCCAGCCAACAGCACACAAATCAAGGTAGTCGGCTGGGCCTTGGCCAAAGACAGCGTAAGCGGTGTAGAGCTGGTGTTGAATGGCCAATTCCTATCCCTTTGCAAATCGCTGTCATACGGATGAATGTCGCGCAGACTTACCCAGATTATCCGGATGCGGCCAAGGCCGGTTTTGAGGGGATCGTCGATATGGGTCGCTAATCGAAGTGCAATGGAAGTGGTCGTCATCGACAGGAAAGCAAGGCTTCGGTCATCGGGCGTCGCACCCAACCTGCAATTGGTGCCATGTATACGTGGACTGACCTTCTAAGCTGAACTGGAAAACTAATGATAGAAGCCCATTAGTTCTAGAGCAAATCGCATTTTATAACCGTTGACCGCATTGTCTCAAATCCTCTACAAACATCTTACGGTCAGTATGGAAGCTGGCTGGCACCGGCCCTTAACTTCAGCTTAATTTCCATACCCAGACGAGCACTTTGATTCAATACGAAAAAATAATCTGTTTTAGTCACATTAAAATATGACCACGATCCAATTGCGCGCCCCAATCTCTGAGAAATTGGCAAGCCGCGAAAATAATTTAAACGCCTTACGCCTGATCGCTGCGGTATTGGTACTTTTTTCTCACTGCTACGCATTGAGCGGAAATATCCAACTAGAGCCAATTGGTCGTCTTCTTCATATATTTGATGGCGGTGCCTTGGCCGTAATAGCTTTTTTCTTTTTGAGCGGCTATCTTATTTCCTCAAGTTGGGCCTCCACGCCACACTTTCCTTCGTTCATGGCAAAAAGAGCGCTGAGGATTTTGCCTGGCTTAGCTGTTGTTGTGGCGATCAGCGCACTTTTGCTTGGTCCCATAGCAAGCTCTCTGGATATCAATCACTATTTTTCATCCGGCCAGGCATTCAGATATATCCGCGACAACGTTAATGTCCTAAGCCTGAAAACCAACACGCTACCTGGCGTTTTTGAAGACCTGCCGATACCTCACGCCGTTAATGGTTCTCTATGGACCTTAAAGGTTGAATTCCTGGTTTACATCGCGACTGGAGTGATCGGTGCGACCTGTCTGCTGCCAACCGAAGGAAAAGGCTGGCGCAGTATTTTATTTTCTACAGTGATGCTTTATCTAGCTGTTCGGATGATCACCGTTACCAAAGCCGAATTCAATAGTTGGAATACTGGCCTCGATTTATTTTCGTGCCAATTGATAGGGGTCTTTATACTCGGAGCTATTGTGTACACTGTACGCCACTGGATTCCTCGTTCCGGGTTACTAGTGACGGGACTCATTGGCCTTACATATTTACTTCGGGAAACCAGTCTATTTTTGCTTTTTATATATTTGTCGTATGGATATTTTTTGCTATTCGTAGCTACTTCATCATTTCATCTATTAGGAAAAAGAACACAAATTAATGATTATTCTTTTGGCGTTTACATCTACGCCTTTCCAATTCAACAAACCATTGTCACGCTGGCACCCGGCATTTCGCCAGTTTCCCTGTTCCTCTTCTCGTTCCCCATTGTGACGCTATTTGCAATTGCCTCATGGCATTTCATTGAGAAACCCTGTCTTGGGCTTAAAGTCTTGTATGGTCTTGAACCCGCCAAATGAAGTGGCTATTATTATCGCAATTTATCATTCAGACTTTGGTAAGATCTGCAGGTGGTGGGTGTAATAAATTTTGTTTAACGACCATTTGGCGGAAAACAGCTGTCTTGCAAGGAGCGATGGTGACCGTACTGAAAGCGTTATCCCCTAAACTGATTGATGGCCTGTTGGCCGTCTACAAGAAATCCGAAGATTTAGGGAAACACTGAACAATTCACCCCGTCAGAGACCCCGAGGTGAATTTTACGGTTGTGGCCGGAGAATTGGCTTGTTTTTGGCATGAATCGTGGCGATTTTCGAGTCGTTTTCTTCATTTCTCGTTTTCAGAACGCACCTTAGTAGTATCTTTTATCGAGCTGCCATTATCGGGATGAGCACCACTTGGTTCGGCAAGAGGATCTCTCTGGCGCAAATATCGCGCATGACATCCCCCACTAGATCGCTACTGTCCACGTCATAAATCTACCAGCCAATAATTTTCGGCTAAAAATAGCCATGAACAAATATAGGTAAGAGTAAATACCCTTCACCCGTGAAAACAGACAGGTAATATCTCGGTTAAATAGCTGGCTGGGTGCGGTAACAAAGAGCACACGCAGCTTGCAGTGCATGGATTTTGGGAACACTAACGATAGCCCGTTAGTTCATTTAATGGCACTTCTGCAATGCTTACGCTGGCCTTGCATACCATGATGCGTAAAGTAAAAAAGACCTGCATCCCTGCAAGTCTTTATTTATTTGGTGCCGCTTGTCGGATTCGAACTGACGACCTACCGCTTACAAGGCGGTTGCTCTACCAACTGAGCTAAAGCGGCGAAAAACCATTGATATTGCGTCCAAATGTTCTCAATCATGAACCACACAATTAAACTGGTAGGTCGTGCCAGATTCGAACTGGCGACCAACGGATTAAAAGTCCGCTGCTCTACCGGCTGAGCTAACGACCCATATCCCTTAAAGAAGCGCGCATTATACGGACTTTACCCGCCCTGTCAACGCAACAGGGCGCATCATCCTGCAATACGATAACGTGTCGGATCAATTATTCCAGCGGTTTTAAAACCGGCTCGGCGTAGTTGGCAGGAATCACACACAGCGCATGCACGGCCATCCGAATCAGCTTGGTAACAGGACACTGTCAGACTGTAATCCACACCAAGTTCTGTACCTAGCTTGACTATATCGGCCTTGGACAAACGCAACAAAGGCGCGTGTAATGTCAAATAGCTACCCTCTACCGCTGCCTTGGTGGCGAGATTAGCCATGTTTTCAAAAGCCGCTATATATTCTGGACGACAGTCGGGATAGCCGGAAAAATCAACTGCGTTCACCCCAATAAATATATCCTGTACCTGCAACACTTCCGCCCAAGCCAAGGCAAGTGACAACATAATGGTGTTACGCGCTGGCACATAGGTCAGCGGAATACCTGTTGTTCTCTGTTCCGGTACTGCAATGCGCGTATCTGTCAAGGCAGAGCCACCAAATCCAGTCAAATCAACACTGATGACACGCTGCTCAATCGCACCCAAAGCCTGGGCCACACGCTCTGCTGCAGCAAGCTCAGCATAATGGCGCTGCCCATAGTCCACACTCAACGCATGGCAGAGATAGCCCTGCTGTTTCGCCATGGCCATCACTGTGGCGGAATCCAGACCGCCTGACAACAACACTACTGCATTCTTCATTTTCCCTGCTGGCTGCCCCACAGTAACTTGTGCAATTGCACTTGCAGGCGCACCGGCAAGCTATCGCGCAAAATCCAATCGGCCAGTACTGTCGGTGACAGCTGATCTTGTGCAGGTGAAAATAGCACGGTGAATTTTTCAGCCAAATCACGCTCACGCAACACCTGCTTGGCCCAAATGTAATCAGACTCATCACATAAGACAAATTTTATTTCGTCGTGCGCATGCAACGCAATAAGATTACTCCACAAGTTCTTTTTTACTTCGCCTGATGCTGGCGTCTTGATGTCCAGGATCTTCATCACACGCACATCGACACTAGATACATCCAGCGCCCCGCTAGTTTCCAGCGATACTTCATAACCTGCATTGCACAAGGCACTTAGTAAAGACAGGGAGTTTTTCTGCGCCAGAGGCTCGCCCCCGGTAACCGTAACATAGCGCGTATTATACCGAGCCACTTCAGTGAGTATTCCTGCAACTGTCATATTCTGTCCACCACTAAAAGCATAAGCAGTATCGCAGTATGAGCAACGTAACGGACAGCCTGTCAGACGTACAAAAACCGTCGGCAAGCCGACACGGCTCGTTTCGCCTTGTAAGGAATAAAAAATTTCGGTGATGCGCAACTGCTCGCTAACGGAGCACGTAATCATGAAAACCTGCTTTATTTAAGATTCACCAGCCGTTTATGGCTTTACCGGTCGGGGCGGCACGGCTGTCTCAAGCTTATCTAAACGTCGCAAACGGGCATCCAAATCAATGTAAGAATCTCTCTGCCGCTTGTCCGATTCTTGCAGACTATGCGCCAGCACTTCGTCCTGCCCACGCAACCTACGCAATTCGTCTTTTTGTCCCTCGATCTGCGCTTGAAGGTCAACTATCTCACGGATTTGCTGCTTACGAGTTTCAATCTGTTGCTTTATAGTTTCCGCTTGCTGCTTGATTGTTTCAGTTTGCTGCTTACCGCTACCTTCCAAATTAGACACACGTTCTTTTAGTTGCCGGATTTGGTTATGCGCTTCTTCATCAGTAAAGAAAGCAGCATGTGCAGAACATGCTGCAATGGCACTCCATCCAGTAAGCAACAAAACGTGAAGTCTCATACCCAGCCTACTTTAAGGATAAATCAAATCAGTACGACGATTTTTCGACCAGGACGACTCATCATGCGTTTTACCATTAGGCTTTTCCTCGCCATAACTAATTGACTCAATCTGGCCTTCTCTAACACCGCCCATTAGCAACCTCTTTTTTACTCCATCGGCACGACGCTGCCCCAAAGCCAGATTATATTCACTGCTCCCACGTTCATCTGAATTTCCTTCCAAACGCACTGTGCGGCTTGGGTGCTCGACCAAATATTCAGCATGTGCTTGCACAATGGGCTTGTCCTGCTCTGATATGGTATCCATGTCAGTTGGATAGTAAATAACGCGCTTAGCCAACAAGCTGTTCGGATTATTAAAGGGGTCATTCGCTCCAGCTGAGCCTGAGCCTGAGCCTGAGCCTGAGCCTGAGCCTGAGCCTGAGCCTGAGCCTGAGCCTGAGCCTGAGCCTGAGCCTGAGCCTGAGCCTGAGCCTGAGCCTGAGCCTGAGCCTGGGTAAATTGTGACGCCAGAGGCACTAGTAAGTGGATGATCACCAGCTACTGATGTATTAGGAAGAGAGGGGGCATCCATGGTCACCTCATTATCATTTCCTTTAATACCACCGGCTACAGGAGGCTTAGCGCAAGCAACTAAAAAATGCATTAACAACATGCCAATCACTAATTTGTTAACATTTTTCATTATCTTCATCATAATCAGCTCTCGCAAAGTTGCTATTTTAAAAAAGCCCTAACATTAGCCGCATACACCTTTGGCTTACCAGAACGTCTTATTATCATTCGAGCCATCGCTAGAATTAAAGATATACTCAAATTCTAACTTACAAAATACCAAGGTATACGACACCTACTTTAAAACATCGGACAAAAACACACTTACTTAAGGATATCGAGGCGTTTCTTGGCTTGATCAGCTATTTTACTGCCGGGAAATTTGACGATTATTTGATTGAGTGTTTTCTTAGCCCCAACTATAGCCTTAAGTTGATGCTGGCAATCTGCAATTTTTAACATAGCATCTGGCACATTCGGGCTGGATGAATGCTTATTTACTAACAGCTGATAACTGTCCAATGCACTTTTGTAATCTTTCAACGCAAAATAGGCGTTAGCCATCTCGTAGTGAATATTAGCCACATGCTTCGATTCAGGATATTTTTTCAGGAATTCCTGGAACACACTAATGGCATTCTGGTAGTCGCCAACTTTAGCATGGCCGTGTGCCAATTCATAAGCACGGTTTTCCATGTTAACAGTATCTATTTCCAATACATCTCCATTAACCGCCTTTCCAGCCGTTTTTGCGGACTGAGAGGCAGAAGACACTGATGATGTCCCAGCAACTATCGATTCAAAATGGCGCAAACTGGCGTCCATATCAATATAGAAATTTTTCTGCCGTTTTTCCGCATCCTGCACGTTGCGCAACAGCTCCTCATTCTGGCTACGCAGCATGCGTAATTCTGTGTTTTGTGCGTCATCGATCTTCGTTTGCAAATCAAGCATTGAGTTGGTTTGCTGCTTGTTGGCTTCTGCCTGCCGCTGTTTCGATTCTTGCGAGTTGCGCAATAAATCTTCATTCTGACTACTCAACTTGCGTAATTCCATATTCAGCGCATCAATCTGCGTTTGCAACTTGTGTAAAGAATTTGTTTGTTGCTTACTAATTTCTACCTGCCGTTTCTCCATTTCCTGCATGTTATGCACCAGTTCTTCGTTCTGATCCCGCAACATGCTTGCTTCATCATCATGAGTTCCAATCTTTTTTTTCAAATCAAGAACGGCTACTGTTTCAACATGGCGCAAGCGATTATTAAAATCACTGTGAAAACTTTTCTGCTTTTTCTCTATTTCCTGCAGATTGTGCATAAACTCTTCATTTTGACTGCGCATTTCGGTGTTCTGCGCCTCAATATTTTTTTGCAAATCAAGCATAAAACTATGCTGTTGTTTATTGGCTTCTACCTGCCGCTTTTCAATATCCTGTAAGTTGCGCGTTAATACCTCTTCGTCGTGACTATGCAATTTATGTAATTCTTCATTCAAAGCTTGAACCTGCTTTTGTAGTTCTAGTGGGGATACAGTTTCAAAATGGCGTATACGAGTATCCAGATCAGTGTAAACATCTTTCTGCCGCTGATTCACATCCTGTAATTTGTGATCCAGATCTTCATTCAACCCCTGCAACTTGCGAAACTCTGCACGTTGAGCCTCAATCTGTAATTGGATATCCAACATAGCCTGGGTTTGTTGCTTGCCGCTTTCTTCCAGCGGGGAGATACTAGCCTTAAACTCTGCTTGCTGCTGATCGAGAACAGAGTTAATTTGTTGCTTGCTGATTTCCTCCAACTGAGAAATACGTATTTTGAATTGAGCTTGTTGCTGATCAAGCAAAGTATTTATTTGTTGCTTGCCAGTTTCTTCCAGATTTGACATACGCTCATTGAGCTGCATTTGCTGGCCGAGCAGAGAGTTAGTCTGTTGTTTGCTAGCTTCTTCCAGATTCAACATACGCTCATTAAGCTGCGCTTGCTGACTGGAAAGAGAACTCGTTTGTTGTGTGTATAGTTCAGCCTGTTTTTGACTGGTTTCGGCTTGTTGCTTACTGCTTTCTTCAATTTTAGAAACACGCACTTTCACCTGCGTTTGCTGATCTAGCGCAGCACTAACATGTTGTTTCAAAGCCTCAAGTTGCTTTATTATTTCGAGCTGTTGTTTGCTGCTCTCTTCCAACTGAGAGATGCGTACCTTCAGTTGCGTTTGTTGGTCTAGTATAAAACTAGCCTGTTTTTTATTAGCCTCAGCCTGCTGCTTATCCGCATCCTGTAGATTGTGTATCAACTTGTCATATTGACTACGCAAGTTAAGCAACTCTTTTTCGTGATTACTATAAAGATTTGTCTGTCGTTTTTCCGTATCCTGTAAATTGTGCATACGCTCTTCATTTTGCCCATGCAACTTGCGTAATTCTGTCTTTTGAACCTCGATTTGCGTTTGCAGATCACTAATCAGGTCAAATTGTTGCTTGATAGTATCAGCTTGCTGTTTGTCAGCACCTTCCAACATTAAGAAGCGCTCTCTTAATTGCCGGATCTGATTGTGCGCCTCATCATCGCTGAACAGCGCAGCTTGAACCTGCCCTATAACAACGCACAGTCCCGCAAACAGCAAAGCTTGAAACTTCATTCCTAATCTACTTGGCGTTATAGTTCAAGTCGGTGCGACGATTTTGTGACCAGGCAGCCTCATTATGTGCGGTAGACATTGGCTTCTCTTCGCCGTAGCTTACCGACTCAATCTGGCCTTCTTTAGCACCACCCACTAACAACACTTTCTTCACACCATCAGCACGACGTTGGCCCAAGGCCAAGTTGTACTCACTACTCCCTCGCTCATCGGCATGCCCTTCCAAACGCACTAAACGATTTTGATGTTCCGCCAGATACTTAGCATGGGCTTGCACAGTGCGTTTATCCTGTTCCGGTACGGCATCCATATCTATTGGATAATAAATACTGCGCTTAGCCAGCAAACCACTCGGGACACCAAGAGAATCCTCAGCGACTACTCCCCGTGCTATAGCTACCTTAGCAGCATCCCGCGCAGCATTCGCCTTAGCAGCATTCTGCGCAGAAGCCACGTTAGCCGCTTCCCGTGCAGCAGACGCTTCAGCCGCAGCCTGTGCAGCAGCTGCCTTAACGGCTTCAAGTTCAGCCGCAACCTTGGCCGCATTAGCCACTTCCCGCGCAGCAGATGTACTAGCCGCTTCCCGTGCAGCAGACGCTTCAGCTGCAGCCTGTGCAGCAGCTGCCTTAACAGCTTCAAGTTCAGCCGCAATCTTGGCTGCATTAGCTGCTTCCCGCGCTGCAGCTGCACTAGCCGCTTCGCGTGCTGCTGCAGCATCAGCAGCAGCCTGTGCAGCAGCTGCCTTAGCAGTTTCAAG
This sequence comes from Nitrosomonadales bacterium, assembly GCA_016721605.1. Classification (GTDB taxonomy): domain Bacteria; phylum Pseudomonadota; class Gammaproteobacteria; order Burkholderiales; family Gallionellaceae; genus Nitrotoga. The sequence continues at coordinate 101,449 of JADKHS010000001.1, forward strand.
TTCAGCACTGTGAACCTCAGCTGCACGGGCGGCTGCCAATGCAGCCTCTTCAGCTGCCGCTTTGGCTGCTGCTACTCTAGCAGCTTCAAGTTCAGCACTGTGAACCTCAGCTGCATGGGCGGCTGCCAATGCAGCCTCTTCAGCTGCCGCTTTGGCTGCTGCTACTCTGGCAGCTTCAAGTTCAGCACTGTGAACCTCAGCTGCACGGGCGGCTGCCAATGCAGCCTCTTCAGTTGCCGCCTTAGCAGCTGCTACTCTAGCAGCTTCAAGTTCAGCACTGTGAACCTCAGCTGCACGGGCGGCTGCTACTCTGGCAGCTTCAAGCTCAGCATTTTGAACCTCAGCAGCACGGGCAGCTGCCAGTGCTGCCTCTTCAGCTGCCGCTTTGGCAGCTGCCGCCCTGGCAACCTCCAGTTCAGCATTTTGAACCTCAGCAGTACGGGCAGCTGCCAGCGCAGCCTCCTCAGCTGCTGCCTTGGCAACAGCCTCTTGATCTGTCGCCCCAGTAGACTTAGAAATTTGAGACACGCCGTTTTGGTCATTCAGAGTATCAACCGCCACAGATGCGCCAGGAGCAGAATCCACCGCTGCCGACACGGGTACGCCAGCTGCTCGCCCCCTCTTCTTGAGGTCACCCACAGGCGGCTCGTCGCTGGCACAAGCAGCCAACAGGCTTGCCAACAATACTCCAATCACTATGCTTTTCATCCTCATTTATCCCTTATAAAATAATGCTTACTGTTTCAAAAAAGGTCCCCAAGTCGGCTCACGGACATCGCCTGCCTGTGAGGACAACCTTTGCTTAACCCTGCCATCGCTGGAAACGATGGCCAGTATACCACGGCCCTGTGCCTCAGTTGCAAACAGGACTAGCTTTCCGTTGGGTGAAAAGCTTGGTCGCTTTTCCCACCCACCTTCGGTCAACAACTGCATTTGCCGACTCTGAAAATCCTGAACCGCAACATGGAATCGCCCACTAATCTGATGCGCAAACACAAAGCTTTTGCCATCTGGACTATATCGCGGCGAGAAATTATTGCTACCTTCAAAGGTCAACCGCTCAGCGGCCTTTCCCTCTACTGGCATCCTGTAAATTTGCGCACTTCCTCCACGGTCGGATGTAAACAACAAATATTGTCCATCTGGGGAAAAGCTAGGTTCAGTATCGATCGCACCGCTAAATGTGAGGCGACGTAAGTCAGTGCCATCCGGACGAACCAAGTATATCTGCGGACTACCATCGCGCGTTAGCACGACGGCGAGGTGCTTACCATCCGGCGCCCATACCGGGGCGCTATTACTTCCCCGTGCATTGGACAAAACCACTCGTTGATTAGTAACTAACGATTGTACATACACAACCGCATGCCCCTGCTCTAATGTCACATAGGCAAGCTGGCTGCCATCTGGCGACCACGCTGGCGACATAATAGGTTCATTGATCGACAGCACAACTCGATCGTTATAACCATCACTATCCGCCACCACCAGACGATTGTTCTTGCCTTGCCGGTTTACATACGCGATACGCGTACTGAACACCCCAGGATTGCCCGTGAGCTTTTCATATATTAGATCGGCAATGCGGTGGCCAATGGCGCGCATTTGATCACTTTTGGCGGTTACAGCTTGGCCAAACAATTCGGTTTGCTTTACTGCATCGAGCAAACGAAATTTAACCATGACACGGCCATCCTGCTGCGTCTCCACACTGCCAATGGCCAAAGCTTCCGCTCCACGCCAGTCGGCATATACCACCTCATGTGGCTCATGCGGCGTCTTGCTTGTCGGGTTAACCAACCGGAATAATCCACTACGCTTCAAGTCCATGGACACCACTTCAGTAATGCTTTGAGCGAGTTTGTCTTCGTTGGCAAATGGCACGATAGCTACCGGAATCTGGCGTTCTCCTGCCCCTATAATATCAATGGTCAACGCAGCGCGAGCGGGCAAGGCAACACAAAGCAAAATCAACAAAACCCAATAACGTAACATGTTCACTCCTCTCATAAACTATTCCTTTGGGCTAAATTTGAGACGCAATTCACGAAAGTTGCTGAATAACGCCGCATCCGGCGGCAAGGGCAACGGCTCCGCTTTCTTAATGGCGCGTTCCACCGCGCTGTCATACGCCGCACTCCCACTCGGCTTAACCAATATTGAATTTAAGACCATGCCACCAGGTAGCAGCGTCACATCAAATTCCGCGCGCGCATTAATTGGTATATCCGGCAACATCACGATATTGCGGCGTATTTTAGCGATGATCTTGGCTTTATATTCAGCCACTTCCTTGCCTACAGCCGCTGCTTGCGCAGCACGCGCACGTTCTTGCTCAGCCTGCATTTTCTGCTCGGCACGCGCACGTTCCTGTTCAGCCTTCGCTTTCTGTTCGGCTTGCACCTTTTGCTCAGCCTGTGCCTTCTGTTCCGCCAGCAGCTTTTGCTCGGCCTGCGCCTTCTGTCGCGCCCGCTCTTTCTCCTCGGCCTGCGCTTTTTTCTCGGCTAAAATTTTCAGTTTTGCCTGCGTCTTCCGCCTCAGCTTTTTGTTCCGCCTCAGCTCTTTGCTCCATTTCAGCTTTTCGTTCTGCTTCAGCTTTTCGTTCTGCTTCAGCTTTTCGTTGCTTCAGCTTTTCGTTCAGCTTCAGCTTTTCGTTCTGCTTCAGCTTTTCGTTCCGCCTGCACCCTTTGTTTCACCAAGGCCTTCTGCTCGGCCTGAGCTTTATGTTCAGCCTCAACCTTCTGTTCCACCTCAGTCTTCTGCTCGGCCTGACTTTTAGGTTTAAGTTGAGCATCCGCCTTTTCTATTTGTCGTTTGGGCTCAGGTTTCACAGCTTCTTGCAATTTTTCCTGTAACCGTTTCTTTTCAGCCAATTCGAAATCAGCTTTAAGTGACGCCGCAGACTTCACCGGTTCAATCACTTTGGGTGGCTCGGCTTTTTCCAATTCAGCCTTAAGGTTATGACGTAACTTAGCAACAATATTAGCCTGCTCGGCACGAGCTCGCTCATGCTCAGCCCTTGCCTTCTGCACTTCAATCATCTTTTGCTCCACCAGCATTTTCTGCTCAACCTGCACCCTCAACTTCTCCTGTTTTTTTTGCTCAGCCACATCCACTTTTTCAATTCGCCGTTTAGGCTCTGCTCTCGTCGGCTTGGACTTTTCCTGTGGCCTTTTTTTTGCAGATAACTCTATATCCGCCTTAGGTGGCACCACAGGCTGCATAGGCTTGTCCAATTTAGGTTGCTCAATCAATTTAGGAGGCTCAACCTTAACAGGAGCAGCCTCTCCCCCAGGCAAACTATCCCAAATATCCACCACCATACCCTGCGGAGGCTGTACCTTCCAGCTGGCACCGAAATATAACAATGCGAAGAATGCACAGTGAACAGCCAATGCCAATGCCCCAGCACGTAACTTATAGGGTTTGGCATACACGATCGTGCTCATCGCTCCTTGGTTTGCGCCAACAGACCAACTTTCTTAATCTGTTGCCGTTGTAACACGTCCATGATACTGATCACTTCTTCATAACGCACATTTTTGTCTGCAGAAATCACAACAGGCTGATCCGCATTCTGTGCCTGCTTCTGCTTAAGAAGCTCAATTAATTCCTCACGTGTAACGCTCTGCTCCTGGCCTTTCTTACTTCGATCATTTAGCGCCAGTGTAGTATCTTTCTTGATAATCACTTCCAATGGCGCAACAGGCGGCGCGAGTGATTTACCTACGCTGGGCAGATCAATCTGCCCAGGGTTCATCAGTGGTGCCGTAATCATAAATATCACTAATAACACCAACATCACGTCTATGTAAGGCACGACGTTAATATCGCTCATTGGGCGCATGGCAGAACGGCGCGGGATCATGGCTGACGTTGCAAAACGTTAGAGAATTCTTCCATAAAAATTTCAAATCGTGAGGCTAAACGCGTAATATCATGCGAGTAACGATTGTAAGCAACTACAGCGGGAATAGCGGCAAACAACCCCATCGCAGTAGCTACTAATGCCTCGGCTATGCCAGGCGCAACATGTGCTAACGTGGCCTGGCCGACATTAGACAACCCACGGAATGCATTCATAATCCCCCACACCGTACCAAATAGCCCGACATAAGGACTCACCGAGCCAACTGTGGCTAAAAAAGCCAAATGCGATTCAAGAATATCCATTTCACGCTGATAAGTGGCACGCATGGCACGACGTGTGCCATCCATCACCGCATTGTTGTCCATATCATGTTTCTTTTTAAGCTTAAGGAATTCAGTAAAGCCAGCTGCAAAAATTCGTCCCATACTGCCCGAATCACCGCGCATTACAGAAGTATTTTGATACAACCTGTTGAGGTCATCATTATTCCAAAATGATTCTTCAAATTCCTCACTTTGCTTCACTGCCTGCCTGACAGTAAACATCTTGATGAATATGAACCACCATGACATCAATGAAACAAGTAACAACAAACCCATTACCAATTGAACAAGTACGCTGGCATTCTGAATCAAATGGATAAACGATAAATCCTGTGTTACATCCATATTTACAATATCCTTTAATTTTTCCATTGCTCTCGCAATATTTCCGGCACGCTCACCGGCTTGAAATTATCCATTGTTACGCATACTAAATGTACTTCTGCCTCAACCAGTACATCCTCACCGCGTAACACTTTCTGACACAAGACCACACGACTACGTCCAACATCCTTCAGTTGTGCGCTGACAGCAAGTAAATCATCCAACAACGCGGGCTTGAGATAATCCAACTTCAGTGAACGAACCACAAATACCGTACCGAATTCGCGCATCAACCCCGCATTACTGTAACCATAACACTCCCGCAACCACTCTGTCCGCGCGCGCTCTAGAAAGTTCACATAACTAGCATGATATACCACCCCTCCCGCATCTGTATCTTGAAAATACACACGCACTGGCAGTGAAAAATTTGATTTAAGGGGTAACTGAAGCATGGTATTTAACCTTAAAAATTTTTAATCACCTAAAATTTAACACACTATAACCCAACAATCTCATCACATATCGTCAGCCGTATTTTTCTATATTAACAAGGCATCAATTGAATCGACAACCCCACGCAACGCTATCGGCCACCATCACGCCCCTACCCCAATGATACTCAGTTGTGAGAAGCTCCAATAAATCCCAAAACAGTCTGACATTCTTTTCCAATCAAATATCAACTGTTTGGTGCAAAATCCTTTGTCCCGGATAACCACTGTTCAATTCCTTGGGAAGGCCCGGCCAAGGCGCTAAGCCGATAAAGATCCACCGATCTCACAGGTCGCGCGTTATAGCCATAGTAGAAAAACATGATGGACGACAATAAAACAACAGACTCTGGCGATGGCAGCGAAATACGGGACTGGATTTGAACAACACCATCAGCTTGCGCCATTTTGACCGAAGTGCGCTACCGTGGTTTAGCCAAAAATGCCGGTCGCGTATTTATCGCGCTGGGATTGGCGAATATTTACTTGTCTCGAAATCGATTGATGGCACAGATGCGCCCATAGCGGGCAAAAAGCCCAAGGGGTAGCCCGAAAGGGCAAAACAAAACGGGTTGAACTTGCCTTTTTGCATAATCACGCATATTCCGTAATTATTGATCCGACCAGTTGAAGTTTGAAATTTTCATGCTGCATATTTCACGCGAGCATCCTGAAAGTGTTTTTTGGCACGCTCGTGTGACTTCTCCAATGTCTGCATATACTCGGTTATTGCGGCTTTCAACTTGTCTTCGTTGCATACCGAACTTTGAGTAATGACGTACTGTAAGTCGATGTTAAACCTCTCTTCTGGATTGAGCTCCGGACTCTAGCTGGGCTAGTAGAACAACTCGATTTTGTCATTATGCTCCTCCACCCATTTCTTGACTGACTTGCTGTGATGCACACGCAAATTATCGAGAACACTCGATCAGCTACATGATAGCGACACGGTTCCACAGCACAAATTCCATCTTCAGTTGTTCAGGCCGTTTATCGCCGATGATTTGCCTGACCAGTCGCTCTTGCTCGTCAGTTAGGCGGCGACCGTCGCCCCTTTGCCTACCGCGTATGGTCGGGTAAGAAAGTCCACTCCACTCAACTATAACGCATCACGCCAATTTTTTGCGATGCAATCACACGAGCTGTTTTCACCGCTCGTACAACCGCTCTATTTTTTGAAATCTAGCATCTTCTTTCTCCATATGCATCAAACTAAGCCGTACGATAAAAATTCAATCTTCAGCATGCCGAATCTATAGAGTCTTGGAAATATGGGGCTTGTTCAGCGTAGCCTTAAATCAAGTACAGGATCTGCAAATTCGTGAAATCGGGCTGTTGTGCGCATGCATACTATGTGTCACGGTGCATGGCACCGGTTCATGCAGGGGGCAGCAATGAGAAGGCTGGAATTGAAACGAATCACAGCCGCGTTGCGGCAACTGACATCCGATTAGCGTAAAAGTGTAGCGGTTAAATTGGCAGCGCTGGATACGCAGTTGGTATCGACTGTACTTATCGAGGGGCGCTTCGCATGTGGCGCGACGTGCCTGCACTGTAAGGCTATGCACGTGATTCGGAACGGCCATGCCAACGGATTGCAACGCTATCGTTGTCGGAAGGCCGCAAGACGTTTAACGCCCTGACCGGCATCCCGTTGAACCGGTTGCATAAGCGAGGCAAGTGGCTTGACCAAGCGCATGCACTGCAGGATGCCCAGACGCTACGAGAGATTGCCCGTGCCTTGCGAATTTACCTCAGCACCGCACACCGCTGGCGGCATCGTTTTCTGGCGGCACCCAAGACCCTCCAGCCGCAGGCACTGACTGGCATTGCCGAGACATGACGAAACGATGCGCTTGCTATCGTTACAAGGGAAAGCGGAGCGCGGTTTAGACCGCAAGGCACGAAAGCGCGGCGGGGAAGCTACCCAGCGCGGCTTCTCGCACGAACAGGTGCCGGTGCTCGTTGCCCGTGATCGTGCCGGTGCGACGATGGATTGTGTGCTGAAGGCAATGGACATGGCAACGTTATTTGTTGCGCTGAAACCGTCTTGACGAAAGATGTTGTACTCTGTACCGACGGCAGCAAGGCTGCTTGTCGGCGCAGCACGTAAATTGGGCATCGAGCATCACGCTGTCAACCTGTCAGCAGGCATCCGCGTCGACGGCGCTTGGCACGTGCAGAATGTCAATGCTTAATCACAGCCGACTCAAAGCCTGGGTACAAAAAATTCGCGGTGTGGTTACGTGCTACTTGGACAGCTATCTCGGCTGGTTTCGTGCCCTCGACCGTGAAAAAGGCAATGGACTGAAACCCCAGCAGTGGCTGGCTATGGCGATCAGTGAAAGAGCCAACAAAATGATTTGCGAACACAGCCATTCATTAATATTAATACAATCCCCCTCTTGCCAACTTACGCTGACGCCAACCGATTCATCACCATCAGTATTTTCCAATTCAGAAATGAGTCTGAACGAAGGGTTTTTAGTCTGAGTAAATTAACTTGTTCTGGTTCGATCTAGTTGATAGGTGCTTCTTCGTTTTGCCTTGTCGATTTTATTTCTCAAGCCCGTTTTTTTATCGCCGCAGAGATGTCTTTAAACAGTTTTTTTCTTGCGTTGTTCAGTGCCAAGGCGGCATCATTGTCGCTCATTTCTGCTGCCCGCGCATTCAGTTGTTCGAGGGCTACTCCATCCTTCAGATACTGACTGGCCTCGGGTATTGATTTGAGTTTCTCATAAGGTGTCATCATGTCTTTGTAGCTGTATTTCTTTCGTTCTTTTCCCTTGGCATCTGTAATTGTCTCTGGAAAGAAACATGGCCGGTGGAAGTTGACATAAGGGTTGAGATAATCGGCGCAGAAAGCATTGACCAAACTGGCGCAGTATTGCGGGATATGCGCATAGCCCAGATGTTTGCGTACCACGGCGGCGTTCTTTGACTCCGCCAAGGCGTTATCGTTGGAATGCCGTGGCCGTGACTTGGTGAACTCGATCCGGAGCTTCTCCAACAGCTTTGCGACCTGATAATTGATGTACTCTGAACCGTTATCCGAATGGAACCCCAGGATGACAAACGGAAATCCATCCAGCAACTGCCGGATGACCGGCAGCAAATACGCCTCGCTGATCTTCTCGCAGGTGGCGACGAATTGCATCTGCGTCACACAGTCCACCGCGTTGATGTGGTACACGCCTTTGACGCCATCCAGATCGCCTTGATGCACGCTATCTATGCGGATGTAGCCCGGCACTCCGTTTGGCTGCGGTGCACGGCGTTTGCCGATGGGAATGCCGGTGGGGCGCGTCTTGCTCCAGTGCCGCCGTTTGTTCTGGTACGGTGTGCTCCCGCGCAGGTTGTAAAGGTGGGAAACCGAGATGCCCGCCAGCCGTTCAAAGCGCGCATCACCAAAAACCAAAAGAGCGCGTTCCATGAGCTTCTTGGTGGTGGGCCCGGACAGCGTGTCATGCAGCACATCTATCTCGGCCAGCAAGAGCACGTCTGCTGCGGTGTAACGATAGGTGAAACCCTGCTTGGGCGTACAGGGTTGTTTCGATAGCTTCCCATCCTTGCGGTATTGCCGTACCAATCGGGTTACTTGCTGGCGTGATAGCCCGGTCATGCGCTCGATATAGCGCAGTAGTATGCCCTTATCTACCCGCCCGTGCGGAGCGTAGCCAAACCGCTTGAGGACGCGTCCGATAAACTGGTTACGCTCCTCTTTGGAACCCGAAATATCACCTCCGATGTCCCGTCCAAAAATGCCTTGATCTGCACCAAGGTCTGTAGCTTTGCTTCTTCCATGTTGATCACCATGCTTCGCATAATGACCGACCCAGCAAATCAATTTCAGACTCATTTCATGTTGGAAATACGTCAACCTTTCAGACTCATTTCATATTGGAAGAGGCTCCATCTTGACTAGAGGGCCCTTTATCGATACTGTCTGAACCGATGGTTTGTATTTGTTTCCGGCGATTTATATTTATTTTTAAGGATGAGAAAAATGAACCCACAAAAATAGTAATTGCCATGCCAACCGAAGATGAATTTATGCCAAGTATTTCAAGGTGGGGGCATGAGTATGTTTGGACCCATAAAGAGGTATATTTTATCCATGTTGTCAGGAAAGATATTTACGTTCACGAAATGGGCGTTGACGAAATCCCTGGCAAGGTCGAACAAGAAAATATAAAAAAACAACTGTTAGACTTCATTAAAAATAAAGCAGGTGAGATGATGCCCTTGCAAGCATTCAAAAAAGCTCATTTTGAAGTTATATTTGCGCAGTCTCCAGCAGATCGACTGGCTGACTATGCTAGAGAAATTAATGCGGGAATGGTCGTGGTAGCAACAAGAAACAAAAAAGGCTTCTCTGGGATATTTCTTAGTTCATTTGCAGATCGCCTTTTAAAGTTATCGCCCTGTGATATTTTGGTTTTAAGACCTAATTAAAAATTAATATATCTTTATGAGATGTCGTTAGTCAGTTTAAAGTAGATACTCTTGCGGCATCAAGATGTATCTGCTCGTAAAACATTAAGCCGTTATTGTATTTCAATGCTAACCAAGCATAACAATTAAGTTATTTTTGACCCAGAGTTTTGGAGGCGAAAAATGAAACATTACCCAGTACAACACTACTTACGGCATTTAAAAGATGATTTTCCTGCTGGTATTGTAGTATTTCTAGTAGCTCTACCGCTATGTCTTGGTGTCGCTCTTGCATCTGGAGCACCTTTATTCTCTGGTCTTATAGCAGGAATGGTTGGTGGCTTGGTAATTTCTTGGTTGAGCGGTTCACAGCTTAGTGTCTCTGGGCCAGCGGCTGGTTTAACGGTGATTGTTTATAATGCTATTGAAACATTAGGCAGTTTCCAAGGGTTTTTGGTTGCTGTTGTACTAGCAGGTATAATGCAATTAGTCGCTGGTTTTCTTAAAGCCGGGATCATTGGAGCTTTTTTCCCTTCAGCGGTCATTAAAGGGATGTTAGCTGCTATTGGCTTGATTTTAATTATCAAACAAATTCCTCATGCTACTGGCTATAGTGAACATTTTGGAGGCCCTGAAGCGTACAGAGAAGAAGATGTGCAAGAATTCTTACTTCCAATATTTGACGCATTTAGTTCAATTTCACAAGGCGTTATACTTATATGTACGATTGCCCTCTTAATATTAATAATTTGGGAGCGGCCTTGGTTTAAAAGTAAAAAATTTTTAAAATTAATCCCTGGCCCTCTAATCGCCGTAATCTGGGGTGTTATCTATAATTTAGCTGCTGAACGATGGGCACCGGAATGGGCAGTAGGTGTAGAACATTTAGTGAATGTCCCTGTCTCGAATAATTTCGGTGAGTTTTTGAATAATTTCTCATTTCCAGACTACAGTTATTGGACAAATCCTCAGATTTATATTATTGCAGCAACGCTAGCTATTATTGGTAGTCTGGAAACGTTGCTAAGCCTTGAAGCAGTAGATAAGCTAGATCCTTTAAAACGCACTGCACCAACTAATAGAGAACTGAAAGCACAAGGAGTCGGAAATATCATTTCCGGATTAATCGGAGGATTACCGATTACTGCTGTCATTGTGCGCAGTGCAGGTAATATTAACGCTGGCGGAAAAACCCCAACATCCAGTTTTATTCATGGCTTATGTATATTGTTTAGCGTAATGTTCTTCGCGAATTACATAAACTATGTTCCGCTCGGTTGCTTGGCCGCTATTTTGCTGCATACAGGTTTTAAATTGGCGAAACCCGCCTTATTTATGGATTTTTATCGCAAAGGCTGGAGTCAACTGCTGCCTTTTGTAATCACAATATCGGCAATTTTGTCAACGGATTTATTAAAGGGAATGGCAATTGGCCTCATAATTGGATTATTTTTCGTTATTAAAGCGAATTACCGTGCAGCCATTACTATGACTCAGAATGGCTCATCTTATGTATTAACGCTTAATAAAGATGTTGCTTTCCTTAACAAGGCGTTGTTGAGAAAACTTCTTTTGCATGTCAAACCAAACAGTAAGCTCATAATCGACGCCAGCAAATCTCAATTTATTGATCACGATATTGTGGAAACAATTGATGATTTTTTAGTAACCGCACCCAGTCATAACATTTCAGTTGAGCTTTGCGATATATACGGCAAGGAAAGATTAAAAAAACATGAGGAATTTGTTATATTACAAGACCAATATGATAAAAACCTACCTGCCAAAAAAATTCTGATCCAGAACAAGGTAGCGGGACTATAAAAAAATTTATTCCTCCTGTTTATTGAACAAAGCCGCTATTGAAAGCCACCCCAACAAACTGATCAAATAAGGTCTATCCTCTCTGTGTCAGGCTAATTGTCGCTTCAAAATTTAACTGTGAAGCGGCAAAATAGCCGAAGATATGACGCACTCAATAATCAACCGCAACACCTTGGAGAGGTTAAGGTGTCGGTATGGAGAAATCAGAGAAGCATTACCAGCACTTGAATGCTGAAGAGCGCGCGACGATCATGCTGATGAAACGAGAAGGAAGAGGACTTAGAGAAATTGGGCGATTCTTGAAACGCTCTCCGAGCACCATCTCAAACGAGATTGCACGGGATTTGGGGTGTGACTCTGGCTACGTCGCCTCCTTGGCTGGCGAACAGGCACACCGTCTGCGAATCAAGCCTCGTAGAACATTGAAGCTCGTGGAAGGGAATCCGTTGTTTGAAGTTGTGAAGGAGCATCTCAAGAAGAAATGGTCACCTGAGCAAATTGCAGGCACACTTAAAGGTATGTACCCAGCTCAGCCTTCACAACGTGTAAGCCACGAAACGATTTACCACACGCTTTACGCCATGCCGCGTGGTGAACTGCGCCATGAATTGATTGCCAGCTTACGCTGGAGCCGCGACAAGCGCCGTTCCAAGACCCGGGCTCCAGATGGTCGCGGACATATAGCAGAAATGCAGAGCATACACCTGCGTCCGCCGGAAGTGGCGGATCGTTTAATACCGGGGCACTGGGAAGCTGACATGATCAAAGGCGCGATGAACCGTTCCTCAGTCGGCACGCTGGTCGAACGCACCACATTAATGGTGGGTGTTAGCCAAAATGGCTGATGGCACGGCACAATCGGCCCTGGACGGTTTCAGTGAAGCGCTCAGTGCAATTCCGCCAGAGCTACGCAAGACCTTCACCTACGACCAAGGGCGCGAAATGAGCAAACATGTGCAACTGACTGAACGAACGGGTATGGCGGTTTACTTCTGCGACCCGCACAGCCCGTGGCAACGCGGCTTGAACGAAAATACGAACGGACTGCTGCGCCAGTATTTGCCCAAGGGAGTAGACCTGTCGGCTTACACGCAAGAGCAGTTGGATGAAATTGCTTGGAGTTTAAATACACGTCCGAGGAAATCCCTCGGATTTCGAGCGCCAGTAGCGGTTTACAACGAGCTCCTGCTCAATATGGAACTCGCTAAATTCGCGACTAAACATTAACTGTTGTGGTTGGTTCTTGAATCCGCCCTTTAAGATAAATATTGGTGCGGCCAAATGAAATTTGAAGTGAGAAGTGCCGTTACTACGCAATTTGACTGGCGGATAATACACATACCCTATACCAGATCGAGGATACACCGGAGAGGGTGAAACGTAGATAGATGTTCTTATACACCGTCGCATGCCACAAAAAATAGTAACCGCGTGTTGTATCTTAAGTTGGCAAATTGATTTTGCCCACGCTACAAATTTTTGCAGAGATTCACTAGGTAAGAAACGATCAACAGGTTTACTGAATAGCAGGAATATTTTTAATCAAATAAGCGGCCTTACTGAATATCGGCTACTACCGTACTTTTTTTCATGCCATTTCTGGCGATTTTAGATAGTGTGTATTAAATCGAAGAGTCAGATGAAATAGTAATGGCAGGATAGCCCCGCCACTACTATCAGCTCAGAAAATTAATGAGCCGCTGGAGCTGCAGCGGGAGCTGTTTCACCAGCTTTATGTTCATCAGCTGAATGGGCTTTTTTAGCTTTTTTAGCTTTTTTAGCTTTTTTAGCAGGGGCAGCGTCCGGCGCAGCTGTTCCTGTTGCAGCAGGGGCAGCAGCAGGGGCAGCCGCATCAGTAGCAACAGCGGAGAAAGAAGCAACGGCGAATACAGCAGCAATCAATGTGGACAACAGTTTCATGTGAACTCCAGTTCTTTAAGTTAGGTTGACAATACAATTATGACATCAGTTAGTGTCATGTGACATTAACGCCTCAGTTTACTATTGGTTGACAATTTGGCAATGAATCTAGGTTTGGTGCCGGGAGAGGGACTCGAACCCTCACACTGTCTCCAGCACCGGATTTTGAGTCCGGCGCGTCTACCAATTCCGCCATCCCGGCACGCTAAGATGAGGATTATCCATGAAACAGAAGCCTTCTTCAAGTGCAAGCCTCTTCCAACATGAAATGAGTCTGAAATTGATTTGCTGGGTCGGTCATTATGCGAAGCATGGTGATCAACATGGAAGAAGCAAAGCTACAGACCTTGGTGCAGATCAAGGCATTTTTGGACGGGACATCGGAGGTGGTATTTCGGATTCCAAAAGAGGAGCGTAACCAGTTTATCGGGCGCATCCTCAAGCGGTTTGGCTATGCCCCGCACGGGCGGGTAGATAAGGGCATACTACTGCGCTATATCGAGCGCATGACCGGGCTATCACGCCAGCAAGTAACCCGATTGGTACGGCAATACCGCAAGGATGGGAAGCTATCGAAACAACCCTGTACGCCCAAGCAGGGTTTCACCTATCGTTACACCGCAGCAGACGTGCTCTTGCTGGCCGAGATAGATGTGCTGCATGACACGCTGTCCGGGCCCACCACCAAGAAGCTCGTGGAACGCGCTCTTTTGGTTTTTGGTGATGCGCGCTTTGAACGGCTGGCGGGCATCTCGGTTTCCCACCTTTACAACCTGCGCGGGAGCACACCGTACCAGAACAAACGGCGGCACTGGAGCAAGACGCGCCCCACCGGCATTCCCATCGGCAAACGCCGTGCACCGCAGCCAAACGGAGTGCCGGGCTACATCCGCATAGATAGCGTGCATCAAGGCGATCTGGATGGCGTCAAAGGCGTGTACCACATCAACGCGGTGGACTGTGTGACGCAGATGCAATTCGTCGCCACCTGCGAGAAGATCAGCGAGGCGTATTTGCTGCCGGTCATCCGGCAGTTGCTGGATGGATTTCCGTTTGTCATCCTGGGGTTCCATTCGGATAACGGTTCAGAGTACATCAATTATCAGGTCGCAAAGCTGTTGGAGAAGCTCCGGATCGAGTTCACCAAGTCACGGCCACGGCATTCCAACGATAACGCCTTGGCGGAGTCAAAGAACGCCGCCGTGGTACGCAAACATCTGGGTTATGCGCATATCCCGCAATACTGCGCCAGTTTGGTCAATGCTTTCTGCGCCGATTATCTCAACCCTTATGTCAACTTCCACCGGCCATGTTTCTTTCCAGAGACAATTACAGATGCCAAGAGAAAAGAACGAAAGAAATACAGCTACAAAGACATGATGACACCTTATGAGAAACTCAAATCAATACCCGAGGCCAGTCAGTATCTGAAGGATGGAGTAGCCCTCGAACAACTGAATGCGCGGGCAGCAGAAATGAGCGACAATGATGCCGCCTTGGCACTGAACAACGCAAGAAAAACTGTTTAAAGACATCTCTGCGGCGATAAAAAAACGGGCTTGAGAAATAAAATCGACAAGGCAAAACGAAGAAGCACCTATCAACTAGATCGAACCAGAACAAGTTAAGGAAACACTGATTTATTCCACTGCACCTCACTGAACTTCGCCACCATGATATAATTGCATCACTTTGATTATTAGTGATTAACGAGATGCAATCAAGTTTTTCTGAACTGGAGTATGCGGCAAAGAAGCGTGTGACACGGCGTGATCGTTTTCTGGCCGAAATTGAAGCGGTCACGCCCTGGTTATCCCTGACGAATGTCATTGCTCCGCATTATCCGAGCGGCGGCGGCCCAGGTCGCCCGCCGGTCGGGCTGGAGCGGATCCTGCGTATGTATGTTGCGCAGCAGTGCTTCGGTCTTTCGGATGAAGCGACGGAAGATGCGCTTTACGACAGTCAGGCCATACGCCGTTTTGTCGGCATTGATTTGAATCGTGAAGCGGCACCGGATGCAACAACCCTGCTCAAATTTCGCCATCTGCTGGAAGCGCATCAACTGACCGAATCCATCTTCAACGCGATCAACGCCCATCTGGCTGAGAAGGGATTGCTTCTGCGTGAGGGTACCATTGTCGATGCCACGCTGATCGCCGCACCTCCTTCGACCAAGAATATGAAAGGGAAACGTGATGCCGAGATGCACCAGTCCAAAAAAGGCAATCAGTGGCATTTCGGCATGAAGGCACACATTGGGGTTGATGCGCAGTCAGGGCTTGTCCACACCCTCGTCGGCACGGCAGCCAATGTGCATGATGTAACCCAGGCGCAGGCGCTGCTGCATGGCGATGAAACGGATGTGTTTGGTGATGCGGGTTATCAGGGCGTTGAGAAGCGTGAAGAGAATCTGGAGTTGCCCGTGACCTGGCATGTTGCGATGCGGCCCTCCAAACGTAAAGCGCTGGACAAGTCGGCTGTAGGCGAGCTGATGGAAAAACTTGAACATGCCAAAGCCAGTATTCGTGCCAAAGTCGAGCATCCATTCCATGTGGTGAAGAACCTGTTCAGGCACCGCAAGACCCGCTACAAAGGGTTAGCTAAGAACACCGCTCAGCTATTTGCGCTGTTTGGTTTTGCTAATTTGGTGCTGGCGCGCCGATGGCTATGTATTTCTGACGGCCAAGTCGCGCCCTAAATACGAAAAACGGGGGAATAATGCAAGAAATGGCGCAATTCAGGGCAAAAATCGCAGAATTTCACCCCGCATTCGGAAACTAAGCGCCGGACTCTGCTGTGCTGTGAATTATTCAGCGTTTCCTTAATTTACTCAGACTAAAAACCCTTCGTTCAGACTCATTTCTGAATTGGAAAATACTAGGTAAGCCTCTTCCGACATGAAATAAGCGTAGTAATCGGCCTTTGGCCGCAATACGCTTAACAGGAAACGATGCGGTGAGACGTGAACCAGGAGTTTCAACTTTTTACAGAAGACCTGGAGTAAGTGGGCGGCCTGGCTGATACGCTGCGGCGTGGATACGGTGGCAATGACATCGACGGGGGTGTACTGGATACCGCGCTACGGGATTCCCGTAGCGCGTAGATTGGTTGTGAATCTTGTCAATACATGGCAGGTAAGAGTGTCTCCGGTCGCAAGCCAGATGTTCTCAATTGCCCGTGGCTGTAACAGTTGATGGGCTATGGCCTGCTGTCCAGCACTTTTCGCCTGACGGATGAAATTTGCATACTGCGTGTGGCATTACGGCAACGCGACATGTTGCTGGCCTCTCAAGGTCGGCATATTCAGCACATGCAATAAGCGTTAATCCGGATGAATGTGCAACTGGCCAATGTGATTTCAGACATCATTGGCGATGATGATAGTGATTCAGGCGCAACGCGCATTGAACTCTAAGAATGCGCCGCAATTCGATGTGCGAACCTACCTGTTTTGACTGTAAAGCGTTTTACCTCTTGGCTAGGATTACGTCCTAGCACAAAAACTCCGGGGATAAAGTACGTCTAAACGCATCAAAATATACAACTAATCGCACCGCTCAGTCTTCTTTACGGTTAGAGGACACCCCATTTCACAAAAGCCAGTCAGAGAAGATTGTCGTAATACGCAGTTATCTGGGTGATGCGCATAACCCGTAATATTACACTAGCTTGGTCAAAGTCATCTGTCCCGTATTCTTAATACCTCTTCGTCAATTTCCATCGATCATGTTTCTTTCCAGAGGTAATCACAGATACCAAAGTAAAAAAACGCAAAAAATACCGCTACAAAGACGTGATGACCCCTTATGAGAAGTTCAAATCAATAACCAGGGCCAGCGAATATCTTAAAGAGGAGCCTCTTTCAAACAACTGGATGCGTAGGTAGCAAAGATGAGCGACAATGATGCCAACCTTGGTGCCGGACAGCGCAAAAAACAACGGTTGCAACGATACCTCTGCGGCGATGGAAAAACAGGTTTGAAATCGGTTGGTAATAATGAAATCCAATGGGTTAAACAACGAATTGTTTCAGGATTAGCGTAGCAGTACGTAACCAGTAGCCCAAAATAAGGCTATTTCCCGCTGCCCATTGTGCAGGACCGCAATACACTCAGGTATCTCTACATTGCCTATGTTCAGGTGTAGTAATACCAATGATGAACCAACTCATTTATTTGATACGCACATGACCAATTCGCTACAACTCGTTCTAATTTTACTCGCCGTTGCCGTAGGTGTGGTGGTGGCATGCCGTGTGTTGCACTTGCCTGTTGTACTTGGCTACCTAACCGTGGGCATTCTGATCGGTCCGCATGCGCTGGGCTGGATACCTGATACACCAGGCACTCGTCATCTGGCGGAATTCGGCCTGGTATTTCTAATGTTCAGCATCGGCCTTGAATTCAGCCTTGCCCGTCTTCACAAAATGAAACGCACAGTATTCGGCCTTGGTGGCGCGCAGGTAGTAGTAACTCTTTTGTTGATTATGACAGCTGGGAGGCTGACAGGAGTTGATTGGCGTGCAAGCTTAGCTATGGGCTGTGTGCTGGCGATGTCATCCACCGCTATTGTAAGCAAGATGCTTGTCGAGCGCGCCGCAATGAGTGCACCGCACGGCCAGCAAATTATTGGCGTATTGCTATTTCAGGATTTAGCTGTGGTGCCGCTGCTCATCATTATTCCGGCTTTGGCAAGTCCACCAGGCGATCTACCGCTCACTCTCTCCCTTGCACTGCTTAAAGCCACATTAGTGCTAGCTATACTGTTGGTATTCGGCCAGCGCGTAATGCGATCTTGGTTTCATGTCGTGGCACGGCAAAAATCTTCCGAGCTATTTATGCTCAACGTACTTTTTATCACACTGGGCCTTGCCTATTTCACTGAATTAATTGGGCTATCCCTGGCACTGGGAGCATTTGTGGCCGGCATTTTGATTGCTGAGACTGAATACCGCTATCAAGTTGAAGATGACATAAAACCGTTCCGCGATGTACTAATGGGTCTATTCTTCGTTACTGTCGGCATGATGCTGGATCTCGGCGAAATGTTTGCCAATATTGGCTGGGTACTTCTAATGCTACTCTGCTTAATACTAATTAAATTTACTGTAGTAGCATTATTAGTGCGCCAGTTTTCCGGCGATTGGGGCGTAGCGATTCGCAGTAGCTTAGGATTGGCGCAGGCCGGTGAATTCGGCTTCGTGCTTTTAACTCTGGCAGGCGGGGTAAATCTGCTGTCCCCTGCAACAGTACAACTCATCCTAGACACTATGCTTCTCTCCATGCTGGCCGCACCTTTTTTAATCCAGCATACCGAAGCTATTGTACGGCGCATTGCACCTTCGGAATGGATGAGCCGCGCCATGCAGATACATCAAATTGCGGTGCAAAGCATATCCGCCGATGCAAACATTATTATTTGCGGCTACGGTCGAAGTGGACAGTCGTTGGCTCGTTTTATGAGGCAGGAAAATGTTCAATTTATCGTACTCGATCTCGACTCACGCCGTGTACATGAGGCAGCAGCAGCAGGTGAAAACGTGGTCTATGGTGATGCCGCCAAGCGCGAAGTGCTTTTGGCGGCCGGATTAATGCGCGCTAAAACTCTAGTTGTCACCTATATCGACACTCACTCTGCGCTCAAAATTTTACACCTAGTTAATGAGCTACGCCCTGACTTACCAGTAGTGGTTCGAAGTGCCGACGAGACCCATATTGAGGCACTCAAACAGGCTGGAGCGGCCGAAGTTGTGGCGGATGTACTTGAAGGCAGCGTGATGCTGGCATCACAAGCACTGCTAATGTCTGGCGTACCACTCAACCGTGTTATCCGCCGCCTTCAAGAAAACCGGGCTCGCCGCTATAGCATGTTCAGCACCTACTTTCGTACTACCGTGAATGTAGTGGGTGAAATTACAGAAAACCTACAGCCGCGCTTCCATAGCGTATTGCTGGGAGAGCGCGATGCCGCCGTGGGCAAGACACTTGATGAAATTAACCTAGCCAAATTAAATGTTGAAGTAAATGCAGTACGACGCCACAACGTACGCGGCAATCAACCTGCAGGCAATATGATCATGAAAGCTGGTGACGTACTGGTATTACTCGGTCAACCAAGACCACTTGCGGCAGCGAAAAAACACTTGCGCGAAGGATAACTGAGATAGCGCTTTACAATTCTCGACCAACAGGTGCTCTATGGATATTCGCTTTTCGCCCTTGGCCTTGCGGTACAGCGCCATATCAAATAAGCGCCGCACCACCATCATTACGCGTTTCAACCGGGCATGGTCATGTCGCCAAGGCTATAGATTAAAACGACTGCAAACTGGTCAATATATATAGATGTTCGTCGTTCATATTAATCACCGTGCCCCTCGCATAATGTTCAATTATAACCACCTGTTTCAGACTCAAACATCATTAAACAGTGCTTCCTGGTTTTGTCCGGGTTTTTCGGTTTGTTGTTTTGGGTTGTTTGCTGTCTTGTTTTCGGATGTCTTTCGTTTTTTTGCTTGTGCGGGGTGCCACTGCCGGTGGTCGGCGTCTTTGTCTGTTCTTCTTCTTGCTATTCGAGAGACAATACCGACTCCTGTGGGTATTTTGATGAAATGGGCGTAAACTAGGCATATTAATTTATCCCTATGTAAAATCGGGCGTACCCGGGCTGCCAGGAAAATACATGAGTAGGAAGACAAGCGGGCCAGACCAGCTATGCACAAAAACTGAAGTGCAACTTGCTCTCACCCCAGAGCAGGACGGAATGCCGTGGCCTGTCGAGAAGTTTCTGCACGAGCTCCAGGTGCCCTCGGCTGAACTGGAGATACAGAACGAGGAGTTACGGCACGCGCTCGCTGAACTGGAAAAATCCCGTGACTGCTACATGGATCTTTATGATTTTGCTCCTGTCGGTTACCTTACTCTCACCAGTGAAGCCTTAATCGCCGAAGTAAATCTCACCGGTGCTACGCTGTTAGGAATTGAGCGCAAGGAATTGCTACTACGTCATTTTACGCATTTTATTGCAGATGATTATAGCAATCACTGGAACCACTTTTTCTTGAGCGTTTTACAACGTGATGAGCGACAGGATTGTGAATTGGTACTTCAGCGCAGTAATGGCCCGCTCTTTTCATGCCCATCTGGACTGCTTACATAAAAACTGACAACGGCAGACACTTAGCACGCATCGCATTTACCGACATCAGCGAGCGCAAGCAAGCTGAAGAAACGTTGCGTATCGCCGCCATCGCCTTCGAGTCACAGGAAGGGATCATGGTGACCGATGCCAACGGCGTCATTCAGCGGGTAAACAATGCCTTCACCCGCCTCACGGGTTACAGTACGGAAGACGCAGTGGAAAAAACACCGGCGCTGCTGAGTTCCGGACGGCATGACAAACACTTTTACCAGTGCATGTGGACAACCCTGAATGAGCAGAAATACTGGCAGGGCGAGATGTGGAATAAACGTAAAAATGGCAAAATATGTGCCGATTGGCTAACCATTACTGCCGTCGCTGCGCCCAATGGAAACATCACTCATTACGTCGGAACTTTTTCCGACATCACCAGCAACCCCGAGTCATTGGCCGAAATTCACCGGTTGGCCTATTATGATTTACTCACCCAGCTTCCCAACCGCCGCATGCTGCTTGACCGCCTGAGACAGGCACTCGCTGCCAGCAACCGCAGCAAGCATTATGGCGCTCTTCTATTTCTGGATCTGGATAATTTCAAAAACCTCAACGATACGCGCGGCCACTATATAGGCGATTTGCTACTAGTTGAAATTGCACACCGTCTGAATGCCAACGTGCGTGAAGGCGATACTGTGGCCCGGTTGGGGGGTGATGAATTCGTATTGATGCTGGAAAATTTGAGCGACAATCTTCAGGAAGCTGCCATTCAGGCAGACTTGGTAGGCGAGAAGGTTCGCGATGCCATTGCATTGCCTTATAGGCTTAAGGGTCTCGAATTATGGTGTACCGCCAGTATCGGGGTCAGCCTGTTTTACGGCCATGAAGCTTCAGTTGACGAGCTGCTCAAATATTCCGATTTCGCGATGTATCATGCCAAAAAAGAGGGGCGCAACAGCGTACGTTTCTTCGACCCCGAAATGCAGGCCACATTGATCGAACGGAGTGCACTTGAAAGCGACCTACGCCATGCACTAGGCCGCCAGCAATTACGTCTCTATTACCAGATACAGGTAAACAATGAGCGTCGTGCCATCGGTGCCGAAGCATTGCTCCGCTGGATACACCCCGAACGTGGTTTGATTCTTCCTGAACAATTTATTCCGCTAGCCGAAAAAACTGGCCTGATTGTACCGATTGGATTATGGGTGCTGCAAACGGCGTGCGCCCAGATCAGGGACTGGTCTAGCAATCCGGCCACCAGCAGCCTGCAACTCGCCCTCAATGCCAGTGCGCTCGAGTTGCGCCAACCTGATTTCGTCGAACATGTGCGGCAGGCCATTTTCACAACCGGTATCAATCCGGCACTTCTAAAAATCGAACTAACTGAGAGCCAGCTAATCGACAATATCAGTGATACCGTCGCTAAAATGAATGCGCTCAAGGCGCTCGGCATCCGTTTTTCGATGGATGATTTCGGTACCGCTTACTCCTCAATCGCCTACCTAAAACAACTACCGCTAGATCAATTAAAAATCGATCAAACCTTCATTCGTGATCTAGGCGACAACTCCAGCAATGCAGCCCTTGTGCAGGCCATCGTCCTTATGGGGCGCACATTCGGTTTGGACGTCATTGCCGAAGGTGTAGAAATCGAAGCACAGTTAGAATTCATAAATTTGCACGGCTGCCATGCTTACCAAGGCTATCTATTTAGCCGTCCTCTGCCGCTGGAAGAATTCGAAGAGTTTATAGAACGAGTTTAATGCACAATGCTGGCCGTGCCCAATTCCGACCATGTGAAACTCAATTACTAACTGTGCGGTCCTTGCTCAAAAAACTCCCGCCTGCCATCGCTGCATTACTGCTGCAAGTTGCAGCAGTAATGCTCATGTTGCTGACGGTTAAAGTTATGGGGCCACACGAATCGCCATTGTTGTTTGCCTTGCTTTGCGGCTTGCTCGCCGCCACGTTCAGTTTCTTTGCTGGACTTGCCAAGTGGTGGTTGGCCATCCAACTGCTATTCGCGCCAGCCTTGGTGCTGATGCTCTCAGCCAAATTACCCCCTTCTCTTTTTCTCGGCGCATTTCTGATATTACTGCTTGTATATTGGAGCACTTTTCGCACACAAGTACCGCTGTATCTTTCCAGTAATAAAGTGTGGCGTGCCTTGGAACATTTACTGCCTGCCGCAAAGCTAATTCAAATTTCACCTTCATTGATTTGGGTTCTGGCTTGGGTGGAGTGTTAACACATCTTGCCAACGTTCGCCCGGACGGACGATACATCGGCGTGGAGGCCGCACCCTTGCCGTTTTTCTGGAGTTGGTTACGTATTAGGCTAGGCAGCCACCGCAACTGCCGGGTGAAGTGGGGAAGTTTGTGGGACTGCGATTTATCGCAGTATGACGTGGTGTTTGCCTATCTCTCACCAGTGCCAATGGGTAAACTCTGGCACAAGGCACGCGCCGAAATGCGTCCTGGCACAATGTTTATCAGCAGCACCTTTACCGTACTTGATCAAGCACAGCATGAAACCGTACAGGTAGATGACTTGCATCATTCCACTCTATTTATCTGGCATATGTAATAATTGATAAGGATAAATAAAGCACAAATTAAATCATTCGTTCGCACTGATAACCAGCCACTTAGCAAGTGTATTGATATGCCTAGGCCGTTCTATACGAAAGATGCGCTACCACTATTCATAAAAACAAAACTATTGTTTAAGCTCTGACGCGCCAATCACTCGATTGCGTCCAGTCTGCTTTGCCTTATAAAGTGCAGCATCAGCTCCTTTGTGCCAGGAAGAATAATAATGAATTCTTCGCCTCCATAACGGGCCAGTACATCAGTACTGCGTATTATGCTCTTCACAACTTTAGCCAAGTGTACAAGCGCCACATCACCGGTAGAATGTCCTAATCTATCATTGATTTCTTTGAAATGGTCAATATCTATCATTGCAAAAGGGTTAGAGGTGTGCCATGTCTATCAGCCCTTTCAAATTCCCGCACCAGTGCTGCATCCATACCACGTCTATTCAGCGCACCGGTTAAAAAATCTTGGTGCGCAACTTCGTTTATGTAATCAAGCTTTGTAGTGAGTTCATTAATTTTCTTCTCTGCTTCATCCACTTTTTTCTGGGTTTCTTGAAAAGCTGTATGGCTACGTTGCGCATCCGCACTCATCTTCCGTATGTCGCCTACCAAATTTTCAAGTATGGCGCTTAAATTAGTTACGTCATGTATCGATGTGATTTGCTCCTGATAATTCTTTATTTTAAACTGATAGTTACCCGCGCTCTCTGTTATATCTGCCAAATTACTTACAAAAGTGACCACCATTTTTTTAATGGCTTCTTTAGCCTCATTAAGCCCTTGCTTGATATGTGATTGCTTGTAGATCAGTTCTTTAAGACTATTTTCTGCGCTGTAAAGTAAATCAATATCAATCGGTTTTGAAATAATCTCTTGAACGATTGTAATTTGCCCATGAAACCATTCGTCTTCTATGGTCAATTCGCCCATGCTGGAAACCAGCAGCCGCAACATTTGGATAAGCATTTCCTGTATGCGGCGTTGCGAATCATTTTGTAACTCCGCTCGGAGTAACGTGGATTTTAATGCCTCGCCCAGTGAATTCGCTTCTTCTATGGACAGAGATTCGCGCACGCGTTTTAGCAATGCTTCTATTCTCTGAGCCGCGCCTGCAATGTTAGCAAGCTGTGGAACGACCGCTAAATTAACGGCTCTGATCAGCATATCGCGCCAAATAATTGCCAGTTCCCGCTGACTATCATCAGTATTAGCCCCTGGGTTAGATGACTGAACAATTTTCTGAATTATAGATTGTTGTTCTTGCCCTGCTTCTTTCGCATGGAAGTGATTTATTTCAGTAGCTTGATGGGTTATCTGACCTTTCCCCCAAGACGTGATTAAGATATGCATTTTTTGACCCAATTGATTGGGATCATTGGCAAACTTGATTAATATGCGATTCAAGTTTTCAATTTTTTTACTCAGGCTAAGATTTTCCATGGTCTACTTCTAATTGCTTTAGCAGGAAGCGTAAAAGCGTAGTCCAATTCACTCCAACAGCTTCACCAGTTCCTGTTGAAAAAAGGCTACGAAGCAGCTCCTCCAACTTGGTTTGGTCGGTTTTCAACCAACTTATGAATGGACTGCGCAACGGCCACCAACTCGAGGCGCTCCTTGCCCATCTCACATAAAATTTTTACCAGAGATTTACTGAGAATTGCGGAATGATCTACAAACTCAATTCCTGCAATCTTGTTATAGGCACGTCGATAATTGTCCGGTGTTGGCGGACTCTTGTCATTGGAAAGTTGTATAAAGGCCTGTCGAGCCAGCTCTATAGGCGTAATTGTTTTCATATATCGCTATCGTTAATCTGCAAAACAGGATCGTTGCTAGTATTTAATTGCATTAACTGACAAGAATATTGTGGGGCTATACTCTTTTCATTTTACGCCTGCACCAATCGTGCGGCGATACCTTTTTAGCGCCTGCAGTCGTGTTGGCCTTCTAAATGCATTGAGTAAATTTGCAGACTACTCCATCACATGGCTTTGCACTACAAATTCCGGATCATACTTTTATCCGTCTCTGATTAAGACAGCTCACCGACGCACTTATAAGTCCGCAATGATCTTTGTCAGGCTAACCTCAGTAATCTGGCCAGCACTTGTTGCAACACAATAATGATAACGTGTCATCGCGTTGCGAGGTAGGCGAGCAATTCTTTAGTCCAGCTATCGAGATGATGGTTTTCACCTTCGTTCAAGACCACACGGATGATCTCTCTGCGGCGGCAAATCTCCCGTCGAGGTCTATGAATTGCCAATCCAATTCATCTAACAAGGAAAAATCAGCGTTCTCCTCTTGTTCCTAGTCTGTCAGCGTTTAATTCGGGTTGAGTGTAATTCCCGATTTCAGACCAAGCGCAGTTTCGTGGATCCATCCAGTACGCAAAATAGCGGGTTCTCTCACAGAGGGAGTCGTGTGCCCAGCATGGTGGCGCACGGCACCGCTCACAGCGCAAGCGGATGAAGAGTATTTTTGCTGAACATTCAGCGCCAAGGCGGCAACTTAAGTACGGCGGGATGGTCCGAGAGGCGAAGACTCGTTCTCAGGAGACATGGCCCTGGCTCTGAGCGCCCGGCGCTATAAGTTAAAAACGCTGAATAATTCACATCTTAGCAGAGTCCGGCCTTGGTTTCCGGATGCGGGGTGAAATTCTCGATTTTTGCCTGAATTGCGCCATTCTTGCATTATTCCCCGTTTTTCGTATTTGGGGCGCGACGGTATTCAAATACGCAGCCATCAGGCGCCAGCGCAAATTAGCAAGACCAAACAGCGCAAATAGCTGAGCGGTGTTCTAGCTAACCCTTTGTATCGGGTCTTGCGGTGCCTGAACAGGTTCTTCACCACATGGAATGGATGCTCGACTTTGGCACGAATACTGGCTTTGGCATGTTCAAGTTTTTCCATCAGCTCGCCTACGGCCGACTTATCCGGCGCTTTAC
This sequence comes from Nitrosomonadales bacterium, assembly GCA_016721605.1. Classification (GTDB taxonomy): domain Bacteria; phylum Pseudomonadota; class Gammaproteobacteria; order Burkholderiales; family Gallionellaceae; genus Nitrotoga. The sequence goes on from JADKHS010000001.1 coordinate 127,326, forward strand.
GTTTGGAGGGGCCGCATCCGCAACATGCCAAGTCACGGACAACTCCGGATTCTCTTCACGCTTCTCAACGCCCTGATAACCCGCATCACCAAACGCATCCGTTTCATCGCCATGCCGCAGCGCCTGCGCCTGGGTTCACATCATGCACATTGGCTGCCGTACCGGCGGGGTATAGACAAGCCCTGACTGCGCGTCAACCCCAATGTGCGCCTTCATGCCGAAATGCCACTGATTGCCTTTTCGGGCTGGTGCATCTCGGCATCACGTTCCTTTCATATTCTTGGTCGAAGGAGGTGCGGCGGTCAGTGGTATCGACAATGGTACCCTCACACAGAGCTAATCCCTTCTCAGCCAGACAGGCGTTAGTCGCGTTAAATGGGTTCGGTCAGTTGATGCGCTGACAGCAGATGGCGAAATTTGAACAGGGTTATTCACGTCCGGTGCCGCTTCACGATTCAAATCAATGCCGACAAAGCGGCGTATGGCCTGCACTCAATAAGCGCATCTCCCGTCGCTTCATCCGAAGGAAAGTACGAACGCTGCTCGCAACACGCCGATACGCAGGATCCGCTCCGCCCGACCGGCCGGGCGAGGGCCGACGGCGCCCTCGAAAATACGGAGCAATGACATTCGTCAGGGATAACCAAGGCGTGACCGCTTCAATTTCGGCCAGAAAACGATCACGCCGTATCACACGCTTCTTTGCCGCATACTCCAGTTCAGAAAAGCCAGATTGCATCTCGTTAATCACTAATAATCAAAGTGATGCAATTATATCATGGTGGCGAAGTTCAGTGAGGTGCAGTGGAATAAATCAGTGTTTCCTTAAACAGTAAGTATCCCCCGGCAAAGCCGGGGGCTTTAGTTTTGTTAGCCCCTCAAAGGGGCAAAATTATGAAGCGCCTAAAGGCGCTGGCTCACTTTATTCAAAGTTCGGCTGGTCGACAATACGCGTCTTCTGTATCCTGAGTTCTGACGTACGCTCTGACCATCTCTTGATCAAGTCAATCGTGGTCACAAAATGCCCTCGTTTGCCCAAAAATTTTCACCCGTATAGTTTCTTATGCTTGCCTTGCGAACAGTCTTGCTATCGATATCGCGCTTTGCCTTTGATATAACAAATTACGTGCACGACACCGAATGCTTCGGTGGAATACCGATGCGGATATGCACGGATCCAGCATCAAGTGTCCTTCCACAATCGACATTCTTTTTTGTTCCGCAACTCTCGAATATCTCACCAAGATGTTTTGCGGATTGCCCTAAAAATAATCTTTCTTTCGCCCCTTTGAGGATAAATACCAGTCATTCTTACAATCCCACTTCGTATGACAAAGACTCTGGTACTCTCTCTTTTGATTCTCCTAACTTTTAGCCAAGTCAGTGGAATCAGGCCGATTGTAGCGCTCAATGAGTCCTTAGGAGTCCCCGGCAAAGCCGAAGGTTTACATTTGACGCCGCGTTTTCACAGACCGTGCTGATCTTTCCCGCAGAGATGATGCGGGCGATAAGTCCGGCAATCGATGCACTGACAGCGACTACCTTTGATAGTCACAACCCGACAACAAAGCTGCTAACCTTGATGGCCGACAGTTACTTTCAGACCTCGTTCGAAACCTTGTCCACGCATACCATAACCCACGCCGCAAATGCATTAGCCGAAATATTCGCTGCAAACGTGGCCGAATTTTCCACCAAGGCCGACACAACTAAGCCAAACTTAGAACTGTTCCACATAACTCGGATCAAGCAGTACGTCTTTAAAAACCTCAATAATCCAGAATTGTCGATCCAAAAGTGTCCCAAGCCCTGCAGATTTCGCCAGCTCATATCCACCGCTTGTTCAAAGTAGAAGAGCAAACATTCAGCGCATGGATCTGGACACGCCGCCTTCTCGCGTGCAAATTAGCGCTACAAGATCCGGCCAAATCGCATTTAACAATTAGCCAAATTATATATAACTGCGGGTTTAACAACTCATCCCATTTCTCGCGCGCGTTCCGTACAAAATTCGGTACAACGGCGCGCGAATGGAGAGAAAAAATGATAGTGAGTGCTTAAGCCTTAAAGGCTGCCGATAAATAGCGATTTCAACTACATGACCCGCAGTATCCGATTTCCCCTCAATGGCAAAACCTGGTCAACTATGTTGAAAATGTGCCTAAAATATACGTCGGACTACTGAGATCATTTTGGGTTTGATTATCGGTGGAATGGCGGGAATTGAATCCGCGCCCGCAATTACGCTACAAACAACTCTACACTCTTAATCAAGTTATTTAATTTCATCCGGTAAGCGCCATAATAATTATGGCACCAGTCTTGCGTGCTTGTTGCCAATAGCGGTAGCCATTAATCCCCGGTCAACTATGCATAGCATGCCAAGAGTCAAATTCAAAAGAAGTCCTTGGCATACTTCCCATTCGCTAGTGCGATAAGAACCAATGTTGGCACTCACGATTGGCATGAAAGCATAACTCCACGAGTACGGTTAGTGTGCCTACGGGTAGCCTACATGCCCGTCCGGGGCTGCCAGGGCAGCCAAGCTGCTTGACGTTAGCATCCTCATCTCGGGGCACCTCGAAATTGTCGCCATCAATCGCCACGAGCCGCAAACCCGCACAAAATGGATTAGGTATTTGTCGGGGCCTGACCAACCAACGGCACACAGGCACGCGCCATCAACATATACAACGGGCGCATGCCTATCTTTGTTGCGCAGTTTACTGATGATAATTTGGCTACCGTGCAGATGTCGGACTGAACCGCCTCAGACGAAATCCTGCGCAATGACAACAAATACTTGCATAGACCAATCCCGGGGTAGAAACTGAGGCAATGCAGCAGTAGACGCCTGCAACAGGCGGAGAGTTGCGTATTCACTGGCTGTTGCAGCCAGTGTTCATCAAGAATTTGTGAATGTACTCAGTCAGGATATACTCTAGCCAAAAGACTAGCACACAGGCAATCTCTTAACTGGGCTCCGGTATTCAAAACTGCTTTGATTCTATTTCTACTTACGTAGGGACAATGGCTAAGTTCAACTGAACTTTTAGTTATCCGAACAGTATTAGAACAAGTCCTGCTCTTTAATTGCATGTTTACTCTTAATTATTTTATTCAGCTTCGACCAACTTAGTATCCAACGGTCGATCTAATAATTCAATCAATGCCATTGGTGCATTGTCTCCTTTGCGAAAACCGAATTTAAAAATACGCGAATATCCACCATTTCGAGTTGCATAACGTGGGCCAAGCTCATCAAACAGCTTAGTAACCATTTCACGGTCACGCAACCGATCAAAAGCCAAACGCCTGTTAGCCAAACTAGGGGTTTTACCCAGAGTCAAGATGGGTTCAGCTACACGACGCAATTCCTTTGCCTTGGGTAAAGTAGTCTTTATAGCTTCATGACGCAACAAAGAAGTAATCATGTTGCGTAACATTGCCAACCGATGACTGCTAGTACGATTAAGTTTTCTTAGTCCTAAACGATGACGCATAAATACCCTTTCTCACTTCTCAATTGGCACAGGCCAATTTTCCAATTTCATTCCCAATGACAGACCATGCTCAGCAAGTACCTGTTTTATTTCATTCAAAGACTTACGGCCCAAGTTAGGAGTGCGTAGCAAATCATTCTCAGTATTCTGAATTAAATCACCAACATAATGGATACTTTGTGCTTTAAGGCAATTTGAAGAACGCGGAGTCAATTCCAAATCATCCACGGGGCGCAACAACATCGGGTCAACCTTAGGAGTTTGTGGCTTTTCCACAGGCGCTGGTGTTCCTTCCAGTGCAGCAAATACTGAAAACTGATCGACTAATATACGAGCAGCATAACGAATAGCATCTTCAGGATCAATGGCACCATTAGTTTCAATTTCCATTATTAGTTTGTCTAAATCTGTGCGCTGTTCCACACGCGCGCTTTCAACCGCGTAGCTAACACGACTTACTGGACTAAAAGATGAATCAAGCGCAATATGTCCAATTGCACGATTTTCTATTGGACCCTGACGCGCAATAGCAGATACATATCCTCTACCTTGCTGAACCTTAATTTCCATGTCTAACTTACCACCTGCAGTCAGATGCGCAATGACATGTGATGGATTAATCACCTCAGTGTCCGCATCAACGGTAATAGCACCCGCCGTCACAACACCAACACCTTCTTTCTTAAGAGTAAGTATCGCCATGTTAGAGTTATGAAGCTTAATCACTAGGCCCTTTAAATTAAGCAATATCTCAACCACATCTTCCTGCACACCATCAATAGACGAATATTCATGTAAAACACTAGCAATTTTTACCTCTGTTGGAGCATAGCCAGGCATAGAAGACAACAATATTCGACGCAAAGCATTGCCAAGTGTATGTCCATAGCCACGTTCAAAAGGCTCCATTACAATTCTAGCTTGCATGCTAGAAACTCTTTGCACTTCGATAATGCGGGGTTTCAGAAAATCATTGTTGTGCATATCCGACTCCGCATAAATTACTTGGAATACAACTCGACAATAAGATGCTCATTAATTGATGCAGGCAATTCCGAACGCTGGGGCTTAGATTTATATATACCTTTCATAGCCTTAGAATCAACCTCCACCCACTCAGGAAAACCTCGTTGCTCAGCTGCTTGCAAGGATGCCTTAACTCGTAGCTGCATCTTAGCACTATCTGCTATCTCAACCACATCACCAGCGCGAACCTGATAGGACGGTATATTTACGCGTTTGCCATTTATCAAAATACCATTGTGACGAACTACTTGACGCGCCTCCGAACGAGATGCACCAAAACCCATACGATAAGACACATTATCTAGGCGAGATTCCAACAATTGCAATAAATTTTCACCAGTGATACCGCGCTGTATTCCTGCAGAGCGATAAGTCAAGCGGAACTGGTGCTCAAGCTCGCCATAAATACGGCGCACTTTTTTGCTTCTCCCGGGTTGCCCACCGTAATCAGATAACCGAGTGTTTTTCTTCTGCCCGTGCTGACCGGAGGATAAGCACGTCGCTCAACCCACATTTGTCAGTGAAACATTTTTCGCCCTTCAAAAACAGTTTTTCGCCTTCACGACGGCACTGACGGCACTTTGGATCAAGATTTCTAGCCAAGGCTATCTCCTAAAATTAGATACGACGCTTCTTTGGCGGACGACAACCATTGTGTGGGACTGGCGTAATGTCAGAAATGCTAGTAATTTTAAAACCTGCCGCATTTAAAGCACGCACCGCCGACTCACGACCGGGACCCGGTCCTTTTATGCGCACTTCAAGGTTTTTCACACCACACTCATGAGCCGCCTTACTAGCAGTCTCACCAGCAATTTGAGCTGCAAACGGTGTACTTTTACGCGAACCTTTAAAACCATTACTGCCACTAGTTGACCACGCCAAAGCATTCCCTTGGCGGTCAGTAATTGTCACAATAGTGTTGTTAAATGAAGCATGCACATGGGCAATACCTTCGGCTACGTTCTTTTTTACTTTCTTGCGCACTCGCGCATTCGTTTTAGCCATAATCAATCCTCTCGAAATTACTTCTTGGCACCAGCGACAGACTTGCGCGGACCTTTGCGAGTACGCGCATTAGTACGGGTTCGCTGACCTCGCACTGGCAACCCACGGCGATGACGCAAACCTCGATAGCAACCCAAATCCATCAACCTCTTTATATTCATCGAAATTTCTCGACGCAAATCACCTTCCACAGTAAATTTAGCAACTTCGTCGCGCAACTTATCCATTTCTGCATCGGCGAGATCTTTTATTTTGGTGGCGGCATTAACCCCTACAGCAGCACATATTTTACGCGCTCGAGTGACACCTACACCGTAGATCGCAGTCAACGCGATTACAGTGTGCTGATGGTTTGGAATATTTACCCCTGCAATACGAGCCATACAACTACCCTATCGTTTAAAAAGGCATTAAAAATTGCCACCTGAGAGAAAGCTTAGCTCACTCTCACTTAGCCCTGGCGCTGCTTGTGGCGTGCATCACTACTACAGATCACGCGTACCACCCCTTTACGCCGTACTATTTTACAATTACGACACACTTTTTTACCGACGCATGCACTTTCATTCCCTCTCCTTAATTCTACAGGTAACTACTACTTAGCGCGAAACGTAATTCGCCCTTAGTCAGATCATAAGGAGTCAGTTCAACTGTAACTTTATCACCTGGTAAAATACGAATGTAGTGCATACGCATTTTACCTGAGATATGACCCAAAACGACATGACCGTTCTCTAATTTCACACGAAAAGTTGCATTAGGAAGAGACTCAACAACCTCTCCTTGCATTTGCATCGCATCTTCTTTGGCCATCAGCGAACCAACCCGCCCTTAAAGTTTGCCTTTTTTAACAAACTGTCATATTGATGCGTCATCAAATATGATTGAACTTGCGCCATAAAATCCATGGTTACCACCACCATAATTAATAACGACGTTCCACCAAAGTAAAACGGCACGTTCCATTTTACAACCAAAAATTCCGGCAACAAACAGACTAACGTCACATACACCGCGCCAACCAAAGTTAGGCGTACAATAATTTTTTCAATATGGCGGGCTGTCTGATCACCCGGGCGAATACCTGGCAAAAAAGCACCACTTTTCTTCAAGTTTCCGCCGTCTCTTTTGGATTAAAAACTAGCGCGGTATAAAAAAAACAAAAGAAAACAATCGTTGATGTATATAACATCACATATATAGGCTGACCAGGCGACAGCATTTCACTAAAATCCTTCAACCAAGTCAGGCCTTGACCGGTAGCAGACCAACCCGCTAAAGTAGCCGGGAACAAAATAATGCTTGAAGCAAAATAGGCGGAATCACTCCAGCAATATTTACCTTCAGCGGCAAATGTGAGCTTTGACCGCCATAAATCTTATTTCCAACCTGACGTTTGGCATAATTAACAAGAATTTTCTCTGGCCCGCTCAACAAACACCACCAAAGCAGTAATTCCAACGGAACCAAACAACAGCAACAACACAAGCGGGATAGAAAATGCACCCGTCCGCGCCAACTCTAAAGTACTACCAATTGCATTAGGTAATCCAGCAGCAATTCCGGCAAAAATAATCAAAGAAATCCCATTACCCAAACCACGCTCAGTAATTTGCTCCCCTAGCCACATTAAAAACATAGTGCCGGACAACAATGTTATGACTGTTGTCAACTGGAACATAATACCGGGGTGTACAACCAGGCCAGACTGAGATTGCAACGCTACAGACATACCAAATGCCTGAAACAACGCCAACACCAAAGTGCCGTAACGAGTATACTGAGTAATCTTACGACGCCCAGCCTCACCATCTTTTTTCAATTGCTCCAGATGCGGCACAGCATGCGTGGCCAGCTGCATAATAATAGAAGCAGATATATATGGCATTATGCCCAACGCTAAAATCGTAAAACGCGAAAGAGCACCGCCAGAAAACATGTTAAACATGCCCAAAATGCCACTCTTTTGCGAATTAAACAATTCGGCTAGCACGACAGGATCAATGCCCGGAACTGGTATATGGGCACCAATACGATAAACTATCAACGCCCCCAACAAAAACCATAAACGACGGCCAAGATCACCATACTTTCCATTATTCAAACGCTTTTTAGATACCACATCCACAGAGCCCACCATTACTCTGCAATACTACCGCCAGCTGCTTGAACAGCAGCACGAGCACCTTTGGTAAGCAACAAACCTTGTAATTTCACGGAACGCTTGATCTCGCCAGACATCACCACTTTAGCGATCAGTGCTATAGCAGGAATAACCCCAGCTTGCTTCAATGCTAACAAGTCAATCACATCAACTGCCATTTTTTCCAGGTCAGATAAGCGCACTTGAGCGCTGTCATAACGAGTCAAGGATATGAAACCGCGCTTAGGCAAACGACGTTGCAGCGGCATCTGACCACCCTCAAACCCAACCTTATGAAAACCGCCAGAACGCGATTTCTGACCTTTATGACCACGACCACAAGTTTTTCCCAGACCGCAACCAATACCACGCCCAACGCGACGCTTAACGTGTGTGGAGCCTTCTGCAGGTTTAATTTTATTGAGTTGCATTTATACCTCGCACTTAACCAAATAATAAACCTTATTAATCATGCCTCGTACAGCTGGCGTATCTTCCACCATGACGGTATGATTCAAACGGCGCAAACCCAACCCACGCACACAGGCACGATGCGATTCTTTGGTGCCAATCACGCTTTTAACCAGCGTTACGTGAAGCATTCCAGCTGTTGTTTTGACTTTTTGTTGAGACTGAACCATTACATCACCCCTGAATTTCTTCAATGCTCATACCACGCTTGGCAGCAATTTCAGATGGAGAATTGATAGCCTGCAGTCCATTAAGAGTTGCGCGCACTACGTTGTATGGATTACTTGAACCAATACACTTAGCCAATACGTTATGCACGCCCACCGCCTCAAACACAGCACGCATCGCACCACCTGCAATAATTCCCGTACCTTCCGATGCTGGCTGCATGTAAACCTTAGCAGCACCATGACGCCCAATCACCGTATGGTGTAAAGTGCCCTTATTTAAATTAACATTAATCATTTTTCGACGTGCCTCTTCCATCGATTTTTGTACAGCAACCGGCACTTCCTTAGATTTCCCCTTACCCATACCTATGCGACCATCGCCATCTCCAACCACGGTAAGCGCAGCGAATCCCATAATGCGCCCCCCCTTCACCACCTTAGTTACACGATTGATCGAAATCATTTTTTCAATAAGACCATCACCACGATCTTCTGATTGCTGCATTCTTCCCTGCGCTTTAGCCATCATTCACCTCAAGTTAGAACTTCAAGCCATGCTCACGCGCTGCAGCAGCAAGCGCTTTTACGCGACCGTGATATTTATAGCCAGAACGGTCAAAAGCAACTTCAGCAATACCAGCGCTTTTGGCTTTTTCAGCGATACGCTTCCCCACCAATATGGCCGCTGCAATATTGCCCCCATTAGCAAATTCTTTTCGCACCTCAACCTCTAAAGTAGAGGCACTCACTAACACTTTGCTGCCACAAGCAGAAATTACTTGAGCATAAATGTGTAAATTGCTGCGACGTATCGCCAAACGAATCGATTTTTGACCAGCAATTTTAGCACGCGTTTTACGAGCTCTGCGCTGACGCGCATCATCCTTGATAAACATTATCAACCCCAATTATTTTTTCTTAGTTTCTTTCAATTTCACCACCTCTTCGGCATAACGAACCCCCTTACCCTTATAGGGCTCAGGTTCACGAAACGCGCGAATCTCAGCGGCGACTTGACCAACCTGCTGCTTATTTGTGCTTTTTAATACAACTTCAGTTTGAGTCGGCGTCGAAACAGTCACACCAACAGGGACTTTATAAACTACAGGATGAGAAAAACCAAGAGTCAGATTAAGAGTATCACCAGTGGCCTGGGCACGATAACCAACGCCAACCAAGGTCAACTTGCGCTCGAAACCCTTGGTCACACCCTGTACCATATTAGCAATCAGCGCACGAATAGTGCCAGACATAGCATCCGCTTTCGCAGATTCATTACTAGCCTTACATAACAACTCCCTACCCTCATACCGCACAACAACATCGTTATTCAGCCCTTGCTTCATGGTTCCTAACGGGCCCTTAACAGAAACCTCATTAGCGACCAGCGCAACTTCGACACCAGCAGGCAAAACTATAGGATTTTTAGCGACTCTAGACATAATTACCCCGTTACGCGACTATGCACAACACTTCGCCACCAATTCCATTGGCACGCGCCTTGCGGTCAGTCATCAACCCTTTTGAAGTAGACACAATAGCAATACCCAAGCCGTTCATTACATTAGGTATATCATCGCAACCTTTGTACATGCGCAGACCAGGCCGACTCACGCGCTGAATCTTCTCAATGACTGGTCGTCCCGCATAGTACTTCAGACCAATTTCTAACGTAGACTTACCATCTACGCTAGCGACATTATACCCTTCCACATAACCTTCATCTTGCAACACTTGGGCAATTGCCACTTTTAATTTGGAAGATGGCATCTTTACATTTATTTTTTCCGCCATCTGCGCATTTCTAATGCGCGTCAGCATGTCGGAGATCGGATCACTCATACTCATAGTTCAACCCCCTACCAGCTTGCCTTAATTACACCAGGAACCTCGCCACGCATTACAAATTCACGCAACTTGATACGACCCAGACCAAACTTACTGAAAACACCACGCGGACGTCCAGTCAATGAACAACGATTACGCAAACGCACAGGACTAGAATTTCGCGGAAGCGCTTGCAATTTTTGACGCGCGACATACCGATCTTCATCGCTCAACTTAACGTTAATTATAGTTGCCAACAACTCAGCACGCTTAATAGAGTATTTTTTTACAATGTCGCGACGTTTTTGTTCGCGATTAACGACAGCTGCTTTAGCCATTTTGCCCTCAGTTCTTCAACGGAAATTTGAAAGCCAAAAGGAGCGCACGCGCCTCTTCATCGGTCTTTGCACTAGTAGTAATAGTAATATTCATGCCACGTAACGCGTCGATTTTATCATATTCAATCTCCGGGAAGATAATCTGCTCTTTGATGCCCATATTGTAATTACCACGACCATCAAACGCTTTCCCAGAAATACCACGAAAATCGCGGATCCGCGGGATAGCCACAGACACCAAACGATCTAGAAACTCATACATACGAACTTTGCGCAAGGTAACCTTGCACCCGACAGGATAATTTTCACGAATCTTAAAGCCTGCGATAGATTTTTTGGATTTAGTCACCACCGGCTTTTGCCCAGCAATTTTTGCATATCACCAACCGCATGCTCCAGCACCTTCTTATCACCAATCGCCTCACCCACACCCATATTTAGAGTGATCTTTTCTATACGCGGCACTTCCATGATGGACTTGTAGCCAAATTGCTTCATCAACTCTGGAGCCACCGTACCCTTATAAAAATCATATAGACGAGCCATGCTATCTCTCCTTACACGCCAATCACATCACCACTCGACTTAAAGACGCGCACTTTGCGACCATCTTCTAACGTTTTAACACCCACACGATCAGCTTTTTTTGACATCACGTTGTAAATAGCAACATTGGAGGCATGGATCGACATCTCTATAGCCACGACACCACCGGTCAACCCCTTTACAGGATTCGGCTTCTGATGCTTTTTAACCATATTAACGCCACTTACCAACAAACGATCACCAAGCACACGCAACACCTTACCACGATCACCTTTATCTTTTCCCGCAATAACAATCACATCATCATTTTTCTTAATTTTGCGCATGACCATTCCTTAGACTGCATTACACCATCGCTTACAACACCCCGCCATTTACAAAACCTCAGGGGCGAGCGATACAATTTTCATAAACCGCTCAGTACGCAATTCACGCGTAACCGGGCCAAAGATTCGAGTGCCAATAGGCTCAAGCTTCGCATTCAAAAGAACCGCAGCGTTACCATCAAATTTTATCAAAGAACCATCTGGACGACGAACACCTTTAGCCGTACGTACCACCACCGCACTATATACCTCACCTTTTTTTACACGAGCACGGGGCGCAGCATCTCTTATGCTAACTTTAATTACATCCCCTATAGCCGCGTACCGACATTTTGAACCACCTAACACTTTGATGCACATTACTGAACGCGCACCGGTATTATCAGCAACAGTCAAAATAGATTGCATTTGTATCATAATTTATACTCCAACTTTATCCGTATTATTAACGGCTAGTTTTGGAACCCGTTTGGGTTAGATCGCTGCCAAACAGAGCAGCAGTGAAACGAAGATTCGTAGTATATGCAATATTGTCAAATAAGGCAAGCAATAAACACTATTAAATTGTCAAATTTTAACAAAAATCCAGTGTTAAGCCGCTTGAGATTTTTCTGCCAATTTAGTCACACGCCAACTTTTAGTTTTAGCCAATGGCCGACATTCTTCAATAAATACCAAATCACCCTGAAGAAACTCATTATTTTCATCATGAGCATGATATTTTTTTGAAACACGCAAGACTTTACCCAACAAAGAATGTTTAATCTTTCTCTCAACCAGTACGGTAACGGTTTTGTCCATTTTATTGCTTACAACCACACCAGTAAGCGTTCGTTTTAAATTTATTACACTCATTATTGAGTACCTTTTTCAGTCAATATAGTTTTCACACGAGCAATGTCTCGACGAATTTTGCGAAGCTGACTATTGTTACTCAACTGCTGTGTTGCCACCTGCATACGCAAGCCAAATTGAGCCTTGGTTAAAGACAACAACTCATTATTTAAATCCATTATTGATTTCACTCTTAATTCATCAGCTTTCATTGTATTATGCTCCTACCTGTCTAATTACAAACGTAGTGGCAATAGGCAACTTAGCAGAAGCTAAGCGAAACGCTTCCCGAGCTATTAACTCATCCACGCCATCCATTTCATATAACATTTTACCAGGCTGAATTTCGGCAACATAATACTCTGGACTACCTTTACCGTTACCCATACGTACCTCAGCAGGTTTTTGAGAAATCGGCTTATCCGGAAAAATGCGAATCCAAATTCGTCCACCACGTTTAATGTAACGAGTCATTGCGCGCCGCGCCGCTTCAATCTGACGAGCCGTCAAACGACCGCGAGCAACAGCCTTAAGGCCAAACTCACCGAAGCTAACCTTATTACCCCGTGTAGCGACCCCAGTATTACGACCTTTTGCTCCTTGCGATATTTTCTTCTAGCTGGCTGTAGCATGTTTCGCCCCGACTTTCTACCTCTTTTTCAGGTTCAGACACTATCGGCAAAGACACGTCTTCTAATTCAACATGATCACCTTTATAAACCCAAACTTTGACCCCGATAATACCATAAGTCGTTTTAGCCTCGGCGGTACCATAGTCAATATCAGCACGCAAAGTATGTAGTGGAACTCGTCCTTCACGATACCACTCAGTTCGTGCAATTTCAATTCCGTTAAGGCGGCCAGCACTCATAATCTTTATACCTTGAGCGCCAAGACGAATTGCATTTTGCATAGCCCGTTTCATAGCACGACGAAACATGATGCGCTTTTCCAGCTGCGACGTAATACTTTCCGCAATTAACTGAGCATCAATTTCGGGTTTTCGCACCTCTTCAATATTAAGCGCAACATCGGGCAATTCCATACGCCTTCTCAATTCAGCCCGCAGGGCTTCAATATCTTCACCTTTTTACCAATCACAACACTCAGGACGAGCTGTATAAATTGTAATTTTAGCATTTTTGGCTGGTCGCTCAATGACGATCTTTGACACACCCGCACCAAAAAGTCTTTTTTTCAGGTAACTGCGCACCTCTATATCCTTAAGAAGCATTCCAGCAAAATTCTTGCTGTTAGCATACCACTTTGAAGTCCAGCTTTTCCGAACACTCAATCGGAAACCGATTGGATGAATTTTTTGTCCCATATCTGTTTTAGCTCCCGACAATAATCGTAATGTGACAGGTCTGTTTTTCGATACCATTACCTCGCCCCTTAGCGCGAGCAGATGTTCTTTTTAGCGATGCGCCTTTATCTACATAGATAGTAGCAACCTTTAAATCATCAATGTCAGCACCATTATTATGCTCAGCATTAGCGACCGCAGACTCCAAGCCCTTTTTAATAATTACAGCAGCTTTTTTTGGACTAAAAGCTAGTGTATTTAAGGCTTTATTAACTGGTAAGCCACGAATTTGATCCGCTACCAAACGACCTTTTTGAGCCGAAAGACGAACTCCTCTCACTACCGCAACTGTATTCATCATGCCTCCTTATTTTTTCTTGACTACTGCTTTTATCAGCGGCATGTCCTTTGAAAGTGCGAGTCAACGAAAATTCACCCAGCTTGTGACCCACCATATTCTCGGAGATATATACAGGAATATGCCGCTTACCGTTATGAACAGCAATGGTTAAACCAACAAATTCGGGAAGAACTGTAGAGCGACGCGACCACGTTTTCACTGGCCGCTTATCACTGTTCGCGCGCACTGTTTCAATTTTTTTATTAAGTAAGCGTCAACGAACGGACCTTTTAATCGAACGTGACATATTTTTAACACTTAAGTCTGAAAGCGGCAGAGGACTATCATGACCATAGTGAACTTATTACGACGCGTGCGGAAGCCTTTAGCCGGCACACCCCATGGACTGACCGGATTACGACCAGCGGCAGTCTTTCCTTCGCCACCCCCATGCGGATGATCTACCGGATTCATTGCCACACCACGCACAGTCGGACGCACTCCACGCCAACGCATTGCACCGGCCTTACCGATAGACCGCAAACTATGCTCAGCATTGCCCACTTCACCTATAGTCGCCTTACAATCCACATGAACCTTACGAATTTCGCCTGAGCGCAAACGCAATTGCGCGTAACCGCCCTCACGTGCCAACAACTGCACTGAAGTCCCAGCCGAACGTGCCAACTGCGCGCCTTTACCTGGCATCATTTCAATGCAGTGTATAGTCGAGCCCACCGGAATATTACGCAATGGCAAGGCATTCCCCGCTTTAATTGGAGCTTCCGATCCGCTGACCAGCTGAGAACCTACCATCACCCCCCTTGGAGCCACAATGTAACGACGCTCGCCATCGGCGTAGCACAAGAGCGCCACATGCGCGCTGCGATTTGGGTCATATTCCAAATGCTCAACTATAGCCGAGACACTATCTTTATCACGCTTAAAGTCAATTATGCGATAATTCTTTTTGTGCCCACCACCCATATGACGGACAGTGATGTGCCCATTATGGTTACGACCGGCCGTTCTGTTCTTTTTCCAACAACGGCGCGTGTGGCTTACCTTTATACAAATCACTATTGACCACACGCACGACAGCGCGCCGCCCTGGAGAGCTTGGTTTAAGTTTAATTAGTGCCATATTATCCTTGCTCACTCTCAGAAAAATTGATTTTCTGACCAAGCGCGAGGCATACATATGCCTTCTTCCAATCTTTACGCCGGCCCATGAACTTGCCAAAGCGTTTTTGCTTACCCTTGACCAGGGCAACCTGAACGCTCTCCACATCCACTTTAAACATCAACTCGACAGCAGCTTTAATTTCTGGCTTCGTCGCAGTAGAATTAACACGAAAAATTACTTGCTCGTATTTCTCAGCAACAAACGTAGCTTTTTCAGATAGCTGCGGAGCTTGCAACACGTTCATTAAGCGCTCTTGGCTGAATTTTTGATTGCTCATGCCAACACCTCCTCAAATTTCCTCATGGCATCAAGTGTCACAAGCACCTTTTGAGAGCGCACCAGACTTACTGGATCTGCCTTATAAGCCTCTAACAAGCACATTTGGTAAATTACGCGAGGACAAATATAGATTGTCATCAATATCATTAACAATAATCAGCACACGCGTTGAATCAAAACCTATATCCATCATCTTTTTTGCTAAAAGCTTGGTCTTTGGTGCCTCAATTATCAGACTGTCAATCACCGTCAAGCGATCTTCGCGTACCAATTGCGAGAGAATAGAGGCCAAACCAGCACGATACATCTTACGGTTAACCTTTTGAGTAAAATTCTCGTCCGGACTGCTCGGAAAAATTTTGCCGCCGCCACGCCACAACGGGCTAGATGCCATACCAGCACGGGCACGGCCAGTCCCTTTTTGCGCCCAAGGTTTACGCGTGCTCTTCGCAATTTCACTACGACCTTTTTGCTTGCTATTGCCAAAACGAGCATTGGCCTGATATGCGATCACCACCTGATGAATCAACGCCTCGTTATATTCGCGACCAAACAGCTCATCGGAGGCGGACATACTGGCGCTCACCAGGCCTTTACCATCAATAACCTTAAGTTCCATTATGCACCTGCCTTTACTTTACTGCTGGACGCACAATAACGTCCCCTCCCCTTTGGAGCCAGGAACAGCACCCATTATCAACAATAGCTGACGATCGATGTCGATGCGGACTATTTTGAGGTTTTGCACAGTACGCTGCACATCACCCAAGTGCCCAGACATGCGCTTACCCGGAAACACACGACCCGGATCTTGCGCCATCCCAATAGAGCCAGGCACATTGTGAGATTTTGAATTACCGTGCGTAGCACGACCAGAACTAAAATGATAACGCTTAATTACACCACTAAAACCCTTGCCAAGAGTAACGCCAGTCACATCCACTTTTTGGCCAATCTTAAATAAATCTGCGCTTAGCGTACTACCCGCCTGCAGAGCACTCAATTCGCCCGGGGTAACAATAAACTCTTTTTGCATACTACCTGCCGCCACCCCTGCCTTAGCAAAATGACCTGAAGCCGCTTTCGTTACGCGGGTTGCACGACGCACACCAAACGCAACCTGAAGCGCAGTATAGCCATCAGTATTAATGGTTTTAATTTGAGTAATTCGATTATTTGATACGTCCAACACTGTCACCGGCAGAGACACTCCGTCATCGGTAAAAATGCGGGTCATACCGATCTTTCGACCAATAAGTCCTAAGCTCATTTTTATATCCTTTTTAAGGGGCTGACTACAATTGGCCAGCCGATTCACTTACCCACAACTACTGTAACTTTATTACAACGTCTACGCCCGCAGGCAAATCCAGCTTCATTAACGCATCTACAGTTTTCTCAGTCGGATCAACTATATTTAACATACGCAAATGCGTACGAATCTCAAATTGATCACGCGAAGTCTTATTGACATGTGGAGAACGCAAAACATCAAAGCGCTCAATTTTAGTAGGCAAAGGAATGGGACCTTTCACGACCGCACCAGTACGCTTCGCAGTCTCTACGATGCGAGAGGCGGACTGATCAATCAGACGATAATCAAATGCTTTTAAGCGTATACGAATATTTTGATTTTTCATAAATTTTTTACTTTATTTTTCGGTAGCTATCGCCATAATTGCAAATCAACTGATTATTGTACAATAATATAACATCTTATTACATACACATTTACTCAATCACCTTAGCCACTACACCTGCACCGACGGTACGCCCCCTCACGTATAGCAAAACGCAAGCCTTCTTCCATCGCAATTGGGGCAATCAAACTCACCGTCACCGATACATTGTCTCCCGGCATCACCATCTCAGTGCCAGCTGGCAGCTCAACTGCGCCCGTCACGTCAGTAGTCCGGAAGTAAAATTGTGGACGGTAACCCTGAAAGAATGGGGTGTGACGCCCACCTTCATCCTTACTGAGCACGTAATTCCGGCTGAAAATTTAGTATGCGGAGTAATGGAACCAGGTTTAGCCAGAACTTGACCACGTTCAACTTCTTCACGCTTCGTGCCGCGCAACAGTATACCAACGTTATCCCCAGCTTGACCTTGGTCGAGTAGCTTGCGAAACATTTCAACGCCGGTACAAATGGTTTTAATAGTAGGCTTGAGGCCAATGATTTCAATTTCTTCACCCACTTTGATGACGCCACGCTCAACCCGACCAGTCACCACGGTACCTCGGCCAGAGATAGAAAAAACGTCTTCAACGGGCATCAAGAAAGTTCCATCCATGACGCGCATAGGTTGCGGTATGTAGGCATCCAGCGCTTCGGCCAAACGAAAAAGCACTGCCGATTATAATCGGGGTGTCGTCACCAGGAAAATCATACTTGGTAAGCAGTTCTCGTACTTCCATTTCAACCAATTCAAGCAGCTCCGGGTCATCTACCATGTCGGCCTTATTCATGTAGACAATGATGTAAGGTACGCCCACTTGACGGGCCAGCAGAATATGTTCACGCGTTTGCGGCATAGGGCCGTCGGCGGCAGACACAACCAGAATGGCTCCGTCCATTTGCGCAGCGCCAGTAATCATGTTTTTGATGTAATCCGCGTGACCAGGACAGTCAACGTGGGCATGACGTCCAGACGTCTCATACTCGACTGAGCGGTGTTAATGGTGATGCCGCGTGCCTTTTCTTCCGGCGCCGCATCAATCTGATCATAAGCTTTGGCTTCGCCACCAAATTTCTTGGATAGCACCGTGGTAATCGCCGCAGTCAGGGTAGTTTTGCCATGATCAACGTGACCAATTGTACCCACATTAATGTGCGGCTTGGTACGCTCAAATTTACTCTTTGCCATGATTTAAAGTTCCTTGATTATTTGACGATTCATGAGTTATTCAAAAATTATTTCCTACTACTCATCACCGCTTCAGCCACATTTTTGGCGCTTCGGTATAATGCTTAAATTCCATTGTATATGTAGCCCGACCCTGGGTTGCGGAACGCAACGCAGTAGAATAGCCAAACATCTCCGCCAAGGGCACTTCGGCCTTAACGATTTTTCCACCGCCAATCATGTCATCCATTCCTTGAACCATACCGCGGCGCGATGACAAATCCCCCATCACCGTACCGGTATAATCCTCCGGCGTTTCCACCTCGACCGACATCATCGGCTCCAGCAACACTGGACTAGCCTTACGCATACCATCCTTAAAGCCCATCGAAGCAGCCATCTAAATGCATTTTCATTGAATCCACGTCACTGGTAGGAGCCGTCGAAAAGAGTAACTTTAACATCCACCACAGGGAAACCAGCTAACACACCATTCGGCAAGGTATCTTCCCAAACCTTTTGTACTGCCGGGATAAATTCCCGCGGAACTGACCCACCTTGATAGCATCAACAAACTCAAAGCCTTTACCCGTTTCATTCGGCTCAATTTTTAACCATACATGACCAAATTGGCCACGACCACCAGATTGCTTAACAAACTTACCCTCAACCTCAACCATCTTACGTATCGCTTCACGGTAAGCCACCTGCGGTGCACCAACATTCGCCTCCACACTAAATTCACGCTTCATCCGTTCAACCAAAACTTCTAAATGCAACTCACCCATGCCAGAAATAATAGTCTGACCGGACTCTAAGTCAGTATGAACACGGAAAGATGGATCTTCTTTTGCCAAACGATTCAACGCCATGCCCATTTTTTCTTGATCAGCCTTTGTCTTCGGCTCAACAGCAATATGTATCACTGGTTCAGGGAATACCATACGCTCCAACGTAATCACATCGGCTGGATCACACAAAGTCTCACCCGTAGTGGCCTCTTTTAAGCCTACCGCAGCTGCAATATCACCCGCAAAAACCTCTTTGATCTCTTCTCGCTCATTAGCATGCATCAACAGGATTCGGCCAATGCGCTCTTTTTTACCTTTGATCGGATTGTAGACTGTATCACCCGCTTTCAACTGACCAGAATACACGCGGAAAAAAATCAACTGCCCCACAAATGGATCTGTCATGATTTTAAATGCCAGCGCAGAGAACGGCTCATCGTCATTCGCCTTACGCTCCCCTATCACCCCATTTTCCAACTCCCCCTTAACAGACGGAATATCAGTAGGTGCAGGCAGATAGTCAACAACCGCATCCAACATAGCCTGCACCCCCTTATTTTTGAAGGCAGAACCACATAACATCGGGACTATTTCGCCAGCAATGGTACGGATACGCAAACATTGCTTAATCTCAGCCTCGGACAAGTCACCATCCTCAAGGTACTTATTCATTATCTCTTCGGTTGCTTCGGCCGCACTTTCCACCATCTTCGCACGCCACTCTTGCGCTGATGCCACCAGATTGGCGGGGATATCACGCAACTCAAACTTCATGCCTTGAGAAGCCTCATCCCAGTAAATCGCCTTCATCCGCACCAAGTCAATCACACCCTCAAACTTTTCCTCCGCTCCAATCGGCAATTGAATCGGCACCACATTGGCACGCAAACGAGTACGCATTTGCTCGTAAACATTATAAAAATTCGCACCCGAGCGATCCATCTTATTAACAAAAGCCAAACGCGGCACACCATATTTATTGGCTTGACGCCACACCGTTTCGGACTGCGGTTGCACACCACCCACGGCGCAATACACCATACATGCACCATCCAATACACGCATTGATCGCTCAACTTCAATAGTGAAATCAACGTGCCCCGGCGTGTCAATGATATTAATACGATGTTCAGGCAAACTGGAATCCATTCCTTTCCAGTAACAAGTCGTCGCCGCCGACGTAATGGTAATACCCCGCTCCTGCTCTTGCTCCATCCAGTCCATCACTGCGGCGCCATCATGCACTTCGCCGATTTTGTGCGACACACCCGTGTAAAACAAAACACGTTCAGTAGTCGTGGTTTTGCCCGCATCTATATGCGCGCTAATGCCGATATTTCGATATCGCTCGATTAATGTTTTCCGTGCCACAATAAATTACCTAATTTATAAAACTTTCAAAAACGGCCGATAAATTTCTAGAAACGGAAGTGCGAAAAGGCTTTATTTGCCTCAGCCATACGATGAACTTCTTCACGTTTTTTAACTGCGCCTCCACGGCTTTCTGACGCATCAAGCAATTCGCCAGCCAGCCGCATACCCATCGATTTTTCACCGCGTTTACGTGCAAAATCTTTGAGCCAACGCATAGCCAATGCCATTCGGCGCGAAGGACGAACCTCGACAGGAACCTGATAATTAGCCCCCCCAACACGACGGCTTTTTACCTCAACCTGAGGCTTAACATTGGCCATCGCCAAATTAAATACCTCGATCGGATCCTTACCACTTTTTTTAACAATTTGATCCAAAGCACCGTAAAGAATACGCTCGGCAACAGATTTCTTACCCGCCGCCATCAAAACATTAACGAACTTAGAAAGATCTTGGTTACCATATTTTGGATCCGGAAGGATTTCGCGCTTTGGAACTTCTCTACGTCTTGGCATATCTTAAAACCTCATGTTAACTGACGAATTCAAACTACAGGCTAGCGGCACGCTAAGCCTTTTTTGGGCGCTTAGCACCATACTTAGAACGGGACTGCTTACGGTCTTTCACACCTGCAGTATCCAAACTACCACGCACCATGTGATAACGCACACCAGGCAAGTCCTTTACACGGCCGCCACGTATAAGCACCACCGAGTGCTCTTGCAAGTTATGACCCTCACCACCAATGTATGAGATAACCTCAAAACCATTGGTTAACCGAACCTTAGCAACCTTACGCAAGGCAGAGTTTGGCTTCTTTGGCGTGGTAGTGTACACACGAGTACACACCCCCCGCTTTTGCGGACTCCCGCCCAGAGCAGGAACTTTACTTTTCTCAGGCTCGGAAACACGAGGTTTACGCACTAATTGGTTGATGGTTGGCATTATCTAAATTTTCCTAAAAATTTTACTTATCAACTATATAAAAAATAACCTTATAAGCGACACTACTTTTCCCAGCCATGGATGGGCAAAAAGACCGCGCATTCTATTGAAAGATACTAAAACTGTCAAGCAGGCTGATTATCCTGCACTTCTGTAACCCGCTCCCCTTCTTCACTCAACTTCATCGCTACCGTACCCGTCCCTAGCCGCTGCTTTCTCCGCGCGGCATGATAAGCCAAGCCTGTACCAGCCGGAATCAATCGGCCTACAATGACATTTTCCTTTAGCCCACGCAACTCATCTCTTTTACCCATAATCGCGGCTTCGGTCAGCACGCGTAGTTTCCTGAAAAGATGCCGCAGAAATAAACGAATCAGTAGACAATGAAGCCTTGGTAATTCCCAGCAGCATGTATTCATAGGTTGCCGGCTGCTTGCCTTCTTTCTCAACACGCTCATTCTCTTGCAGTAAATCTGCACGCTCCACCTGCTCTTTTGGAATGAACTTAGTATCACCCTCATCCACAATTTGCACTCGGCGCAACATCTGGCGCACTATCACTTCGATATGCCTGTCGTTAATCTTAACGCCCTGCAGGCGGTACACATCCTGTACTTCGTCGGCAATGTAACGCGCCAGCGCTGCCACGCCCAGCAAGCGCAAAATGTCATGTGGGTCGCGCGGACCATCCACAATCATTTCGCCTTGGGTCACCATTTGTCCATCGTGTACTAACACATGTTTGTCTTTAGTAATCAGAAATTCATGCGCCACACCTTCCATGTCGGTGATAACCAAACGTTGCTTACCCTTGGTATCCTTACCGAACGATGCCGTTCCGGTAACTTCCGCTAACATGCCCGCATTCTTGGGCGAACGCGCCTCAAAAAGCTCCGCCACGCGCGGAAGACCCCCAGTAATATCACGTGTTTTGCTGCTTTCTTGCGGAATACGTGCCAGCACCTCACCCACGCCAACATGCTGACCATCTTCCACGGTGATAATACAACCCGTCTGAAAAGTCACTGAAATTGGTAATTCTGTACCAGCAATTTTGATCTCGTGACCTTCCGCGTCGAGCAATCGTACCAATGGTCGCAGCACACCCTTGCCTTGCGTACCAGCAAGCTTAGGATCCACCACAAGGGTTGACAATCCAGTTACTTCATCAATCTCCCTAGTAACAGTCACACCCTCTTTTACATTTTCAAAACGCGCCCGACCGGCATATTCGGTAATAATAGGACGGGTATGGGGATCCCATGTAGCCAGCACTTCGCCTGCGCGAACCAGGCTGCCCTCAGGCACGGTCAACATCGCGCCATATGGCACCTTGTGACGCTCGCGCTCGCGTCCATGATCATCGGTAACCATTATTTCACCACTACGTGCCACCACTACTAATTCATCTCGTGTATTTGACGGTACGCATATTTGCGCTGTATTTCACATGGCCATTAGATTTGCCTTCGACCTGACTAGCCACCACAGTACGCGATGCTGCGCCACCAATGTGGAAGGTACGCATGGTCAATTGGGTACCTGGTTCGCCGATTGACTGCGCGGCAATTACACCAACTGCCTCACCTACCGTCACAGGACCACCTCGACCTAAGTCGCGACCATAACATTTGACGCACAAACCATAGCGAGTTTCACATGTTAGGGGCGTCCGCACGTGAACTTCGTCAACACCCAGCGACTCAATGCGTTCCACCATATCTTCATCCAGCAGAGTGCCCGCTTCATATAAAGTTTCGCTGCTTTCTGGGTTGACGATATCCTTGCTAGCAACACGGCCTAGTATGCGCTCCCGCAATGCTTCAATCACCTCGCCTCCTTCAACCAAGGCCTTCATTGCAGCACCATTGCTAGTGCCACAATCTTCCTCAGCCACCACTAAATCCTGGGTCACGTCTACCAATCGACGCGTTAGATAACCAGAATTCGCGGTCTTCAATGCAGTGTCGGCCAAACCTTTTCGCGCACCATGGGTAGAAATAAAGTATTGCAGCATATTTAGCCCCTCGCGAAAATTAGCGGTAATCGGGGTTTCAATGATAGAACCATCCGGCTTAGCCATCAGGCCACGCATACCTGCTAATTGACGAATCTGAGCCGCAGAACCGCGCGCACCAGAATCTGCCATCATATAAATGGAATTGAAAGACTCCTGCATCACTACTTTGCCTTTTTTATCAGCAAGCTGTTTGCCGCTGACACGGTCTATCACCGGCTCACTACCTAGTTGATCCATCATAGCCTTGGCTACTAGATCACCCGTGCGACCCCAGATGTCAACTACCTTGTTGTAACGTTCGCCCTGAGTTACCAAACCAGATGTGTACTGCACGTCAATTTCTCGAACCTCTTTTCCTGCCGCGTTAATTAACTCATTTTTTTGCGGTGGCACCAACATGTCGTCCAAGCAAATAGAAATACCGGCGCGGGTAGCATAAGTAAAACCGGTGGTCATTAACTTGTCAGCCATGATCACGGTGTTGCGCAAACCACAACGACTGAAACTGGTGTTAATCAAACGAGAGATTTCTTTCTTTTTTAATGCTTTATTGACTAGACTGAACGGCAAACCAGCTGGCAAAATATCTGACAGAATGGCACGTCCCACGGTAGTTTCATAGCGAGTACGTTTTTCCTGACGCTCATTGTTTTCATCCAAGCCTATTTCTTTAATGCGTACGACTACCTTGGCATGCAGATCTACATGACCAGACTCATAAGCTCGTAGCGCTTCAGACACATCAGCAAACAATGCACCCTCGCCCAGCGCACCGATTTTTTCGCGCGTCATATAGTACAGCCCCAGCACGATATCCTGCGACGGAACAATGATAGGCTCGCCATTGGCGGGCGACAAAACATTATTAGAGGCCAGCATTAAGGTACGGCATTCCATCTGCGCTTCCAACGACAATGGCACATGCACGGCCATCTGGTCACCGTCGAAATCGGCGTTGAAAGCTGTACAAACCAATGGATGCAACTGAATTGCTTTGCCTTCGATCAGTATCGGCTCGAACGTCTGGATACCGAGACGATGCAGCGTAGGCGCTCGATTCAACAGTACTGGATGTTCACGGATGACATCTTCCAGGATATCCCACACAACTGGTTCTTCCGCTTCCACCATACGCTTGCCCGCCTTAATGGTTGTAGCCAGCCCGAGAATTTCCAGCTTATGGAAAATGAATGGCTTGAATAGCTCCAGCGCCATTTTTTAGGCAAACCGCACTGATGCAATTTCAGTTGCGGACCCACAACAATTACGGAACGACCGGAATAATCTACACGCTTGCCCAACAAATTCTGACGGAAGCGGCCACCTTTACCTTTAATCATGTCAGCAAGCGACTTCAGTGGACGCTTGTTGGCACCAGTCATTGCCTTGCCGCGGCGGCCATTATCCAGCAACGAATCAATTGATTCCTGCAACATACGCTTTTCGTTACGCACAATAATTTCCGGCGCTTTCAACTCCAAAAGGCGTTTCAAACGGTTATTCCGGTTAATTACACGACGATACAAATCATTCAAATCAGAAGTCGCAAAACGACCGCCATCCAACGGCACTAAAGGACGTAATTCTGGCGGCAACACGGGCAACACCAACATAATCATCCACTCGGGCTTGATGCCCGAAACTAAAAATGCCTCAAGAATCTTCAATCGCTTTGCATATTTTTTGATTTTGGTTTCGGAGCTGGTCGCTTCAAGATCAGCGCGCAGCTTTTCCACCTCAGCTGGCACATCCAACGCGTGTAAGAGCGCGCGTATGCCCTCCGCCCCCATTACTGCAGAAAACTCATCACCATACTCTTCCAGCTTGGCTAGATAATCATCTTCGGAAAGTAATTGAGCGCGCTCGAGCGTGGACATCCCAGGATCGGTCACTACATAAGCCTCGAAATAAAGTACGCGCTCTATGTCGCGTAACGTCATATCCAGCACCATTCCCAAACGGGACGGCAATGACTTTAAAAACCAAATATGCGCTACCGGACTTGCCAGCTCAATATGCCCCATCCGTTCGCGGCGCACTTTAGATAGCGTTACTTCCACACCACATTTCTCGCAGATCACCCCACGATGCTTCAAACGTTTATACTTACCGCATAAGCACTCATAATCTTTAGTTGGACCAAAAATTTTGGCACAAAACAAACCATCCCGCTCCGGCTTGAAAGTTCGGTAGTTAATGGTTTCCGGCTTTTTCACTTCGCCGTAGGACCAAGAACGAATTTTCTCCGGTGAGGCCAACCCGATCTTAATCGCGTCGAACTCCTCCTTCTGCGTAACTTGCCTGAACAAATCCAGCAATGCTTTCATATGTAACTCCTAAATATTCGGCAGCAATGTAGGGTGCGCCCGGCGCACCAATCTTGAGCGGCGCTCAGAACGCGCCACGCTCTACTCTCGATGACGAACAAGATCGATATCAATGCCCAGGGAGCGGATTTCCTTGGTTAATACATTGAACGACTCCGGCATGCCGGCATCAATCTTGTGATCGCCCTTGACAATGCTCTCGTAAATTTTAGTGCGTCCGGCCACGTCATCTGATTTGACCGTAAGCATTTCCTGCAACGTGTAGGCTGCGCCATACGCTTCCAGCGCCCACACTTCCATTTCACCGAAACGCTGACCACCGAACTGCGCCTTACCGCCCAACGGTTGCTGCGTTACCAAGCTATATGGGCCGGTGGAACGCGCGTGCATCTTGTCATCCACCAAGTGGTTCAGCTTCAGTACATGCATATAACCAACTGTGACCGATCGGTCAAATGCAACCCCAGTACGCCCGTCGTATAGCGTTATCTGCCCAGAACGCGGTAAATCTGCTAGCTCTAACATATCCTTAATTTCATCTTCATTCGCGCCATCAAACACTGGCGTGGCGAAGGGCACACCTCCGCTCAGATTACGGCACAGGTCTAACACCTCCTCATCACTGAACTCGGCGATCTCCGCAGCTTGGTCATGCATATAAATCTTACCAAGGAATGTGCGTATTTTTTCAATCTTAGCTTGTGATTCCAGCATTTTACCAATTTTATTTCCCAAACCCTTGGCTGCCCAACCCAAATGAGTTTCCAATATTTGCCCCACATTCATACGTGATGGAACACCAAGTGGGTTCAGTACGATATCAACAGGTGTGCCATCGGCCATGTAAGGCATATCCTCTACCGGTACAATGCGTGACACCACACCTTTATTACCATGACGACCCGCCATCTTATCGCCAGGCTGTAAACGGCGTTTCACCGCCACATACACCTTAACCATTTTCTGCACACCAACTTGCAGCTCATCGCCTTGAGTTAAATTGCGCTTCTTTAATTCAAATGCCGCATCGAATTCCAAACGCTTCTGTGCCAAACCTTCTTTGACCTGTTCCAATTGCGATGCCGTATCTTCACTCGCGAGACGTATATCAAACCACTGATGACGCTCCAAGCTAGACAGGTAATCCTTGGTCAACTTGGTGCCCTTAACCAATTTTTTAGGCCCTCCATTAACCACCTTGCCTAACAGCAATTTACCGAGACGGGTAAATACATCGGCCTCAACGATGCGCATTTGATCCGCCAAATCTTTCTTGTAACGTTTCAATTCATCGTCAATGATCTGTTGCGCACGCTGATCACGTTGCAACCCTTCTCGCGTAAACACCTGCACATCTATCACGGTTCCGGAAATACCCGCTTGCACGCGTAAACTAGTGTCCTTAACATCGGATGCTTTTTCGCCAAAAATGGCACGTAGCAACTTCTCCTCCGGTGTTAGTTGAGTTTCACCTTTGGGCGTGACTTTGCCAACCAACACATCACCAACCCCAACTTCCGCGCCGATATGCACAATGCCGCACTCATCCAAACGCGCCATTTGCCCCTCGGACAGATTAGGAATGTCACGAGTAATCTCTTCCGAACCAAGCTTGGTATCACGCGCTACCACTGTAAGCTCTTCGATATGAATAGAGGTGAAGCGATCTTCCGCCACCACGCGCTCGGAAATCAGAATCGAGTCTTCGTAGTTATAACCATTCCAAGGCATAAACGCCACCAGCATATTCTGGCCCAGAGCCAGTTCGCCCATATCGGTGGACGCGCCGTCGGCGATTACATCGTCACGGGCAATCACATCTCCCATTTTGACCAACGGACGCTGATTAATATTGGTATTCTGATTGGAGCGGGTGTACTTGGTTAAATTATATATATCCACACCAACTTCGCCGTGTGTAGTTTCATCGTCATTAACGCGCACCACAATACGGCCCGCATCCACGTAATCTATTCGCCCGCCACGCCATGCCTGCACTGTGGTGCCAGAATCCACCGCCACTGTGCGCTCGACTCCAGTTCCAACCAGCGCTTTCTCCGCACGTAAACAAGGCACAGCTTGGCGCTGCATATTGGCACCCATTAGAGCTCGATTTGCATCATCATGCTCCAAAAAAGGTATCAGCGCCGCTGCCACCGATACCACTTGGGCAGGCGCCACGTCCATGTATTCAATGTGATCTGGAGAAGCCAGCACAAACTCATTGTGTTGCCGGGATGAAATTACATCATTGGTAAATTTTCCTTTACTATCTAGCTCAGCATTGGCCTGAGCAATAGTGAACTTACCTTCCTCAATCGCGGACAAGTATTTAACCTCATCAGTCGCCTTACCCTTAGCCACCTGACAATAGGGAGTTTCGATAAAACCATAATTATTGATGCGCGCATACAGCGCCAACGAGTTAATCAAACCGATATTCGGTCCTTCTGGCGTCTCAATCGGGCACAAACGACCATAGTGTGTCGGATGCACGTCGCGCACTTCGAAACCAGCGCGTTCACGAGTCAATCCACCCGGGCCAAGCGCAGAAATACGGCGCTTGTGCGTCACTTCGGACAAGGGGTTGGTCTGATCCATAAATTGCGACAACTGACTAGAGCCAAAAAACTCCTTGACTGCCGCAGAAATTGGTTTTGCATTAATCAAATCATGCGGCATCAGATTATCCGCTTCGGCCTGACCCAAACGCTCCTTTACCGCACGTTCAACACGAGCTAACCCAGTACGAAACTGATTCTCGGCCAACTCACCTACAGCGCGCACACGCCGATTTCCAAGATGATCAATATCGTCAATTTCGCCACGACCATTGCGCAACTCGACCATAATCTTAATTACCGCCACAATATCTTCATTAGATAGCGTGACCGGCCCCGTCAGCTCATCTGACCCAATACGACGGTTGAATTTCATACGCCCCACAACCGATAAATTGTATCGCTCTTCAGAAAAGAACAGGCCATTAAATAGATTTTCCACCGCGTCCTCTGTGGGCGGCTCTCCGGGACGGATCATACGATAGATAGCTACTCGCGCTGTCCACTGGTCGGTGGTCTCATCAGCACGCAGAGTCTGCGAAATATAGCCACCTTGATCCAGACTATTGGTATATAGCGTGCGAATTTTTTTCTCTCCAGCCGCATGCAATTTGGCCAGCAGTGTTTCCGTGATCTCGTCGTTGGCATTGGCGATGATTTCGCCACTATCCTTATCAATCACGTTATGCGCTAACACACGTTCGAATAAGAAGTCTTCCCCTACCGCCAACTTATCAATACCAGCTTCCTGTATTTCACGGATATGGCGCACAGTAATGCGCTTACCACCAGCCACAATCACCTTGCCGCTCTTGTCTAAGATATCAAAGCGTGCCACTTCACCACGTAACCGTTCTGGCACCACCTCAAACTGAATGCCTTTTTTTCCAAGATGAAAAGTATCAAATTCAAAAAATGCAGCCAGTATCTGCTCTGGCGTATAACCCAGTGATTTCAGTAGAATAGTAACCGGCATTTTACGACGACGATCTATACGGAAATAGACGTAATCCTTAGCATCGAACTCGAAATCCAACCATGAGCCGCGATAGGGAATAATGCGTGCGGAAAATAACAGCTTGCCGGAACTATGCGTTTTGCCGCGGTCATGTTCAAAAACACACCAGGTGAACGATGCAATTGCGACACGATAACGCGCTCTGTACCATTAATGACGAATGAACCAGTATTGGTCATAAGAGGAATTTCGCCCATGTATACTTCTTGCTCTTTCACCTCCTTCACGACAGTCGGCTTGGACACCTCTTTATCGAATAAGGTCAGGCGAACACGGGCGCGTATCGGGGACGCATAAGTCAAGCCACGTTGCTGGCACTCCTTCACATCGAAGGGTGGCATACCCAAGTTATAGCTGACAAAATCAAGCCGCGCATATTTATTATGGCTCTCAATCGGAAAAATCGAATGGAATGCTGCCTGCAAACCATCGTTGATGCGCTGCTCAGGCAACTTATTAGCCTGAAGAAAAGCACTGTAAGATTCTAGTTGCGTGGACAGCAAAAATGGTATCGGCAAAGCACCGATACGTTTCGCAAAACTTTTACGAATACGTTTTTTTTCAGTAAAAGAATAACTCATAACATCTCCACGACCGAGGGAAAAGATAATGAACAAAAAACATTTTGTAATTTGTTATCCGTTATCTTCTTAAAACGGCAAAAGGCTGGCGGGTATCCGTCAGCCTTTCGACGCACACTATAATTACTTGATTTCAGCAGTTGCGCCAGCCTCGACCAATTGCGACAAGATAGCGTCAGCGTCAGCTTTGCTCACACCTTCTTTAACCAATTTTGGTGCACCATCCACCAAATCCTTGGCTTCCTTCAACCCAAGACCGGTAATCGCACGAACCACTTTAATCACGTTTACCTTGCTGGCACCGGCAGAACTTAACATCACACTAAATTCAGTTTGTTCAACCGCCGCAGCAGCACTAGCGGCGGCTGGCGCAGCGACTGCTACAGCAGCGGCGGACACACCAAATTTTTCTTCCATTTCCTTGATCAATGCAGACAACTCCAACACAGTCATCTGTGCAATTGCGTCCAGAATGTCAGCCTTATTAACAGCCATGTTGCTCTCCTAAATGTTAATTCAAAAAGTGTTGTAAGAGCGTTAAGCGGCAACCGTTTCGGCTTCCTTCTTATCGCGGATAGCGGCCAGACCACGAACAAAAGTGCTAGTTGCGGCATTCATAGTCGCCATCAAACGTGCGATCAACTCATTTCGGCTTGGAATAGCAGCCAGCACAGCAACCTGCTCCGCAGACATCAAAGAGCCCATCGTCGCGCCTGCCTTGATTACCAACTTGCCGTTCGTCTTGGCAAATTCATGCACTACTTTTGCTGCCGCAACAGGGTCAGCACTGATGCTATAGATCAACGGACCAACCATTTTTTCCGCCAAACCCTCAAACGGAGTACCAAGCACAGCACGGCGCGCCAATGTATTTTTTAGCACACGCAGATACACTCCAGACTTACGTGCACTGGCACGCAATTTGGTAATATCACTAACTGCAATACCACGGTACTCTGCCAAAACAATAGTCTGAGCCTGTGTTACTTGCTCACTAACGTCAGCCACTATTGTTTGTTTTTCTTGCAGATTTAAACCCAAATCATTCTCCATCTTCAGCTGGAACACCAAATCAAAGCTCAGCGATCCATTGTTAACAACCGCGTCCTTAAGCCAAGAAAATAACTCTCCCTGCTCATGGGCACACCATCTACGTAAGCGTCATGGAACAGAGAACAACAGCCTCGATCTTAATGCCGCCACACAATGTCCCTGCACATTAAACCCTATAGGTACTTACGGTCTTTGACAACCTGCCAATAAACAGCAGTCCAAAGCCTGTTAACGGCATGACAGACAAGTCATGCCGTACAATTTACAATTACCCCGCCAAACTGCCCTGCTCAATACGAATACCCACACCCATGGTACTGGAAACAGACACTTTCTTTAGGTATACACCTTTGGCAGTAGCTGGCCTTGCCTTGTTTAACGCATCGACCAGCGCCAGTAAATTTTCACGCAGCGCTTCTGGCGCAAATGAAGCGCGTCCAATGGTGCATTGCACAACACCATTCTTGTCAGTACGGTATTGCACCTGACCAGCCTTGGCATTCCTCACGGCACCAGCCACATCAACGGAAACCGTACCCACCTTAGGGTTAGGCATTAAACCACGCGGACCAAGAATCTGACCTAATTGACCAACGATACGCATAGCATCAGGAGAGGCTATCACCACATCAAAATCCATATTGCCAGCCTTAATGCTCTCCGCTAAATCTTAAAATCCTACCACATCCGCACCAGCAGATTTAGCTTCTTCAGCCTTTGCACCTTGAGCAAATACAGCAATACGCACAGTTTTACCAGTACCCTTAGGTAACACCACCGCACCACGCACCAGCTGATCCGATTTACGTGCATCTATACCCAGGTTGATTGCAATATCAATAGACTCATCGAACTTGGACGTAGCAGTTTCTTTTACTAGACTCAACGCTTCACTCATAGCGTACAGCTTGTTACGATCAATTTTGGCAATCAGTGCCTTATAACGCTTAGAAATATGTGCCATTCTATATGCCCTCCACTACTATACCCATGCTACGCGCACTACCAGCAATAGTACGCACCGCCGCATCCATATCAGTAGCGGTCAAATCTGGCATTTTGGTTGTTGCAATTTCTTCTGCCTGTTTACGAGTCAACTTACCAACCTTTTCTGTAAGCGGCCTAGGGCTACCTTTCTGCAAACCCGCCGCCTTCTTAATCAGAATGGTCGCAGGTGGAGTCTTCATAATAAAAGTGAAGCTCTTGTCTGCAAAAGCTGTAATTACTACCGGAATTGGCAAGCCCGGCTCCACGCCCTGGGTCTGCGCGTTAAAAGCCTTGCAGAACTCCATTATATTCAGCCCACGCTGACCAAGCGCCGGACCGATAGGCGGACTTGGATTTGCCTTGCCCGCAGGAACTTGCAGCTTGATAAAACCTATAATTTTCTTTGCCATCACACATCTCCCTATGGGTTCAAACGAACGCTATTACGCTCTCCCCGATCAATACAGTATTACAAAAAAGGAAAGGACGACAACAATCGCCCTCCCCATTCGTCCCCAACTTTAAGCTTTCTCAACTTGACCGAAATCGAGCTCCACAGGTGTCGAACGGCCAAAATGGTCACCGCCACGCGTAATTTATTTTTATCATAATTAACATTTTCCACCACGCCGTGAAAATCAGTAAATGGACCATCCTTAACACGCACCGCCTCGCCCACTTCAAATAGCACCTTAGGTCTCGGTTTTTCTACCCCAGCTTGCATCTGGTGCATTATATTTTGCACTTCTTTTTCGCTAATGGGAGTAGGCTTCATTGCCGAACCACCCAAAAATCCAGTAACCTTAGGTGTACTTTTAACGAGATGCCAGCTCTCGTCAGTCATCTCCATCTCAACCAGCACATAGCCCGGGAAAAATTTACGTTCACTGATATTTTTCTGGCCCAG
Organism: Nitrosomonadales bacterium; assembly: GCA_016721605.1. Taxonomy (GTDB): domain Bacteria; phylum Pseudomonadota; class Gammaproteobacteria; order Burkholderiales; family Gallionellaceae; genus Nitrotoga. Next base: position 160,040 of record JADKHS010000001.1, read on the forward strand.
CTTCAGCTCTACAACCTCTTCCACCGGCACCAAAATCTGACCGAACTGATCCTCCAAACCTGCGCGTTGAATACGCTCCGGCAACGCACGCTGTACAAATTTTTCAAACTGGGAGTACGTATGAACCACATACCAACGCTTGGACACTATTCACGCCCCATTAGTTTATTAACCAACAACAACAAACCGGCATCAACCGCCCACAAAAATAACGCCATTACAACCGCAAACAGGAGCACCACCCTGTAGTTTGCACCGTCTCCTTACGGGACGGCCATACCACACGCTTGGCCTCCGCTACAGATTCTGCACCAAACGCAAACAGACGCTTGCCAGGCAAAGTCGTCCAAACTACAGCAACCGCCAACAAAAATCCGAACAATATCGCCGCAAGCTTCACCACCGCAGCACTTTCATGCAAAGCATAAAACCCCGCTATGCCCGCCGCAACGAACATAAACGCAACAACCAATTTAATTTTATCCGCCATGCGCAATCTGTCCGTCTTCTGATTTACTGGCAGGCCAGGAGGGTTTCGAACCCCCAACCCTCGGTTTTGGAGACCGATACTCTACCAATTGAGCTACTGGCCTAATTTTTAAATGGAAATAACAAACAAGTCACAGTGAAGATCCGCCATTTAAACGAGTCCCCACCTACGCCATCTACGCTACTCAATCACCTTAGCCACTACACCTGCACCGACGGTACGCCCCCCCCACGTATAGCAAAACGCAAGCCTTCTTCCATCGCAATTGGGGCAATCAAACTCACCGTCACCGATACATTGTCTCCCGGCATCACCATCTCAGTGCCAGCTGGCAGCTCAACTGCGCCCGTCACGTCAGTAGTCCGGAAGTAAAATTGTGGACGGTAACCCTGAAAGAATGGGGTATGACGCCCACCTTCATCCTTACTGAGCACGTAAATTTCGGCTGAAAATTTAGTATGCGGAGTAATGGAGCCAGGTTTAGCCAGAACTTGACCACGTTCAACTTCTTCACGCTTCGTGCCGCGCAACAGTATACCAACGTTATCCCCAGCTTGACCTTGGTCGAGTAGCTTGCGAAACATTTCAACGCCGGTACAAATGGTTTTAATAGTAGGCTTGAGGCCAATGATTTCAATTTCTTCACCCACTTTGATGACGCCACGCTCAACCCGACCAGTCACCACGGTACCTCGGCCAGAGATAGAAAAAGCGTCTTCAACGGGCATCAAGAAAGTTCCATCCATGACGCATAGGTTGCGGTATGTAGGCATCCAGCGCTTCGGCCAAACGAAAAATGGAGGGCTCGCCAATTTCGGACTGGTCACCTTGCAAAGCCTTAAGTGCACTGCCGATTATAATCGGGGTGTCGTCACCAGGAAAATCATATTTGGTAAGCAGTTCTCGTACTTCCATTTCGACCAATTCAAGCAGCTCGGGGTCATCTACCATGTCAGCCTTATTCATGTAGACAATGATGTAAGGTACGCCCACTTGACGGGCCAGCAGAATATGTTCACGCGTTTGCGGCATGGGACCGTCGGCGGCAGACACGACCAGAATGGCTCCGTCCATTTGCGCAGCGCCAGTAATCATGTTTTTGATGTAATCCGCGTGACCAGGACAGTCAACGTGGGCATAATGACGTCCAGACGTCTCATACTCGACGTGAGCGGTGTTAATGGTGATGCCGCGTGCCTTTTCTTCCGGCGCCGCATCAATCTGATCATAAGCTTTGGCTTCGCCACCAAATTTCTTGGATAGCACCGTGGTAATCGCCGCAGTCAGGGTGGTTTTGCCATGATCAACGTGACCAATTGTACCCACATTAATGTGCGGCTTGGTACGCTCAAATTTACTCTTTGCCATGATTTTTCCTCATCAACACCGAATTAACAAAAGAATCTCAATAGAACTATTGGTGCCCATGGCGGGAATCAGACCTGCGACCTCTCCCTTACCAAGGGAGTGCTCTACCCCTGAGCTACATGGGCCATGACCATCATAATGGAGCGGGTGAAGGGAATCGAACCCTCGTCGTAAGTTTGGAAAACTTCTGCTCTACCATTGAGCTACACCCGCGCACTTTGCCGCCAAAACGACATGCAACTGAGCACAACAAGCTTAGGCAACTCAATCGCCAAGCCATAAAACAAAAACTGGTGGAGGGAGAAGGATTCGAACCTTCGAAGGCAGAGCCGTCAGATTTACAGTCTGATCCCTTTAACCGCTCGGGAATCCCTCCAGGAGCAACCCATGATTATCCATATTTACACCCCTCTTGTCAAAGGTAAGCCTCTTCCGACATGAAATAAGCGTAGTAATGGGCCTTTGGCCGCAATACGCTTAACAGGAAACGATGCGGTGAGACGTGAGCTGGGAGTTTCAACTTTTTACAGAAGACCTGGAGTAAGTGGGCGGTCTGGCTGATACGCTGCGGCGTGGATACGGTGGCAATGGCATCGACGGGGGGGTGTACTGGATACCGCGCTACGGGATTCCCGTAGCGCGTAGATTGGTTGTGAATCTTGTCAATACATGGCAGGTAAGAGTGTCTCCGGTCGCAAGCCAGATGTTCTCAATTGCCCGTGGCTGTAACAGTTGATGGGCTATGGCCTGCTGTCCAGCACTTTTCGCCTGACGGATGAAATTTGCATACTGCGTGTGGCATTACGGCAACGCGACATGTTGCTGGCCTCTCAAGGTCGGCATATTCAGCACATGCAATAAGCGTTAATCCGGATGAATGTGCAACTAGTCAATGTGATTTCAGACATCATTGGCATATGAAGTGATCCGGGCGCAACGCGCATTGAACTCTAAGAATGCGCCGCAATTCAAAGCGAAGAAGTGTTTATTAAGTTAGACCGAACCGAAGCATCGTTACTCTTCTCAAATTTAAAATCTCTCGTTCAGACTGGTGGATTCAAGTTCTTACCGCACCTACTTTTATCTTACGCAATCTACATAATAGCGCGGCCCGTCACCATCTTCATTTGCCACTAAGCCATGAATATCACTTTCAAATCCTGGAAATTTCTGGTTAAAGTCTCGCGCAAATTTGAGGTAGTCCACGATGGTTTTGTTGAAGCGTTCACCTGGGATGAGTAGCGGAATGCCGGGTGGATAAGGCGTCAACAACACACTGGTGATGCGTCCTTCCAGCTCATCAATCGACACGCGGTCAATCTCGCCGTGCGCCATTTTAGCGAATGCCTCGGACGGCTTCATGGCGGGCTCCATGTTGGAAAGGTACATTTCAGTGGTTAACCGCGCTACATCATTGATCTTGTAAATGCCGTGAATATTGTCGCAAAGATCACGGAGGCCGACCTTTCTCATAACGTGCGTATTTGGCGACAAATTCGGGCAGCACGCGCCAGAGTGGCTGATTTTTGTCATAGTCATCCTTGAATTGCTGTAACTCGGTTACCATGGTATTCCAGCGTCCCTTGGTGATGCCAATGGTGAACATAATGAAAAAAGAGTAAAGGCCGGTCTTTTCCACCACAACACCATTTTCCGCCAAGTACTTGGTGACGATGGCAGCCGGAATGCCGGAATCGGCGAAGTCTCCCCCGACATCCAGCCCCGGGGTAATAATGGTGGCCTTGATCGGGTCGAGCATGTTGAAGCCCGGTGCCAGGTTGCCAAAGCCATGCCAACGATCATCTGCACCCAACATCCAGTCCGCGCGCGAGGCCATGCCTTCTTCGGCGAGAAAGTCCGGCCCCCAAACTTTGAACCACCAATCCGCTCCCCATTCTTCATCTACCTTGCGCATGGCACGACGAAAATCGAGCGCTTCAGCAATGGATTCTTCTACCAGAGCGGTGCCGCCTGGAGGTTCCATCATTGCGGCAGCCACATCGCATGACGCGATAATGGCATACTGCGGGCTGGTAGAAGTATGCATCATATAGGCTTCGTTGAAGCAGTCGCGGTCCAGTTTGCGCACCTCGCTGTCCTGTACCAAAATTTGTGAGGCTTGACTCAATCCGGCCAACATTTTATGTGTCGATTGGGTGGAAAATACCATGGATTCCTTGCACGGCTTACGGCCTTGGCCTATAGCATGCATATCTTTATAGAAGTCATGAAATGTAGCGTGTGGTAACCATGCTTCGTCGAAAAGCAGGGTATCAATTTGTCCATCCAGCATCTGTTTGAGCGTTTCCACGTTGTACAACACGCCGTCGTAAGTGCTCTGAGTTATAGTCAGGATGCGCGGCTTTTGCTTTTTATCTTTGATGAACGGGTTTGCATCGATCTTCCGTTGGATAGTCTCAATTTTAAATTCGTCCAGTGAAATCGGTCCGATGATGCCGAAATGATTACGTGTCGGCATCAGGAATACGGGTATTGCACCAGTCATGATGATGGAATGCAAGATGGATTTATGACAGTTACGATCCACCACTACGATGTCATCGGGTGCGACGATAGAATGCCATACAATTTTATTTGATGTAGAGGTGCCGTTAGTCACAAAAAACAGGTGATCGCAACTGAAAATACGCGCTGCATTTCGCTCACTGGCCGCTACCGGTCCGGTATGGTCAAGCAGCTGGCCCAGCTCGTCAACTGAGTTACACACGTCTGCACGCAACATATTTTCGCCAAAGAATTGGTGAAACATTCGACCTACCGGTGATTTAAGGAAAGCCACCCCGCCGGAATGGCCGGGACAATGCCAAGAATAGGAACCATCTTGCGCATAATTAACCAGTGCGCGGAAAAACGGTGGGGCGAGTGAATCCAAATATAATCGGGCTTCACGGATGATGTGCCGCGCTACAAATTCCGGCGTGTCTTCATGCATATGGATGAATCCGTGCAATTCGCGCAGGACGTCATTCGGGATATGGCGTGAAGTACGCGTTTCACCGTATAGATATATGGGAATATCGGCATTTTTAAAGCGGATCTCTTCCACGAAAGCGCGGATGCTTTTCAGTGCAATTGCCGTCTCTTCTTTACTGCCACCGCCGAATTCCTCATCGTCTATTGATAGCAAAAAGGCTGAGGCCCGGCTTTGCTGCTGCGCGAATGAAGTCAAATCCCCGTAACTTGTTATACCCAGCACCGCCATGCCTTCTTTCTGGATGGCCTCGGCCAAAGCGCGCACGCTCAGGCCACTGGAATTTTCCGAGCGAAAATCCTCGTCGATAATAATGATGGGAAAATCAAATTTCATTCAGTGCTCCTTGGTGGGGAATATCTGCCGGGCAGCGAGTTGGCGCGGATTGTCGCAGATTTAGATAACGTGGGTAGTGTTAAATAACATTAAGAATTATGTTATCCGGTAACGTGAATAAAGATTGCCAGCTGCATTAATGGGGACGATTAAACGGAATTTATCAAGAATCTTAATGCTATTCTGCTGCGGTTAGTCGCGCGGGAGATAGGGATTTTTCAGGGCGTTGACCAGCTCAGTCAGCACCGCGCGAAACTGCTGTTCGTCACAACCCATTAATACTGCATCCTCCAGCGCATCCTGGCAGATTTGGCGGATTTCCTCCATGTTCTCGCTCAGCACTTTGTTTTTTTCCACACAGGCGACTACTTCGCCTGTGGGGCTGCGCCAAATAGTTTGCGGATTGGGTGCCATTAAATTTTATACCTCTAATTTTATTCAGTAGAGTTCAATGAATGGACGGGATGTAACCACTCATCTGATTTTACACTTTACCAAGTGCCGCGTTGATAGTGTGAGTGTTGAACTGCCTATATTCCATCTGACTATATTCATATCTTGGGTAGTGTAACCCCAACCTGCCCCTGATATTTGCCGCCCCTATCCCGGTATGAGACTTCGCATACTTCGTCGGATTCGAAGAAGATCATCTGTGCCACGCCCTCATTGGCGTAAATTTTCGCCGGTAGCGGCGTGGTATTGGAAAATTCCAGCGTCACATAGCCCTCCCATTCCGGCTCTAATGGTGTGACATTGACGATTATGCCGCACCGCGCGTAGGTCGATTTCCCCAGGCAAATGGTCAGTACGTTGCGGGGGATGCGGAAGTGTTCCACGGTGCGTGCCAGCGCGAAAGAATTGGGCGGGATGATGCAATAGTCGCTCTTGAGCTCGACAAAAGAGTTGGCATCGAAATTCTTCGGATCGACGATGGTGCTATTGATATTGGTGAACAGCTTGAATTCGTCAGAACAACGGACGTCATAGCCGTAGCTCGACGTGCCATATGACACGATGCGCTGGCCATTCGTTTCTTTCATCTGCCCCGGTTCGAACGGCTCAATCATGCCGTGCTGTTTGGCCATGTGACGTATCCACTTGTCCGATTTAATGCTCATGTTTAGTTCGATATAGAAGTTATGTTCAAGGGAAAAGAATAAAAATATAAATGATTCATGGCATTTTGCGTTTTTTCCTTACGTCTTTTGCATCACGATTTTTGGGAATGCCGCGCTATAGTCTTGCGCCATTTCAGCAATTTTCACTGCCAGACGTCGCGCAATTTGTTTGTACTCCTTGGCAATTACACCCTCGGGGTCGGCCACTACGGTGGGCTTGCCGGAGTCGGCCTGTTCACGGATACGAATGTCTAAAGGCAATGAGCCGAGAAACTCTACGTTGTAGTCGTTACACATCTTTTCGGCTCCGCCGCTCCCGAAGATGTGTTCCTCATGCCCACATTTCGAACAGATGTGCGTACTCATATTTTCCACGATACCCAGTATCTTTATGCTCACCTTCTCGAACATTTTAAGTCCCTTGCGCGCATCCATCAGCGCAATGTCCTGCGGGGTAGTGACAATGACCGCCCCGGTCACCGGTACTTTTTGCGACAGAGTCAACTGGATGTCGCCAGTGCCGGGTGGCATGTCCACCACCAGATAATCCAGCTCATCCCAGCGCGTCTGATTCAACAATTGATCCAACGCCTGAGTGACCATCGGGCCGCGCCAGACCATAGGCACATCCTCGCCTTGAATCATGAAGCCGATGGACATGACCTGTAGTCCATGTCCTTGCATTGGCTCGACCGATTTGCCATCACGCGATACGGGCTCGCCTTTGATGCCCATCATGGTGGGCAGGGAAGGACCATAAATATCTGCATCCAGAATTCCGACGCGCGCACCTTCCGCAGCGAGTGCCAGTGCCAGATTTACCGCCGTAGTGGACTTACCCACGCCGCCTTTGCCGCTGGCCACCGCGATAATATTCTTTACCCCATCAACCAGCTTTACGCCGCGTTGCGCAGCATGGGGCACTACCTTGCTGCTCACATTCACGGAAAGAGTGTTGATGCCTGGTAAAGTGCTACGCAGGTGATTTTCCACAACCATCCGTATTTCGTCCCACACGCTTTTCGCAGGGTAGCCAAGCAGAATGTCGAGTGATAAATTTTCACCGCTGATCTTTATATTTTTTACCGACTTGCCCGCTACAAAATCTTTTTTTGTATTAGGGTCAATCAACTTTGCCAATGCGGCCTGTACGTCTACGTCGGTAAACTCATGTGCCGCTCCTGCAATTAAAACGATAGGGGGCAAGCATTCTACCCAAGATTCCCCGCCACGCCTATAGTTCAATTTTGCTACAATTACGGCCCTTTACAAGGGGTTTTCTATATATGCCGCGCAAGATACTGGTAACGTCCGCATTGCCTTATGCCAATGGCAGTATTCACTTGGGTCATTTGGTCGAATACATTCAAACTGACATATGGGTGCGCTTCCAAAAAATGCTGGGCAACACATGTCATTACGTTTGTGCTGACGATACTCACGGTACGCCGATTATGCTGCGTGCGGAGAAGGAAGGCATCACCCCGGAACAATTGATAGATCGCGTGTGGCATGAGCACAAGGCAGACTTCGACGGCTTCCATGTCGAGTTCGACCACTACGGCAGTACCAACAGCGCCGAGACCAAGGAATTCGCGCAGGCGATTTATCGCAAACTTAAAGCCGCTGGCTTGATTGAAGTGCGTTCAGTCGAGCAGTTCTATGACCCCGTCAAGAACATGTTCCTGCCGGATCGCTTCATCAAGGGCGAATGTCCTAAGTGCCACGCCAAGGACCAATACGGAGACAACTGCGAAGCCTGCGGTACCACTTATTCGCCCACCGAACTGATCAACCCGTACTCCGCCGTATCCGGCGCTCAACCTGAGCGACGTAACTCCGACCACTATTTCTTCAAGCTCTCCGATCTGCGTTGCCAGGAATTCCTGCGCAAGTGGACGCGTAGCGATACGCTGCAATCGGAAGCCTCGAACAAGATGCAGGAATGGCTGGGCAGCGAAAGCGAAAACAAATTATCAGACTGGGATATCTCGCGCGACGCACCCTATTTCGGTTTCGAGATACCCGATGCGCCGGGCAAATATTTCTACGTGTGGCTAGATGCGCCGGTGGGATATATGGGCAGCTTCAAGCAGTTCTGCAACGCCAATAACATCAACTTTGATGACTACTGGAAACAAGGTTCCGATGCTGAGCTGTACCATTTCATCGGCAAAGACATCCTCTACTTCCATGCGCTGTTCTGGCCTGCGATGCTACAACACGCCGGTTTCCGCACCCCGACAAAACTATTCGCGCATGGCTTCCTCACCGTCAACGGCGAGAAGATGAGCAAGTCGCGCGGAACGTTCATTACCGCAGATAGCTACCTCAAGCAGGGACTCAACCCTGAGTACCTGCGCTACTACTACGCCGCTAAGCTCAATGGCACGATGGAAGACCTCGATCTGAACCTTGAGGATTTTGTGGCGAAAGTGAATAGTGATTTGATTGGCAAGTATGTGAACATTGCCAGTCGTTGCGCTGGATTTATTACTAATCGTTTCGGGGAAAATTACATCTCTTGATTTCTCAGAAACAACTGAAATGAAATTTAGTTCTGGGATAAGCAAGCAGATACGCACTCTAACACGCTTAGTAAATATGAAATAGAGGCAGAAATACTTGAAAATGCGACATTGCTTTTAATGTTGGGCGTTCCTACAAGGATCGTGATTACAACCATGCTTTACGTTTAATCATGGCTGCAGCTGATGCTGTCAATAAATATATTGCTGATTGGGCACCGTGGAATATTGCAAAAGATACTGCTCGTGATGATGAACTTCAATGGAAATGCTCAGTAGCCCTCGAGTGTTTTAGAAGACTTACTTGCATGTTGAAACCTGTGTTGCCTGAATTAGCTAAACAAGTAGAAATCTTCCTAAACATTGAACCACTTCAGTGGCCCAAAAATAAGTTTAATTCGAGATTACCGGAAGGTCATAAAATCAATCTGTTTACTCCGCTAATGACTCGTGTTGACCAAAAACAAATAGATGCCATGATAGAAGCCAACAAACAAACTTTGGAACCCGCAACAGACACTCATTCACCAGCACGTCATGCCGAGGCACAGCAACACGCCATCGCGCCGATTGCCGAAACCATATCTATCGACGAATTCAGCAAGGTCGATCTGCGCGTGGCTAAAATCGTCAACGCCGAGCATGTGGAAGGCGCAGAGAAGCTGCTGAAATTGACGTTGGATATCGGCGAAGCACAACCGCGTACCGTGTTTGCGGGCATCAAATCGGCTTACGATCCGGAAAAATTAAAGGGTCGCATGACGGTGATGGTCGCCAATCTCGCGCCACGCAAGATGAAATTCAGTCTATCGGAAGGCATGGTGCTGGCGGCTTCTGGCGATGCACCCGGCTTATTCATCCTTAGTCCGGACGATGGCGCACAGCCTGGCATGAGGATTAAGTAGTCCGCTCCAATATCTCATCTTGTGCCGCGCCCACACACAACCCTGTTTCAGGGTGCATCAAGCGGGATTTTTGACGAAATGGGAGGCGACAATGTAACGGTTGATCTGGACAGCGCATTACGCCGTGCTAATAAATTATTGGAAGAGAAAAATTTGCTCAAGAATAAGCGATATGAACATTCTGTTCGCCCAGCCGTTTCTTTAATCCGCGTATTAGGTCATTGCTCAGTGTGACGCACCAAGATTCGCTTAGTTTTAAGTTTGCGCTCCCGCTTGTATTACGGTAGCACACTAGCACCATGCATTTACCCTCGTAGGGTTTAAGTAGTTCTTTTAATTCTGTCACGCTAATGCGTGCGTCAGACGAAACAACAAGCTCCAGGCACTTCGCGAAAGTGGAACGCGCCGAGGCGAAATCGAATAACTCCTCACCATTAACGCGCATATTGCCGGAATACTCGTCGAGACTGGCTTTGCCGCGCACCACCAGCAACTCATCTTCACGTATCCACGGCCGATTGGCCTCGAATACTTCGTTGAATACCATCATTTCCAACTGTGCGCTGCCGTCGTCCAGTGTGACAATCGCCATGCGCCCACGTCGCGTCTGCTGAATTCGTACGGCAGACACGATGCCAGCCAATACTACTGGTACTCCACCGCGTTTGTTGTTGCCATTTTGCGGCAGCGCTTGCAGCGTGATATCGGCCAGGCGTGTTTTGACGAAATTTTCCAGTTCCTTGGCATATTCTTGATAGGGATGGCCGCTGAGATAAAAGCCCAAGCTGGTTTTTTCGTGTTGCAATTGCTCACGCAACGTCCAGCGCGGGACGCTCTTTACTTGCACGGACATAGTCACACTTGCATCATCCTCGAATAGACTATTTTGATTGATGGACTGTGCTTTTTGCTCCGCGCTGCAAAGCGCGACTTCGAGCGATGCCAGCAATTGATGGCGATGATCCGAAATCTTATCGAATGCGCCACTGCGGATCAGCGCTTCAGTAGCGCGACGGTTCACTACGCGCTTATCTACGCGATGGCAAAAATCAAACAGGTCGCGGAATGGCCCACCGAGATTGCGCGCATCTTCAATGCTATCTATCGCAGCTTTGCCGGTACCCTTAATGGCTTCCAATCCATATGCAATTGTTTTTTCGTCCACCGGCATGAAGCGATTTACAGACGAGTTAATATCCGGCGGCAAAATACTTATTCCTTGCGCCAGGGTATCGAGATAGAAAATATGCACTTTGTCGGTGTTATCCATATCCGATGACAGTGTGGCGGCCATGAATGCCGCCGGGTAATGCGCTTTTAGATAGGCGGTCTGATAGGACACCAACGCATAGGCAGCAGAATGCGATTTGTTGAAACCGTACCCAGCAAATTTTTCCATCAGGTCGAACAGTTGTTCTGCCAGTCGCTTGTTAATAGCGCGCGCCACAGCGCCGTCCACGAAGATGCTGCGTTGCAGCGCCATCTCCTCAGCATTTTTTTTCCCCATCGCGCGGCGCAACAAGTCCGCCGCTCCCAGCGAATAACCGCCGATGATCTGCGCGATCTGCATTACTTGCTCTTGGTACACGATCACACCGTAAGTCGGCTTGAGCGAAATCTCCAGTTCAGGATGAAAATAATCAGCCTTGGAACGGCCATGCTTGCGGTTGATGAAATCCTCTACCATGCCTGATTCGAGCGGACCTGGGCGATATAACGCAACCAGCGCCACGATGTCTTCAAAGGTGTCCGGTTGCAATTTGATAATCAGCTTTTTCATGCCAGGAGATTCAAGCTGAAATATCGCCGTAGTGTTGGCAGCCTTGAGCAAGGCGTAAGTTGGTTTGTCTTCCAGGGGAAGGTTTTCGATGGAGAAGCGATTTTCAATCGGAAAACCTGGGCCTGCGGGCATCTTGTTTACATATTTTACCGCCCAATCAATGATGGTCAGTGTGCGCAACCCCAAAAAGTCGAATTTCACCAAGCCGATCTTTTCCACATCGTCTTTGTCAAACTGACTGATGCCCTTGTCGCTACCTTCGGCATAATAAAGCGGACAAAAATCGGTCAGCTTGCCCGGTGCGATCAGTACCCCGCCCGCGTGCATGCCGACATTGCGCGTTAAATCTTCCAACCGTGCGCCCAGTTCAAGCAGCTCTTCCACGCCTTCTTCGCTGCTGATAATAGCGTTGAATTCCGGCTCCAACTCGCGCGCTTTTTTCAGTGACACCGGTTTGACGCCTTCCAGCGGAACGAGCTTGGACAGGCGATCGCATAGGCCGTAAGGAAAATCCAGCACGCGCCCGACATCGCGGATTACCGCTTTGGACGCCATAGTGCCAAAGGTGGCAATCTGAGACACACTCGCCGCGCCGTATTTTTTGTTTCACATACTCGATAACGCGCTCGCGCCCATCCTGGCAGAAATCTATATCGAAGTCGGGCATGGATATGCGTTCTGGATTCAGGAAGCGCTCAAATAACAGGGCATAGCGTAACGGGTCAAGGTCGGTAATGCTAAGACTATAAGCCACTAGTGAGCCTGCGCCAGAGCCGCGGCCAGGGCCGACTGGCACGTCATTGAGCTTGGCCCAGCGGATGAAATCTGCCACGATCAGAAAGTAACCGGAAAACCCCATTTTTATAATGGTTTCAATTTCGAACGCCAGGCGTGCGGTGTATTCCTGCATCTTCGCGGCGCGCACAATTTCATCCGGATACAGCTGCAGCATGCGCTGATGCAAACCGTGTTCGGATTCCGTACGCAGAAAATCATCCAAGCTTTCGCCGTTCGGGGTGGGAAAATCCGGCAAATAGGGCTTACCCAGTTGCAAGGTCAGATTACAACGCTTGGCGATCTCCACGCTGTTTTGCAACGCTTCAGGAAAATCGGCGAACAGCGCCATCATCTCGGCCTGGGTTTTGAAATACTGCTGCGTGGTAAATTGGCGCACGCGCCGCTTGTCGTTCAGGACATATCCTTCGGCGATGCAGACGCGTGCCTCGTGCGCTTTTGTAGGCTTCCTGGCTTAGAAACTGGATCGGATGGGTAGCTACTACAGGTAAGCCAGCTCTACGGCCAGTTTGACCGTTTCACGAACATGCAGCTCTTCGCGTGCCATGCCGGTACGCTGCACTTCCAGATAATATCGACTGGGGAATAGCTCTGCCCACTCAAGCGCCAGCTGACGTGCCGTTGCCTGATTGCCATTCAGCAGCGCCGTGCCGACCTCACCGAGATGCGCACCGGATAATGCGAGCAGCCCATCTGTGCCGTCGCGCAACCAATGTTTGTGTATCTCGATGCGGTTTCCAGATAGGCACGTGTCACCAATTCACACAGCCGCAAGTAGCCAACATTGGACTGGCATAACAAAAGCAGCCGGAACGGTTTGTCGCGTTCGGCTGGATTGCTAATGAATACATCACAGCCGATGATGGGCTTGATGCCGGCTGCGCGCGCTGTCTGATAGAACTTGATCAGGCCGAACACATTATTGAGGTCGGTAAGCGCCAGCGCCGGCATGACATCCTGCTTGGCGGCGGCAATCGCCTCGGGAATACGCACAATGCCATCAGCAATGGAATATTCGCTGTGCAAGCGCAGGTGGATGAAAGAGGGTTGGGGCATGGTGGTGAAATGACGGTTACAGCTAGAATTTTACCATCGTCACCAGAGTGAGAAATTAAAAGTTTTCTACCCGTTGATATAGCTCATGAAAACGTGCCGGAGAAGAATGGTTGTCGAGGTTAAAGATGAAAATTTGCGAGTAGCTCTGGAGTCGTGAAGCCATTTTATGGAATCAATTCCAGCCTTCTTGGTATTAGCGATTTTCTATAAGTTGGCTATCTACGGAGACTGGAAACACGAATCACTATATAAATTATGAGCACCCATTAGCCGCGTTCGCCGCCATGACGGCCAGTGTCTGGCAATTATGAGACGGCGCGTATGCTTCCAGTAACGTCCTTGGCCACTCCACGGTAACCTGTAAAGCGACCGGATGAATCGAACATCGGTTCTCAGCTAATCATAAAATATTGCTGCGAACCATCTGGATTATGCCGTCTGTAGACGAAATCCAGAAACGGTCGTCTGGCTGCTATATATTCTAATAGTATCGCTTGCTCATCTTTATTCCAATGTGCTGCTTGAGTTTCACTGGATTCACTCAGTAAATCGTCAACCTCAATTCCGAGCATCTCAAGAACCACACCGTAAACTTTAGTAAAATGCCCGGTCTCATCTTGTTCCCAATACCAGTCAGACGACAGCTCGGTCAGGCGGCGAAAACGAGCTTCGCTTTCCCGCAGCTCTGCGGTTCGCGCTTCCACCGTCTGCTCCAATACCTTGTTGTGATTTTCAATTTGTTTATATAAAAGGCGCACTTCCAACATATTATGGATACGTGTTTGTATTTCGGTCAGATCAAAAGGCTTACTGATAAAATCTTTAGCACCGGCTTGTAACGCGCGTAGTTTGTGATCCGGTTGGGCGGTAATAACAAGTACCGGAAGATAGCCATCTGTTTCGATTTTTTTCAAGCCTTCCAGCACCTGAAAGCCATCCATGCCGGGCATCTGCAAGTCGAGTAAAATCAGGTCATACCGGTTTTTACGATACAACTCGCAGACTTCATAAGGATTCTGCGTCGAAGCAATGCGCGTGTAGCCAGCGCCACGTAGCATTACCTCAAGCAGACGTACATTAACCTCCTGATCATCAACAACTAGGAGATTCGCGTTAAAAATATCAGACCTGCTAAGCATAATTTAAAAATACCTTTGAGAACTGAGCAACCATTACCAACACAAATTTCTCCGCATTCCCAATCTCGTTTTGAGGTGTACACCGTTATGGCATGCATGGTTCAATTTTATTCGACATGATTTGTAACGGCTGCTAACTAAAATGCTTTAAGGCACCTCCATATTGTTTAAATTAACAATACATTAGAATAATTAGCAGAACATTTTAACATGACTGAACGAAATTTATGGAGATGCTCCCCTACCAATTACACGCAATCACTGATGAATACGTACATATCGAAATCCGATATTTTGTCTGCGCCACTTGGTAGCATACAGAACCATACCCGTACTTTTCATTGCGGACTGACCTTCGCACTACATACAAATTAATGAATAATGCTTTTGGTAAAAATATCATTTATAGCGCCTATTTTCTGTGCGTTTACGCATATAGGACTTTGATCTCTTCAACATGTGATTCGATATTTTTACCATAACCGTAAGACTTGCAAATGGAGCGCTGAGCGAAACGCCTATGCTTTATCGTCTTTTTAAATTGGTTGATGTTTGTACGTAACCAAGAAAAATCTTGGTCGTTAGAGGCGAACTGTTTAGAGTGCGTTGTGCTGGCCGATCAGCACGTTTTGGACGTGTGGGGAAGACGATAGGCAATGGCAACTGTCGAATCGTACTTTGCATATTCTGGCGGTTCAAGAACTGGGATTCTGGTGAATTAAAATAACGAGGTAGATTTTATTTTTTTCTGTACGCTTGAGAATGTGAGTGTCTGGTGCTTACGTAAGTTGAAAGCAAGCAATCATATTCTTTCTTGACCACCTGATAACACTCGCAAGAGAGGGTTTCCAGTCCAGACCGATCGAGTACTGTAATGTGCCCACGGCGATAATTAATAAAACCAGCATCTTTCAAATTTCCGGCAGCTTCCGTAATGCCTTCGCGGCGAACACCAAGCATGCCCGCAATTAATTCCTGCGTCACGGTCAACTCATTGGAGGTCAGCCAATCGACGGTTAATAACAACCAGCGACAAAGCTGCTGTTCGATCGAATGGTGTCTACAGCACGCTGCAGTCAGGGTCATCTGCGTAATTAGTGCTTGAATATAAAGTAGTGATAACCGCTGCAGCGATTCAGCGCGATTGAATTCTTGTAGCATTACTCCAGCTTTTATACGGTAACCATAGCCACCAGCCTGCACAATTGCCCGGCTAAGTGTGGTTGTGTTGCCCATAAAAAGTGAAATGCCAAGTATGCCGCCATTGCCTACCCCTGCAATTTCTGTTGAAGCCCCATTTTCCATGATGTATTGCAGAGACACGATGGCGGTTGTGGGGAACCAGGCATGTTGTAACCGATCACCGGATTCATAGAGGACGCTACCGAGCGGCATCTGAACCAATTCCAGATGTGGCTTCAAACGTTCAAATTCATCTGCTTGTAACGCTGTGAGAAGATGATTTTGATTTATTGTCTGTGAAAGGGTAATAGACATAAGCCACTCATTAAAATATTTGAAATTTTATAGGCATATTCCGTAAATTGAATAATTAGGCGAAATTCATAGTTAACGCTATTGGCTTAAGTTGGTATGATACTGGGCAGACCATGTACACGCTTGGATAGCAGTCTACGTGCAGGGTTAGACCCGCTTCAAACATGTCGCAGTAGCACTCCACAAGCTTTCTAATGGGTATCTTGGGTGTCTACACGAGCAGCTTGGGGCACCCACAACCGAAAGAAGCAGCTAATCTGGCGACTTCTTTAAATAATCAGGAGAATTCACCATGAAACAATTAAAACATTTGTTTATTACTTTCACTGCCATCGTATGCATGTCAACTTTAGGTTGCGCATCTACTACAAAGTCAGAAGCAACAGGTGAGTACTTGGATGATAGCGTAATTACAACGAAGGTTAAAGCAGCGGTTTTTAAAGAACCTACGCTGAAATCTACCGAAATAAATGTCGAAACTTACAAGGGAACGTCCAATTAAGCGGCTTTGTGAGTTCCCAGTCCGAGATTAATAGGGCGGAAGAGGTTGCTCGTGACGTTAAAGGCGTAAAATCAATCATAAATGACATGCGGGTTAAGTAAAACTGGCATAGAAGATTGTTATCGTAGCCATCCAAGTGGCATGGCTACGATATTAACCCGGGTGCTTTATAAGCCAGCGCACTCAAGGAACGAACGGTCAGCTTGATCGAACCACGCTATACCAATGTTTTTTTCACTGACGGGAAGTCTCAAAGAGCACTCGCTACATTAGCTTCCCGGGATTCATTAAACTATTTGGATCGAGCGTGTGCTTGATGCTATGCATCAACTCCAATTCCAGCGCACTTTTGTAATGACGTATCTCGCTACGCTTAAGTTGCCCCAGCCCATGCTCGGCGCTAATACTGCCGTTTAGTCCATGCACAATGTCGTACACGATGCTGTTGACCTGTTGGCTTTGCGCAATGAAGGCCGGATTTTGCGCAGAATCCAGCATTGAGATGTTGTAATGAATGTTGCCATCGCCGATATGGCCGAAAGCAACAATGCGCAGATCATTGAATACGGCACGCAGGGCAGCATTCGCTTGGGCGATAAACTTTGCCACATGGCTGATCGGCACGGCGACGTCATGCTTGATGCTAATGCCCTCGCGTTTCTGCGCTTCACTGATATTTTTGCGCAAATTCCACCAGCTTACGGCATTATTTTTTGAATCTACGGCGAACTCGAGAATGCCTGTACCGAACGCTTGCAGCGCATTGAGCAAAGGTGCGTCAGGGCGCTTGCAGCACATCCGACAGTTCGATCAGCACCATCCATTCATAACGCGTAACAAATGGCTCAACCGTATCGGGAATATGCTCCAACACGAGATCCAGGCAAGACCTTGAAATAATCTCGAAAGCGCTTATTTTGTCGCCGCAATTAGCACGCAAATGGGCGAGTAATTTTACTGCCACCTCTGGATCGCGCACTGCCACACAGGCGGTTGCCACCGATTGCGGACGCGGAAACAGCTTCAGCACAGCGGCCGTGATGATGCCCAGCGTGCCTTCTGCGCCGATGAATAGGTGCTTCAAATCATAGCCGGTGTTGTCCTTGCGCAAACTGCGTAACCCATCCCAGATGCGGCCATCTGGCAAGACTACTTCCAGTCCGAGTACGAGGTCGCGCATGTTGCCATAGCGCAGCACGCCGATGCCGCCGGCATTGGTGGAAATATTGCCGCCGATTTCGCATTGCGCCGCGATGGCGGTGAGGCCAAGCGGGAACAGACGGTTGGCCTGCTCTGCCGCCTCTCGCACCTTGGCCAAGGTGCAGCCTGCTTCCACGGTTAAAGTATAGTTGACAGTATCCAGCGCATAAATTTTGTTCATGCGCGACAGGTTAAGCACGATCTGCTGGCCTTGCGGCAACGGTACTGACCCCCCGCTTAAACTGGTGTTGCCGCCTTGCGGAACGATGGCGATGCGGTGCTCGGCACACAGCGCGACCACCGCAGCAACTTGTTGCGTATCGCCAGGCAGCACCACAGCCAGCGCTTGGCCGCTATAGCGCCCGCGCCAGTCGATACAATAAGGCGCTGCGGTTTCGCCGCTCAGCACGTGCTCGGTGCCAACTACGTTTCTTAGTAAATTCATCAAATCTGGAAGCATATAAATATTTCCTTAAAATGCCTTATTTCACAATTGCTTTGACGATCTAGAAATCCATCGGGTCAACATCCAGCGACCAGCGTAATTTTTGGGCTGGTAGCACATCCAACAAGGGGCGCCACTCGCGCAGAAATTGCTGCAAGGGTTTTCGCGCTTCGCTTTGCACCAGCAATTGCGCTAAAAAATGATTAGCGCGACGCGGCATGGCAGCGGGAACTACACCGTAAATATCAACTGGCATAGCGAGTTCAATTGCAGCGTCGCGTGCTTGTTGCAGGAAAGTATACATGTGGGTCTCATTCTTAGCTTCAGCACGCAGCATCACTTGATACATGAATGGTGGGAAACCGGCGGATTGGCGTTCCGCGAGCAGGGTTTTTGCCCACGTATCGTAATCATGTTCCCGCAACGCACGGAACAATGGATGATCAGGGAATGCAGTCTGGATCAGTACCTCCCCCGGTTTGTCGGCACGGCCAGCGCGCCCTGCTACTTGGACGAGTTGGGCAAACAACTTCTCCGATGCCCGAAAATCACTACTGTATAACGCACCGTCCGGGTTAAGCACACCCACCAGCGTCAGGTTCGGGAAGTCATGTCCCTTCGCCAGCATTTGCGTACCGACCAGAATATCCACCGCGTCATCCTGAATTTGCTGACGCATGGCTTGCCATGTTCCTTTATTACGCGTGCTGTCACGGTCCACGCGCAGAATGCGCGCCTTGGGGAAATGTTCCTGCAACGCGCCCTCCACCCGTTGCGTGCCGATGCCAACCGGTTGCAGGTCGGCGTTGCCGCACGACGGACAGGCGTGCGGCACACGCTCCTGATGGCCACAATGGTGACAGCGCAAGCGGCGATCTTTAAGATGTAACACCAACTTGCCCGCGCAATTTGAACAACCAGACAGCCAGCCGCAAGCGCCACACATCAACACGGGGCATAACCGCGCCGATTAATAAATATCAAGCTTTGTTCACCGCGCTGTAGCCGCTCGGCTAGGGCCTTTAGAAGCGGCTCACTAAGGCCGTGCTGCATAACGATATTGCTGGTATTAATGCAGCTCACCGTCGGCAACCGCGCCTGTGTCGCCGCGCGCTGGGTCAGGCGCAATATTTGGTAGCGTCCGCTCTGTGCGTTGTAATAGCTTTCAAGTGAAGGAGTAGCGGATCCTAATACAATCGGTATGCCACGCTGGTTAGCGCGGAAGATTGCCACATCCCGCGCCGAGTAACGTAAGCCGTCCTGCTGCTTAAACGAAGCGTCATGTTCCTCATCCACAATCAACAGTGCCAGTTGTGGCAGCGGCGTGAACACTGCCAGACGCGTGCCCAGTATGATCCGCGCCCGGCCAGACTGCGCACGCAACCAGTTCTGCATGCGTTCACCATCACTTAAGCCACTGTGCAAACTGACCAGCTCAACATCCGGCAAGCGGCTGCGAAAATAATTTTCCAGCTGGGGCGTAAGATTAATTTCCGGCACCAGCAGTAACACTTGCCCGCCCTGCTGCAATATCCGGTTCATCAGATGTACATAAATCTCGGTCTTACCGCTGCCGGTGATCCCGTGCAGCAGGAAGCAGCCAAAGCATGATGCTTTAGTAATGGCGTCCACTGCTTGCTGCTGCTCCGAGGTCAACGTATGAGTATTGTTGAATGTAAATGTACTGGAAACCGCAGATACTGCACACGTCTCAACCCATCCCGCATGTGACAATGCTTTAAGTGCAGATGCTGCGCTTGGTGATAGCGCGCGCACTTGCGCGGCAGTTAATGCATTCAACTTTAAGGCTGCCAGGATGCGGTGCTGCACCACCTTGCGCTTGGATAGCAGGCTCAAATCGAGCGCACGGCCGCTAATGCTTAGTCTGTATTGCATCGCTTCCTTGAGCGTGACCAGCTGGCTGGTACGCAAACATACTGGCAAGGCGGACAGCACAGTAACACCCAGGGGATAGTGGTAATAATCGCTGCAGAAGCGCAGCAAAACAAGCAGCTCATCGGACAGTGGCGGAATATCCCCGAGCACCTGCAAAATGGGCTTGATACGTTCTGGAGAAAGGACAGAATCCATTGCGCATTCCATCACCACTCCTGCCATTTTTTTGCGCCCAAATGAAACCAAGACGCGAGCTCCCGGGACGATCTTGATGTTGCTGCCTAATGAATAGTCAAATAGTGTTGACAATGGCACATCTAGCGCGACGCGAACAATTGTCATTTAATAAAATTTGCTCCAGCAATTTCTATCATACTGAGCTAAGCCAACTGACTTAATTGAGTATTTTTTATTGTCCACATAAGCTGTGGATAACAATGTGGATAATTCCAATATAACTAGGCTAACTACTAATGCCATATACAGTTTTGTCCAGCCGCTCATTTCATAGGCAGAATTTTTTACACATAAAAACAGTTAGTTAAATTTAACGCCCGAATACCATAATAAACATTATCCTTATCATGGATAACTGCGCGATTTGTGTATAACCAGACGAAATATCAAGCATTTTTAGTGATATTTACGGCTTAACTCATGAACTGCTTGTACCAACACCGCAGCATGGTCAGGGTTAGTGAATTGAGAAATACCATGTCCCAGATTAAATACATGACCGCTGCCATAGCCATAACTAGCCAGCACGTGTTCCGTCTCGGCACGGATAACTTCCGGCGTAGCAAACAGCACGGCTGGATCCAGGTTACCTTGCAGCGCAACCTTATGCCCCACTTTTTGCCGCGCTACCCCAATGTCCATGGTCCAGTCCAACCCTACCGCATCGCAGCCAATATCGGCGATGCTATCCAGCCACAAGCCACCACCTTTGGTAAATACAATCACTGGAATTTTCACGCCGTCATGTTCGCGCTTTAGCCCCTGCACGATTTTCTGCAAGTAAGGCAGTGAAAATTCGTAATAAGCGGCATGCGAAAGTACGCCACCCCAGGAATCAAAAATCATCACGGTCTGTGCACCTGCTTCAATCTGGGCATTAAGATACTGTGTTACAGCCTGTGCAGTAACTTCCAGAATGTGGTGCATCAGCTTGGGTTCTTTATACATCAACGTTTTTACGCGTGCATAATCGTCGCTGCCACCGCCTTCCACCATGTAACAAGATAACGTCCACGGGCTGCCAGAAAAACCAATTAATGGCACGCTGCCGTTTAGCGCTTTGCGAATTTGCGACACGGCGTCGGTTACGTAACGCAGATCTTTGTTGATGTCTGGCACCCTTAACGCTTTGATAGCAGCCTCGTCGCGCAAGGGGCGCTCAAACTTGGGCCCCTCTCCTTCGGAAAAGTACAATCCAAGACCCATGGCATCCGGTATGGTGAGAATGTCAGAAAACAGAATCGCGGCATCCAGAGGGAATCGATCCAGCGGTTGCAATGTAACTTCCGTAGCCATGTCGGGGCTTTTGCATAATTCCAGAAAACTGCCGGCGCGCTTACGCGTGGCACAGTATTCCGGCAAATACCGTCCGGCCTGGCGCATCATCCACACGGGGGTATAATCGGTCGGTTGACGTAGCAAGGCACGCAGAAAGGTGTCATTCTTTAACTTGAAATTCATGTTGTTCTCTTTTAATTTATATTGGCTAAATTTAAACAGCTTTACCCCTGACCTCCCAAACTCCCCTTATCAGGGAGCTTAGCTAGGTAACTTGGTTATGCAAAGGGTCTGCATCATTGATGAAGCAGATAAATGCAAAAAACCAGGAAGATCATATCGTCTTCAAGCATCAATATCTTGAAATGAAGGAATCCCCTGCGG
Organism: Nitrosomonadales bacterium; assembly: GCA_016721605.1. GTDB lineage: Bacteria > Pseudomonadota > Gammaproteobacteria > Burkholderiales > Gallionellaceae > Nitrotoga. The sequence continues at coordinate 181,986 of JADKHS010000001.1, forward strand.
TATTTGGTTGTGCATCATCTGCCATAGATGGAGAAGGAGCTTTAGGTGCCCAGACGCGAGTGCAGTGAAGGCATCCATTGTTCCATAGCACCGACACTCTGAGCGTATCGGGTAGACCCCCGGATAGCCTCTATTAAGAGAAGTCAGTGCAGCTTGCTGATTGCAACCCGCCATTCAGCGCCGGAAGAGACAACTCAAGTTAAAGCGGCAAACTGGAACTGCCCATCAAATACTCATCCACTGCACGCGCCGCTTGGCGGCCTTCGCGTATTGCCCAGACCACTAGCGACTGGCCGCGCCGCATATCACCAGCAGCAAACACCTTATCCACCGATGTCTGATAATAGCCCGCTCCCTCCGTGACAGCTTTGGCATTGCCGCGGCCATCTTTTTCAACGCCAAACGCTTCCAGGATCTGCTGCACCGGGCTGACGAAGCCCATAGCCAAAAGCACGAGATCGGCTTTCATTTCAATTTCGCTGCCCGGCACTTCTTGCATTTTTCCGTCTTTCCACTCGAAGCGCACGGCGTGCAATTTCTCGATTTTGCCATTGTTGCCGATTAACTCCTTGGTCGCCACAGCCCAATCACGCTGACAGCCTTCATCATGAGAACTGGAAGTGCGTAACTTCATTGGCCAGTATGGCCAGATTAGCGGTTTATTCTCCTGCTCGGGCGGGCGCGGCATAACCTCAAACTGGGTCACCGAAGCCGCGCCTTGGCGGTTGGACGTGCCTACACAGTCGGAACCCGTGTCACCGCCGCCGATTACCACCACATGTTTGCCCGTCGCTTTAATCTGATCAGGTACCACGTCTCCCGCCACGATTCTGTTCTGTTGCGGCAGAAATTCCATTGCAAAGTGTACGCCCTGCAACTCACGCCCTAGCACTGGCAAGTCGCGTGGTTGTTCAGCCCCACCCGTTAATACTACGGCGTCGAACTCGTCCTTCAATTTTTGTGCCGACACCTGCACGCCGATATGCTGCTTGACGCGGAATTCCACACCCTCGGCGCGCATCTGTTCAATGCGACGGTCGATGTGCATTTTTTCAAGTTTGAAGTCGGGAATACCGTAACGTAAAAGGCCACCAATTCGATCATTTTTTTCAAATACCACCACATCATGTCCGACGCGCGCTAATTGTTGCGCACACGCCAAACCAGCCGGGCCAGAGCCGACCACGGCAATCTTCTTGCCGGACTTGGCCTGTGCTGGTTGAGGCAGCACCCAGCCTTCTTCCCAGCCTTTATCGATGATGGCATGCTCGATTGATTTTATGCCGACCGCATCGTCATTGATGGTCAATGTACAGGCCGCTTCACACGGTGCAGGACAAATGCGTCCAGTGAATTCTGGGAAATTGTTAGTGGAATGCAAGACGTCCAAGGCCTGCTTCCAGTTGCCGCGGTAAACCAAATCATTCCAGTCCGGGATGATGTTATTAACCGGGCAACCTGTAGTACAAAATGGAATACCACAGTCCATACAGCGCGAACCCTGCACGGAAGCCTGCGGATCGGTCAAACGCGGGATGAATTCCTGATAGTTTTTCAGGCGTTCCGCGACCGGTAAGCTGTGCTCGCTTAAGCGGCGGAATTCCATGAATCCGGTAATCTTACCCATTTATACAGCCTCCAATTGCTTGCTCACCATGTCGCGTAACACATGTTCATCGGCCTTGCCGAGGTGGTTAAAATGCACCCGGCCATGCGTCTCGACTTCACCCAATTCAGTCGCAGCAGCCTCATCGGGTATCGGTTCCAGTTGCACCATCGCCAAATTGCAACGGTGTTCGAAGCCGCCATCCTCATCCAGTACATAAGCAATGCCGCCGGACATGCCCGCAGCAAAATTGCGCCCGGTCTGACCGAGCACAACCACTAACCCGCCGGTCATGTATTCGCAACCGTGATCGCCCAAGCCTTCCACTACCGCAATAGCGCCGGAATTGCGCACCGCGAAACGCTCACCAGCCACTCCTCGGAAATAGCATTCACCACTAGTCGCACCGTACAACACGGTATTGCCAACGATAATATTTTCCTCGGCCACGATGTTGCATTCCTTGGGCGGTAGCACCACGATGCGCCCGCCACATAACCCCTTGCCGACATAGTCATTGCCCTCTCCAGACAGCTCGAAGGTAATGCCATGAGCGAGGAAAGCGCCGAAGCTCTGCCCGGCCGTGCCTTGTAATTTCACCGTAATCGTATCGTTCGGTAATCCAGATTGACCATAACGTTTTGCCACTTCATGCGACAGCATTGCACCAACGGTACGGTTAACATTGCGAATGTGGCCTTCTATTATTACCGGCAGCTTGTTTTCCAACGCAGGCATGGCTTCGGCAATAAGCCGATGATCTAACGCCTGAGTCAGTCCATGATCCTGTTCTTCGGCATGGCGGCGCGCCACGCTAGCCGGTACATCAGGCTGATGGAAAATTTTGGAGAAGTCCAAACCTTTGGCTTTCCAATGTGCAATGACATGTTTTGCGTCAAGCAATTCGCTACGGCCGATTAGATCATCGAACTTGCGGATACCGATCTGCGCCATGTATTCGCGCACTTCTTCGGCCACAAAGAAGAAATAATTCACCACGTGTTCTGGCTGCCCGGTAAATTTCTTGCGTAATTCGGGATCTTGCGTCGCAACGCCCACCGGACAAGTGTTGAGATGGCACTTGCGCATCATGATGCAGCCTTCGACTACCAGTGGCGCTGTGGCAAAACCAAACTCATCCGCACCGAGTAACGCACCGATTAACACATCGCGCCCGGTCTTCAACTGGCCGTCCACCTGCAAAACAATCCGTCCACGCAACCGGTTTAACACCAGCGTTTGCTGAGCTTCCGCCAGCCCGAGTTCCCACGGGGTTCCGGCATGCTTAATGGAAGACAACGGCGAAGCACCCGTGCCACCATCATGGCCAGCAACAGTTATATGATCGGCCTTGGCCTTGGCCACACCGGCCGCTACCGTACCAACGCCCACTTCAGATACCAACTTGACCGAAATGGAGGCGTGCGGATTGGCATTTTTCAAATCATGAATGAGCTGCGCCAGATCTTCGATGGAATAAATATCGTGATGCGGCGGCGGTGAAATCAACCCTACACCAGGTATGGCGAAACGTAATTTAGCGATGTATTCTGACACCTTGTGGCCGGGCAACTGGCCGCCTTCACCCGGCTTTGCGCCCTGCGCCATTTTGATTTGAATTTGATCGGCGCTCGTCAAGTATTCCGCTGTTACACCAAAGCGACCCGAGGCCACTTGTTTTATTTTGGAGCGCAATGAATCGCCTGACAATAAAGTTAAATCAGCTTCAATACGTCCTTTACCTATAATTTCAGATAGTTTCTCGCCGCCTTTAATTCGCCTGAAACGCATCGGGACTTCGCCACCTTCGCCCGTGTTAGATTTGCCCCCGATACGGTTCATTGCGATGGCCAAAGCGGTGTGCGCCTCGGTGGAAATAGAGCCAAGCGACATTGCTCCCGTAGCAAAACGTTTGACGATTTCTTTCGCCGGTTCGACCTCTGCCAAGGGCACGGGCGCGCCAGCGGATTTGATCTCGAATAAGCCGCGCAATGTCTTCATGCGCTGCGTCTGGTCGTTAATCAGCTTTGCATATTCTTTGTACGCCTGCCCATTGTTGGAACGCGTCGCATGTTGCAGCTTGGCGACGACATCCGGCGTCCACATATGCTCTTCACCCCGCACACGATAGGCATATTCTCCTCCCGCTTCCAACGCATTGGACAGCACCGGATCATTGCCGAAAGCGGCTTGATGGATACGCATCGCTTCTTCGGCCACTTCAGGTAAGCCTATGCCCTCGATCTGGGTCGCCGTGCCGGTGAAATACTGCGATACAAAATCAGCGTTCAGGCCGATTGCCTCAAAAATCTGCCCACCGCAATAAGACTGATAAGTGGAGATGCCCATTTTGGACATTACCTTGAGCAGCCCCTTGTTTATTGCCTTAATGAAACGCTTATTCGCATCCTTGTTCGATAGACCCGCAGGTAAATAATCGCTCATGGCAGCAATAGTTTCATAGGCCAGCCACGGGCAGATCGCTTCAGCGCCATAACCGGCAAGTAACGCGAAGTGATGGGTTTCACGCACAGAACCGGAGTCCACTACCAGTCCGGTGCTGGTGCGCAGCCCTTCGCGTACCAGATGATGGTGCACGCCTGCACAAGCCAGCAAAGCCGGGATCGCCACGCGACTACTTGAAATTGCACGGTCGGACAAAATCAGCACGTTGTAACCATCCGCCACCGCCTGGTCGGCTGCGGCACTCAGCGCCTTGATCGCGCCTTCGCAACCCGCCGCACCCTGTACCGCAGGATAAGTGATATCCAGCACCAGTGTCTTGTAACGTCCTTGAGTTAATGTGCTGATGTCGCGCAGCTTGGCTAAATCTTCATTGGACAACACGGGCTGATGTACTTCGAGGCGCAGCGGCGGATCGGTCTCGTCGATACCGAGCAAATTGGGCTTTGGACCAATAAACGAAGTAAGCGACATGACGATCTCTTCACGGATCGGATCGATAGGCGGGTTAGTCACCTGAGCGAAAAGCTGCTTAAAATAACTGTATAGAACTTTGTTTTTATCCGACAGCACAGGCAAGGTGGCATCATTTCCCATAGAACCAGTTGCCTCTTCCCCGGCGGCGGCCATGGGCGCAAGAATGAATTTGATGTCTTCCTGCGAATAGCCAAATGCCTGCTGAGTATCCAGCAGGCTGGTGTCTAACAAGCTTTTCTTTATATCTACACTGGGCAGGTCGCCGAGGAAATAACGTGACTTCTCAATCCACTCGCGATACGGTTTTGCGGTAGCGAGCTGCTGCTTCAATTCGGCGTCGTCTACGATGCGGCCGGCTTCCAAATCGATGAGGAACATCTTGCCCGGTTGTAGCCGCCACTTTTTCACAATTTTGCTTTGCGGAATATCCAGCACACCCATTTCAGATGCCATCAACACCAAGTCATCATCTGTAATCAGATAGCGCGCCGGGCGCAGGCCGTTGCGGTCCAGCGTCGCGCCGATCATGCGGCCATCGGTGAAGGCCACAGCAGCGGGGCCATCCCACGGCTCCATCAACGCAGCATGGTATTCATAAAATGCGCGGCGCTCTTCATCCATCAATGGATTACCTGCCCAAGCTTCAGGAATCAGCAGCATCATCGCGTGTGGTAGCGAATAACCGCCTGCCACCAGCAATTCCAGTGCATTATCAAAACAGGCGGAATCGGATTGGCCTTCCACAATTAACGGCCACAATTTTTCCAGATCTGCGCCCAGCAAACTGGATGACATCGCTGCATGACGCGCTGTCATCCAGTTCACGTTACCGCGTAAGGTATTGATCTCGCCGTTATGCGCAATCATGTGGAATGGATGCGCCAGATCCCAGGAGGGGAAAGTATTAGTGGAAAAACGTTGATGCACCAGCGCCAATGCGCTGACCATACTCTCATCTTGCAGATCGAGGTAATACTCGCCGACCTGATCGGCCAACAACATTCCCTTGTATACGATAGTGCGCGCAGAAAGCGACGGTATATAGAAACCTCGCCCTTGTTCATTGGGCAGGCCGCGCACAGCGTGCTCTGCAATCTTACGGATGACAAATAACTTACGTTCGAAGCTATCGACATCCGTGCAATTCGAACCGCATCCAATGAATACTTGGCGTACCAATGGCTCAACCGCCTTAACGCTTTCGCCCAAGCTACTATTGTCCACCGGCACATCACGCCAGCCCAACAAAACTTGTCCTTCCGCAGCAATCTTGTCGGCAATCACCTGCTCGCAGGCGGCACGTGCCGCCGCATCGCGCGGCAGGAACAACATACCTACCCCGTATTTGCCTGCTGCCGGCAGGGATATGCCCTGTGTAGCGCATGATTTACGCAAAAATGCATCTGGAATCTGGATCAGAATACCCGCACCATCTCCCGCCAAAGGATCAGCGCCCACCGCACCGCGATGAGTAAGATTTTTGAGTATCTGCAGGCCTTGACAGATCATGCCATGGCTCTGCTTACCCTTGATATGCGCCACAAAGCCCACTCCGCAAGCATCGTGCTCATGGCGCGGGTCATACAAACCCTGCTGGACCGGCAACGAAGAATGACTCACACGTTGTTCCTCATTAAAATCACTAACCCCAAAAAAAGTGGCGACACATCGCCACAGCGCTATTTATACAATCTATGCCCACAAAAATACAAGGCGAAAGGGCGGAAATATTACCTTGTCTCGGGACGAACAGCAACCTAGAACCTGGCCGAATATAAAATTCAGGCTAAATGGCGGGGTATCTCTAATGAAGGAGAAGGCATAAAGATATAGCGCTCTGGGTCAGATGTCGTGCTACCGTCCACAGTTTTTTTGCCCGCGTATCAGGTATAGCCGGCGGAGCAAATTTGTTTGCATGAATTGAATTTGGACAAGCACTGAATTTCCAGAAGCTCCCACCAGTTAAATGATAAAATTACATTACGGTTTGCAGTGAAGTTTTGCGTTGCAATACTGTTCAATTTTTAAAGATGCCTAAAATATAAATATGCCAGGGAACCTCTTTATCGTCAGTGCACCATCGGGTGCAGGAAAAACCAGCTTGGTCCGCTCGCTGCTAGCCAGCAATCGGCAAGTTGATATATCTGTTTCCTACACCACACGAGCACCACGCCCAAACGAGACTGGGGGGGAAGATTATCATTTTGTGAGCCGTGAAACTTTCTTGGATATGGCAAAGCATGGTGATTTTTTGGAAAGCGCTGAGGTATATGGCAACTTCTATGGCACTTCGCAATCCTGGATTGAAGCTGAAATTTTGAGCGGACGCGACATACTGTTGGAAATTGATTGGCAGGGCGCGGCGCAAGTACGGCGCGCATTTCCGGATTGCATCAGCATCTTCATCCTGCCCCCCTCTTTGCAAGCGCTGGAGGATCGCCTGCATGGGCGCGGACAAGATGATGCCAAGGTGATCGCACAACGCTTGCAAGCCGCGAAAGAAGACATCGCCCATGTCGTAGAGTTTGATTATGTTATTATTAACGATGAGTTGGATATTGCTTTGCAACAGCTCAATGCCATCGTCGTTGCCGCAGGACTTCGCCGCGATAGACAACTCGCACGTCAACAAACTTTGATTAATCAATTGCAATAAAGGAGACACTACACCATGGCCCGTGTAACGATAGACGACTGTTTGGTAAACATCCCCAACCGCTTTGAGCTCACCTTGGCTGCCGCTTACCGCGCACGCCAGTTGGCCAATGGCGCCAGCTATCTAGTGGCAGAATGTAAAGATAAGCCCACCGTAATCGCCCTGCGCGAAATCAGTGAAGGAAAGGTAGGGCTGGAAATTCTCATTCGTGGAATAGCCTAGGCATAATAGTTCCCAGCTACTTGCACTTCTAGCTGCAATAGATAAGCGACCTGAACAAAAATGTCAGAACTAAAGAGGGATTAGGTCGCGCAAAGTTGATTTAATCGCTCTGTAATTCTGTTATATAAAAATCCATCCATTATTTATCCAACCTCACTCTATCCGCTCTTACCTAAATACATCGAATTGCTAGCTTCAACCCGCAATGCGGGACTTGAATTGATCGAACAGACTGCGAAGTGACATAAGTCTTCCTCCTCACCCACCAACACCGATGCTTTATAGCGCCTCACTTCCATATGCTGCCAATGCTGCCGCTTACTTCGCGGCCATCGCGGATTTGCCTTGGGCGGTGTGGCTGGACAGCGGGGGCCGGGGGCGCTATGACATTCTATGCGCACAACCCATCGCCACGCTGGTCACACATGGCACCTACACGGAAATTACAAATGCAACCGGTGTGCAGCGTTCAGCCAGTGATCCATTTGATCTCTTGCGCCAGCAATTGGGTGCATCCGTCGCAGCAATCCCGGGTATTCCATTTTTGGGCGGCGCATTAGGTTATTGGGGTTACGATTTGGCGCGCCGCCTGTTTACTTTACCCACACAAGCACAGGAAACTGAACATCTGCCGGATATGATGGTTGGTATCTACGACTGGGCGATTGTGCTGGACCATCAGGAAAAAACTACACGTCTGGTATCGCAGCAACGCGAACGAGGAACAGAGCAAGTGCTGCCACAAATCCTTGCGCGATTGCAACAGAACAGCAACGCGCCTCAGGAAAAATTTAAGGTATATGGCCGCATTCAGTCTAATTTTACCCGCGCGGGGTATAAATCCGCTTTTGATGCCATACAACGCTACTTACACGCGGGTGATTGTTATCAAGTCAATTTGGCGCAACGCTATGCAGCAAGTGCTTCCGGTGATTCGCTACAAGCATATCTCGAATTGCGCCGCTTGAGCCCGGCACCTTATTCTGCTTTTCTTAATTTTCCGCAGGCGCAAATTCTATGCGCCTCGCCCGAACGATTTCTGCAAGTACAGCAGGGGCGCGTCGAAACCAATCCGATCAAAGGCACGCGCCCGCGTCTAAATAATCCGTACGAGGATACGAAGATGGCGCAAGAGCTGGGCCATAGCGACAAAGACCGCGCAGAGAACCTAATGATTGTTGATTTACTGCGTAACGACTTGGGTAAAAGTTGTACACCTGGTTCAGTGCAAGTGCCCAAGCTGTTTGCACTAGAGAGCTTTGCCCAAGTACACCATCTGGTAAGCACCGTTACTGGTCAGCTTGCACCGGGGCGCGATGCGCTGGCGTTGTTACGCGATTGTTTCCCCGGGGGTTCAGTAACTGGCGCGCCTAAACAACGCGCCATGCAAATCATCGAACAATTGGAGCCACATCGACGCGGCGTATATTGCGGTGCGATTGGTTATATCGGCTTTGATGGCAACATGGATAGCAATATTGCCATCCGTACTTTGGTATTTGCCGATGGCGAAATTCGTTTTTGGGCGGGGGGCGGGATCGTAGCGGATTCCGATGCCGATGCAGAATATCAAGAGACGTTAGATAAAGCGGTGGCAATGCTGAAGCTCTTGCAACAGTATGGCGGTGAACATGAGCAAGAAGCATAACGCTTAGCCAGTTACTTTGGAAAAGCAGTGAGCTGCACCTGTTGGATTTATTCATCGGGAAAGTTTCGGGTAGAATGCGTGCTTCAAATTCAAACTTGTTAAAGGCGTCGCCATGTACAACATTGCACCTAGCATCCTCTCCGCCAATTTCGCCAAGCTCGGCGAAGAGGTTACCAATGTCATTGCCTCTGGCGCGGATATTATCCACTTCGACGTGATGGACAACCATTACGTACCCAACCTGACCATTGGCCGCTGGTGTGTTCTGCCATTCGCCCGATTACCCAAGCAGAAATTGATGTACACCTGATGGTCAAGCCGGTGGACCGTATCATCCCGGACTTCGCCAAAGCCGGTGCCAATATCATCTCCTTTCACCCGGAAGCGTCTGAGCACATCGACCGCACTTTGAGCTTGATCAAGGAAAACGGCTGCAAGGCCGGGCTCGTATTCAATCCTGGCACACCCTTGAGCTATCTCGACCATGTCATGGACAAAATCGACCTGATCCTGATTATGTCAGTGAACCCCGGCTTCGGCGGCCAGAAATTTATCCCCGACGCGTTGAACAAGCTACGTACTGCGCGCCAAAAATTAATGAAAGCGGACGCGACATCATGCTGGAAATCGACGGCGGTGTGAACACCAGCAATATTGCGGAAATTGCCGCTGCGGGTTGCGATACCTTCGTGGCTGGCTCCGCTGTGTATGGTGCAGGCAAGGACACAGATCCGCACCGCTATGATTCCATCATCGCCGCTTTGCGCGCCGAACTAGCCAAAGTAAACAAATAATGGTGCGGGCACATTTCCCACTGAGCATCTCCGCTATCCTCATCGATCTGGATGGTACGTTACTTCACACTGCGCCTGAACTGGTAGCCTCCGCTAATCGCATGCTACGTGACCTAGGCCGTCCTGCCGTATCGCAAGATTTGCTGACAAGCTACATCGGTAACGGGGTCAGTTGGCTGGTGAAGCGCGCACTGACCGGTGACATGCATGCCGAGCCGGATGCAAATCTATATGAACAGGCGCTGCCGATTTTTGAACAGCACTACAAGGAACTGCTATTACAGAGTAAACCGTTTGATGGAGTGATCGCCGGGCTGGACGCCATGCAGGCGGCTGGTTTCCGCCTAGGCTGCATTACCAACAAGGTAAAACGCTACACTGAGCCCCTGCTTGAGGGTTTAGGACTCGCGCGTTATTTCGAGATCGTGCTGTCCGGCGACAGCCTGCCTGAAAAAAAGCCACATCCGCTGCCGTTACTGCACGCTGCGAAATTTTTTGGCGTTCCGGTGGAGCAAGTGCTGCTAATCGGCGATTCACTCAATGACTCGGTTGCGGCGCGCGCCGCCGGTTGTCCAATAGTCTGCGTACCCTACGGTTACAATCACGGCGAACCAGTGGATAGGCTGGATCTGGATGCTGTGATTGACACGCTGCCAGATGTGATCAAGCTGATTCAAAAAGCATGACCTGATGACACACGATAATTTCAAAACCTGGAGAGAAACTACTGTATGGCGATGGTGACCACCACTCCGTTCGGTGTGGCAGCCCCGTTTTAGTGCTGCCGTCTTCCCATTTTTTGAGTTAGGAGCCATTCGTGTTGAATCCCATTTCTGAACAAGCTTTCGATCAACTTGCCGAGCAAGGATATAACCGCATCCCGCTGGTGGCAGAGACCTTTGCTGATCTGGATACGCCACTGTCGCTGTATCTCAAGCTCGCCAACAAACCTTATTCCTATCTGCTGGAATCAGTGCAGGGTGGTGAACGCTTCTACCGCTATTCCTTTATCGGGCTGCCCGCCGATACACGCATTACGGTGCGCGGCAAGCACATTACGCTCACCACTGCGACTGGCGAAACCACCCAAAATGCGGACAATCCACTGGACTTCATCAAGGACTACCAGTCACGTTTCAAGGTTGCGCCGCTGCCCGGCCTACCGCGCTTTACGGGCGGGTTGGCTGGTTATTTCGGCTATGACACCGTACGCTATATCGAGCCGCGTTTGGCCAAAACGCAAAAACAGGATGTGCTCGGCACACCGGATATACTGCTAATGCTCACCGAGCAATTAGCGGTAGTGGACAATCTGTCCGGCAAGCTTATCTTCATCGTATATGCCAATCCGGAACTACCCAATGCATATGCTTTGGCCCGGCAGCGCCTGCAAGAACTGTCACAATTGCTGCGCCGACCAGTTGAAATACCACGTGCCCCGCAATTTCCCCCTCAACAGGCCATATCTGAGTTCGGTGAAGAAGCCTACAAACAGGCTGTAGAAAAGGCCAAGCGCTATATTTTCGATGGCGATATCATGCAGGTTGTGCCCTCGCAGCGCATGAGCCAGCCATTTCCTGCGTCACCGCTCAACCTTTACCGGGTGCTACGTTCCATCAACCCCTCACCCTACATGTTCTATTACGACATGGACGACCACCATGTGGTCGGCGCTTCGCCGGAAATTCTGGTGCGACTGGAAGGTGACAACGTAACCGTGCGCCCCATCGCTGGCACACGTCCGCGCGGCAAAACCCCACAACAGGATATCCAATTGGCGCAAGAGCTGCTAGCCGACCCAAAGGAGCTGGCGGAACACCTGATGCTCATAGACCTCGGGCGTAATGATGTTGGCCGCGTCGCGCAGCATGGCACGGTAAAGCTCACAGAGAAAATGGTGATCGAACGCTATTCGCACGTGATGCACATTGTGTCCAATGTCGAAGGCACACTCAAACCGGGACTGGATGCAATTGCGGTTTTGAAAGCCACCTTCCCAGCTGGCACGGTGAGCGGTGCACCCAAAGTCCGCGCGATGGAAATCATCGACGAACTGGAGCCTTCCAAGCGTGGCATCTATGCCGGCGCAGTCGGCTATCTTGGCTTCAACGGCGACATGGATCTTGCCATCGCCATCCGCACTGCCGTGATTAAAGCAGGCATTCTCTATGTCCAATCCGGGGGAGGCTTAGTAGCCGACTCAGTACCGGCTAGCGAATGGACAGAAACACAGAATAAAGCACGTGCCGTGCTGCGTGCCGCCGAGATGGTGCTGGCTGGACTGGATAACGCTGACGAAACAGGGCATGCCACATAGTAGGTCGCGTGCCAGGAGGCTAAACTGTGATATCAGCCACTACCGGCGTATGGTCTGATGGACGCTCCAACTTTCGTGGCGTGCGGTCTATCGAACAGGCAGTGCAATTCGGTACCAGCGCCTCACTCACCAAAATGTGGTCAATGCGCAATCCCATATTGCGGCGGAAAGCCATCATGCGGTAATCCCACCAGGTATAGGATTTCTCCGGCTGCTCGAACAGGCGGAAACTATCGCGCAGTCCAAGTTGTTCGAGCGCTTTGAACGCCGCACGCTCAGGCTCGCTCACCAGCACATTGCCTACCCATGCCTGTGGATCGTGCACGTCACGGTCTTCAGGCGCGATGTTGTAATCGCCAAGCAGCACAAGTTTAGGGTAGCGAACCAACTCATCCTTTAACCACTGCTGCAAAGCGGTCAGCCATGCCAATTTGTATTGATATTTGTCTGAGTCTACGCTCTGACCGTTCGGTACATAAATGCATACCACCCGCACGCCGTTGAGCGTGGCAGCAATTACTCGTTTTTGTTCATCCGGAAAATTCGGTATGCCGTGCATTACGTCTTCAGGCACAGCCTTGCTGATAATGGCAACACCGTTATAGGTCTTCTGCCCGCTGAACACAGCTTGATAACCAGCCTGTTGTAACTCTGCCAGGGGAAATTTACTGTCCTCTTGCTTGGTTTCCTGTAAACACAGCGCATCCGGCTGATTAACCGCCAGCCAGTCCAATGTATGCGGTAGACGCACCTTAAGCGAGTTCACATTCCAAGTTGCAATTTTCATACAGCTTTAACTATGTTGATTAAATTGGAATTAATTTTAACACGTATATTGTGTGGGATATTTTTGGGTTGTGGCCATGCGCATTGGAATAATTTATCATATTCAAAATTTACACATCGCATACGGCTGGCAGCACTGAATATACCGCATCGTACCCTGCTCGTCTGTCTTAAAATTCATGGCGCTGACACAAACCAAATACTCTGAGTCATTCGTTTTCGGTTTGTTACAGAAACGTTGGAGCCTGTTTTTACAGACTATCTTTTAGACTCATATCATATTGATGAAGACGCCAGGGCTGCTAGATACAGCTTAATAATGATATTATTGCAAACTTAAATTTTTTTCTGAAGGTTTGATCATGCATAAAATTAAAGCATTATTCTTTTCTGGCATATTTCTTCTGCCTATGATGTCGCTAACCCAAAGCGCATTTTCTGCCACTGATAATGCGGCAACTGCCGTTACAAAACTTATTATAAAAGATCTCAAAGTTGGCGATGGCAAAGAAGCCGTAGCGGGTAAAACGGTTGACGTACATTACACAGGCTGGCTTTATAGTGCGACTGCGCCAAGCAATAAAGGGGCAAAGTTTGATAGTTCTCTTGATCGTGGCGCGCATTTTTCCTTTCCATTAGGTGGGGGACGCGTAATTAAAGGCTGGGATCAAGGCGTTGCTGGTATGAAAGTCGGTGGCCAACGCACACTGATTATTCCAGCTGACTTGGGTTATGGCGCAAGAGGCGCAGGAAGCGCCATCCCGCCAAATGCCACATTAATTTTTGATGTTGAATTGTTCGGTGTCCGCTAAAACATAAATGATCTAGGTGTTTGCCGGGGTTTTACCGTAACAAATGATAACTATCTGTTTTTTCTACCTAGATAAAATATTTTTCTATAAAAAATAATTCCTATGCGTATACAAAATTCAAAAATAGACAGTTCGCCAGATAATCGATCCAATTTCTGTATTGTTGGACACCATGATTAAGGGCAGCATTGTTGCAATCGTGACCCCAATGGACGAGGACGGCAGCCTGGATTTGGCTGCTTTCCGCGCATTGATTGATTTTCATATTATGCAAGGTACGGATAGCATTGTAGTGGTTGGCACCACGGGTGAGTCGCCTACAGTGGATTTAACCGAGCATGAATTGTTGATTCAGGTGGCGGTGGAGCATGTGGCCGGGCGCATTCCAGTGATTGCCGGAACAGGCGCGAATTCAACCAAAGAAGCTATCGAATTGGCGGCTTTTTCAAAAAAGGCAGGCGCAGACGCTTCACTGACAGTAGTGCCATACTATAACAAGCCGACACAGGAAGGTTTGTACTTGCACTTCAAAGCCATTGCCGAAGCTGTAGATATGCCGCATATCCTATATAACGTGCCTGGACGCACCTGTGCGGACATGAATAACGATACTGTGCTGCGTTTGGCACAGATTCCCAATATCGTTGGCATCAAAGATGCGAGCGGTGATATCGAGCGCGGGAGTGATCTGTTGCAGCGGGCGCCAAAAGATTTCGCAATATACAGTGGTGATGATGCAAGCGCGTTGGCACTGATACTGTTGGGCGCACATGGCACGATTTCCGTTACCGCCAACGTGGCACCCAGGTTAATGCATGAGATGTGTTTAGCCGCCTTGAACGGTGAAGTGGCCAAGGCGCGCGAGATCAATTTCCGCTTGCTTGGATTACACCGTTACTTATTTATTGAAGCCAACCCCATACCGGTAAAATGGGCTGTGTCGTCTATGGGCAAAATGAAGAATGTGCTGCGCCTGCCGCTTACGCCACTGTCTGCAGACTCCCAAAATATAGTGGAGAATGCGATGCGCCAAGCAGGAGCGATCAATTAGCTTACTTCAGACCAAGTACCAGTACAGTTCCTCGCCATAATGGGAGAAGTGACGGAACTTTCGCCTATTGCTGCGCATCCTAAATGTCAGGGCATTTTTAAATTATGCAATGCTCAACTAATTGAACTTACGGTAATAATCAATTTCAGGGATGGCATGAGAACACTACATTTAACGGCATTATTTATTTCATTATTGATTTTAGCTGGATGCAGTGCCGTTGGCATTGAAAATAAGCGCGTTGATTATAAATCTGCCGCAAACACAATGCCGACCCTAGAAGTCCCACCTGACCTGACCACCCCTGTCACTAAAAATCAACATATCATCCCGGGTAGTGACGGCGAGGTCGCGGCAAACTTCTCAGATTTTGTTAAGGGCGGTCAAGTAACACAAGCGGGTATTGGTGCCACTGTACTGCCGGAAGTGAAAAATGCGCATATAGAACGTAGCGGCACCCAACGTTGGCTAGTCGTAGGGGGCAAGGTAGAAAACGTATGGCCGCTGGTTAAAGAATTCTGGCAGGAACAAGGTTTTATCATCAAATTAGATAATCCTGCGGCTGGTATCATCGAAACAGACTGGACCGAGAGACAAGCCAAAGTCCAAAAAAGTGGTTTAAGTAAAATACTTAGCAAAGTATTCAATCAGCTTAGTTCATCTGGCGAACAGGATATGTATCGCACTCGCTTGGAACGTAGCAAAGATGGCAGCAGTGCGGAAATTTATATTAGCCATCGCGGCATGGAAGAAGTGCTGGACGTGGATAAGAACGGCTATAAATGGAGGCCGCGCCCGAATGATCCTGGGCTGGAAGCCAGCATGTTGCAGTTGTTGATGGCCAAATTGGGCGGCGAGCAAACACCTAAATCACAAGAGGGTGTCGTCGGCTCGTCATTGACAGCGGCCACCATGCCAAAACTACAAGAAATTAACGGCCATAAAACCATAATATTGAACGAGCCATTTGACAAAAGCTGGCGCCAGATTGGACTGGCGTTAGATCAGGCGGGCATCGAGGTGCAGGACAAGGACAGGGCAAGCGGCATATATTTTGTGAGCGCGAGCAAGGATACGGCGAAGAAAAAAGGCTGGGCCAATAATTTGATGTTCTGGCGTAATGACAGCGACCAAAAGTCCACTAAAAATTCGGTTGATGGCACTCGCTATCGGGTGACCGTGCGTGAAAATAAGGCTGTCACTGAAGTCAGTGCACTCAATGGAGATGCTGGCAAGGACGAAGCCACGCAGCGTATCACAGAATTATTGTACAAACAGTTGACCAAATAGCGTTCGTCCTTAATTTATGCGCTTTGCTTCACTTGGTAGCGGCAGCGAAGGTAACGCACTGGTAGTGCAAGCGGGTAGTACCTGCGTATTAATGGACTGCGGCTTTCCCCTAACTGACACCTGTGCGCGCTTGGCGCGTCTTGGCTTAGCTCCTGACTCCCTTAATGGCATCGTGGTAACGCATGAACATGGCGACCACATTGCCGGGGTGGCACGGTTGGCAAGTAAGCATTCGATCCCGATATGGCTGACTCACGGCACATTTCGGGCACAATTCAAATTGCTGGGTAATTTACCCCAGCTGACAAAAATTGACCCGCACCTTCCCTTTGCCATCGATGGACTGTTGGTGCACCCTTTTCCCGTGCCGCATGATGCTGCTGAGCCAGTACAATACATGTTCAGCGATGGTGCAAAACGGCTGGGAGTCTTGACCGACATTGGCTGCTCTACCCCTCATATTGAAACGACGCTAAGTGGCTGTGATGCGTTGGTCCTGGAATGTAACCATGATGCTGCACTATTGGCCAACAGTGATTATCCGTTAAGCCTTAAGCGACGTGTAGGCGGCCGATTCGGCCATCTGAATAATGCAGACGCGGCAGCGCTGCTGGCACGGTTAGACTATAGCCGTTTGCAGCACATCGTAGCTGCACATCTAAGCCGTAAAAACAATACGCCTGAACTGGCGGTACACGCGTTAAGTACAGCACTCAATTGCAACCCAGCATGGGTTGCGGTAGCCACACAAGACGAAGGATTTTCTTGGCGGGAAATTGTTTAGACTGTAAATTCTTCTTGGCAACCCTTCCGTTGAAAAAACTAAAAATCCCAATTATGACTTCGCCGGAAAATCGTATATTCACAGAAGACAAATCGCATTTGCGTATATTGACCGGGCTTCGTGGATGGGCGGCTTTATGGGTGCTGATCTTTCACGTTTATGAGGCATCACAACATAGTCTTGTTGCTTTTCCCATTGGCCAATGGAATATTAACCTAACGCCTTTCTTCTCATTAGGTTGGTCAGGAGTGCAAATTTTTTTTGTGCTTTCTGGATTTTTGCTTAGCCTACCGTTCGCCCAATGGCAGGCAGGAACACGGGAAAAGCCTAATCTGGAACGTTATTTGTTCCGACGGGCCGCCAGGGTATTTCCGGCTTATTACGTCCAGTTAGCTATCTTGCTTGGGGGGGCTTATTTACTGGGCCAAGCCAGTCCGATTGCCAATGTGGAATCGTTTTTACGGCACTTGTTCATGTTGTTTGTGCCTCCTCCTGTAGGCATCGATCCAATCAATACCGTGTGGTGGACATTGCCCATTGAATTCATGTTTTATCTGGCGCTGCCATTTCTGGCAGGTCTGATCAATCCAAGACGCTGGCTGTTATTGCTGGTTCTTATGTTGACCAGTATGTGGTTGTGGCGCGCGGGAACAATCATATACACCGGCCCAGGTAATTTTTTGATGTCATCTCAATTGCCTGGTTCCATGGATTCATTTGGCATGGGAATGCTCGGGGCAATGTTACATGTCAATAAAAATAGCGTATCTGCATGGCTGTCGAGACACCATAACTTGACAGCAATGGCGGGCTTGGCCATCTTGCTCCTGTGTCTGTGTTGGATGCAGTATAAATGGATGGACTATTGGAACCACAGCCTGATTTTCTATACTTGGACAACGGTATACAGCTTCGCGGTAATGTTGGTGGCAATCGCAGGTATGAATGGCAATCGGTTGATAGGCTGGTTATTTGGGAATTCAGCTATCGTTTTTTGCCGGCGTTGTAAGTTATAGCATTTATTTATGGCATGCTCCCCTGCTCCGGTTGCTTTCGGAAACCGGGTTATTTAGCGCGCTTCAGGATAACAGGTTACCCTTGCTGCTACTGGCTACTACGGTGGGGACGGTTGCCATAGCTTCCGTATCCTATGCGTTTATTGAACGGCCATTTATCCGCATGCGACGTTGAGGCTGTAGAAAACCGCAGTCCGCATGAAAAAGACGCTGGGTTTGGCCCAAAAAAAGCATCAACAAAATGGAATAAATAATTAAGACTGCCAATCATATTGTGGATTTTTTTGGATAGTGCTACAGTCCACGTTGGATATTGAAGCTTCGGGTTGAAGCGAACCCACCCTTCTTGATACTAAGCCCCCACCCACCACTGGAGTCCATGTTATGATCTATCGCTACCCCCCCCCAGCAAACTGAGAATAACGCTTACAGGCCTATTCCTGCTCGTTGCAATCTTATTTATTCATGCTTCAGCCCACGCGGCTGGGACTTTTGTAAGTTCGGATGGATTCCCTGAACCGCGCGTCGCCACGCCAGATTTGAACTTGCCCGAGCAAAGTATGTCGGTCAAAGTTCGGGCAGCAATGGCAGAAGAACGGAGACAGCCGATACGCGATGCTAGCGGAAAATCCACTACATCGTTGACCTCGCGGACAACGTCACCAAAGATTACTCGGACAATACCCCTGTGGATGCGCGCTTCGGCGATTGGAACAAGCCAGCCATGCACGGCGTAAGACGTGCTTTCGAAGCAAAGTACCAATTCCAGGCGACCGGCATGTTCAGTTGGGTGGGCAATGGCTTTAGCGCTTATTTGACGCCCGCGCAAGCCAAAGCGCTACAACGCGACCCGCAAGTCGTGCGGATAAGCGAAGACCATGAAATGGAGTTCAGCGCGGTCTGGATGGATCAGCCCTTGGCAGGGACTGAAAAAATGCCGTGGAATATCTCCGCCGTGGCCGGCAACCAGTTGAGTGGCGGCTCGGTGCGCGCCTATGTGCTGGACGCCGGGGTCGGTTACCATAATGACTTGCCCAATGTCATTTCGCGTCTGTCCGCTGCCCCCCTGATGCCTGTGGTTAATTGTTATCCCCATGCTACCCATGTGGCGGGTATTATCTCCGCACCGCGCAATAACGTGGGTGTAGTGGGGGTCGATTCATCGGTGCCGGTGGTATCGGTCTCGGCAACGCAGAGCGGCACAAAAATGCAACATTTAATTGTGGAAGTGGCAGCCCTCCACTCAAAACATATCCGGGGCCTGGATCAGATCAAATCATTGATATCCGCCAGTGGCCGGGTTGGCGTGATTAATATTTCGATAAATCCGCAAGATAATACGTCAAACTATTTTGCAAGTGCGACACCGCTCGGACAAAAAATGCTATCGATGGCGACCCCCGTCTCCGGATATCCAGGCGCTTTTATAGCACAGTCAGCGGGAAATTACGGAAAGCTTGCATGTAGATTTGCATACGATAATTTCTCCACTGATGACGGCATCATGGTCGTCGGCGCGGTTGATATCAACGGTCAGCCGGTGGTTAGGCTGAACAGCATCGATGGGTTTAGAAGTATGCCCATAGCGGCCAATCAAGCAGGTTCAAATTTCGGCTCCTCCGTGGCTATCTGGGCGCCCGGCAATAATATTTATTCAACTTGGGCTACTTGGAATGCGGCGCTTGCCAATTCGAGTCCGACTGCCCTAAAGGCGCGCCAATCGGGCAATACCACTTACAATGTATACGGGCAGCTGTCCGGCACGTCGATGGCCGCTCCCCATGTGGCGGGGGTGGCTGCGTGGCTGGCCGAAACCGGCAACTTGACGACGCCTGCGCAAATCGAAGCAGCGGTTCGAAACTATGCCCGTACCAACGGTGCAAAAGACCCTGATACCAATCCCATACTGATAGCAAACGCGATCGGCACCAGTTACAACGCCCAGCCGACGGTGGAATTCGCTATCGGTGGCTTGGTCAACGGCAACCTCAACACAAACAGTGCAACCCCGTTTGCGCTTAGCTACGAATCTATAGGGCACAGAATTGCGATCTGACTGGTTATCTCAATAACGTAATCTGGTATCAGCATTTTGGTCTTCAATAATAAATTCAATTGGGGAACGGTTCAACTTGCCCCCGGCAGTTACCGCTGGGAGGTCAATTGCCGTTCGGCGGCTTCTACCATAAACAGCGCCCAAGCCACGGCGACGGTAACGGCGCCACCTCCTGCACCTACCGCAATTTTTTCCTTTAACAATGTACAGCAACCCAATGTCGCCACGCCCGGACATTCCCCTGCAGCAACTCTTGCTTCCACTAAAGAAATTTCATATGGCACACAGCAGCCTTTCAATTTCAGTTACAACAGTACTAACACTTCGTCTTGCCAATTGGATACATTTATTGCCGCTACCCAGCCTCATCTTGGACTCCTTGGTACAGCACAGCAATGCCGACATACTACGTTTGGCCGCCGGTTGCGCTTGACCGCAACTATTATTGGTGGCAGCTCATTTGCACTGGTACAGGCGGCACGGTGGTGACGAATTTTGTTGCCCATGTGTATTAGCTGATTGCGTCGCGCGGCTTTTTCTTCACTTTCCCCCAATTGATATTCGGAGGCGATATGTCCCTCATTAAATTCAACATGGCCCTGGTTGGGCTTGTGGCATGTCTTTTTAGTTACCTGCCTATGGCAACGGCAGCTTCATTTGATAAGTATCTGGTTGCGCCGCTTGGAACAGTTTCCGCGCCTGGCGCTTTTACCCCTTTTTTGGTAAAGGCGTCTGATTCTAATACTACTGAGTATTTAAACCTTCATTACGGAAATGATCTTGATGACCTACCCCGCGTGGAATTATCATCTGACGCACGCATTTCAGGAAAAGTGGTAGGGCAATTTTTTACGCTTTCTGCCAGAAGCTCCGTTAATAAAGTAATAAGATGGGAGCCATTTGTTGTGCCAAATGATGCAACGCGTGATCCCCGTGTGGACGTCTACTTAACCCGGGCGAAAAGTGTAAATGGAGCCGGTGAGGTAACCTTAATGACGGACGAAGAGCAGGGTATGGATAGGGATGGCAATGTAATCTTGGAGACGGACACCATTCCCTACTGCGATGTGTTTTCACTCTGTTTCCCAACGCAAAAAGTTTTCACCGCCTTACGGGGTCAGCCGCAACGGATGACCACTCTAAACGGCAACCAGATCGAGGTAGTGCCCGTCAAGATTCGGTTGGATGACACGCCATGGGCAACCTATTATTTTGGTTATGGCGTAGGCCTGGTTGCCGCCGGGCGTTCAGCGCACAACTTTACGCACCGTCGTTTTCCCCAGTATCCTTGCCTCCGCCTAAGGCCGACGGAACGGTGGTCGAGTACGTCAATACGCTGGATTTTCCAAACGCGCCGGGCGGGCATTATTTCTATGCGTCTGGTTCTGCCGAGCAGGCTACGGTTGACGGCGGCGGCGCCGGAAAGTTCGTGCGCACCGGACGCACCTTCGCTTCGGGTGGTTTTGTGCCGGTGTGCCGCTTTTACGGCAGTATGTCGCCTGGGCCGAATTCACATTTCTTTACGGCTTCAGCAAGTGAGTGTGAAGAACTCAAGGCCATGCAGGTAACCCCGACACCAGCCAGCACGCAGCAGTGGAATTTTGAGGGCAATGGTTTTTACAGCGTCACGCCTGTTGCAGATGCGCAAGGGCAGATGCAGTGCATGGCCGGAACCCAGCCGGTCTACCGCGCTTACAACAACGCTTACCCAAAAAGCGGCGGCAAGAACCCGTGGGATTCCAACCACCGCTATTCCACGCTGCGTGCCGACATCGATGAAATGATTTCCAAAGGCTGGACTTCTGAAGGTATCGTTCTTTGTGCGCCGATATAGCCAGCATAGCCCGGATGGAGTGTACTGATTGATCCGGTACGGTGAAGCATTAACTCTGTTCGGGCTGGGCTTGCCGGAGCCCATTCACCTTTCGACGGGCTCAAGACGAACGGACTTCAAACATAATCTGGCCGAATTAATAGGTCTTACACCATATCCGTGAGGATTTAGCAGCATGTATAAGGGCAGAAAAAAACGGCACGCCTCCTGGCGTGCCGCCCATGCCTGAAAGCTATCAGTAAATCACACCTGCGGATGCGTACGCTCCGCTTCATTGTCCAATTTATTCAGCGCATGCAGATAAGCCTTGGCGGAAGCCACCACGATATCCGTGTCTGCACCTTGTCCATTGACTATACGGCCACCCTTGGATAGCCGCACAGTCACTTCGCCCTGTGCATCCGTACCGCTAGTAATATTGTTTACTGAATAAAGTTGCAATTCGGTGCCACTTTGCACGATCTGTTCAATGGCTTTGAACGTCGCATCGACCGGCCCACCTCCCTGAACCTCGGTGACAAATTCCTTTCCACCTACATTCAATCGCACCTGCGCCACAGGCAGAAGGCCAGTTTCAGAATGTGCGCGCAAGGATACCCAGGCGATAATGCTCGTTAACTTGCGCTACCACGCTTTCACTGATTAAAGCTTGCAAGTCCTCATCAAAAATTTCACGCTTACGGTCAGCCAATTCTTTGAAACGGGCAAAGGCATCGTTTACCACCTCCTCGTTTTCGAGCACGATGCCAAGTTCCTGCAACCGTGTGCGGAACGCGTTGCGACCGGAAAGTTTGCCCAAGGTTAATTTGTTCATGCTCCAGCCAACATCTTCGGCACGCATAATTTCATAAGTCTCGCGGTGCTTGAGCACGCCGTCCTGATGAATCCCCGATTCGTGCGCGAAAGCATTGGCGCCGACGATGGCCTTGTTTGGCTGCACCGGGTAGCCGGTAATACTGGACACAAGTTTGGAAGTCGGCACGATCTGCGTGGTATCTATGCGCGAGTCGCAACTGAACACATCACGGCGCGTCTTAACCGCCATCACAATTTCTTCCAGACTGGCGTTCCCGGCACGCTCACCCAAGCCATTGATGGTGCATTCCACCTGACGCGCACCGTTCATTACGGCAGCAAGAGAATTGGCTACCGCCATACCGAGATCATTGTGGCAATGGGTGGACCACACTACTTTCCCAGAATTCGGCACGCGTTCGACCAGCTGTTTGATGCGTTCGCCCCACAAAACGGGGATGCTGTAACCAACCGTATCCGGCACGTTCAGGGTCTTCGCTCCAGCTTGAATCACTGCATCAAAAATGCGGATGAGAAAATCCATTTCCGAACGCACCGCATCCTCAGCAGAAAATTCGATATCGTCGGTATATTCCGATGCGAGCTTCACCGCCTTCACCGCCGCTTCCACCACTTGGTCGGGCTGCATACGCAGCTTCATTTTCATGTGGATGGGTGAAGTAGCGATAAAGATATGGATGCGGCCAGACTTGGCCGGCTTGATCGCTTCACCCGCAGCGCGGACATCGTTTTCAGTGGCGCGTGCCAACGAGCAAACCGTAGAACTCTCGATGATTTGCGCAACACTGCGGACTGCATTTGCGTCACCCGGACTGGCGGCAGCGAACCCTGCCTCGATAACATCAACGCCCAGTTTTTCCAATTGCCGTGCGATGCGGAGCTTTTCTTCCTTAGTCATGGATGCGCCTGGGCTTTGTTCGCCATCACGCAAGGTAGTATCAAATATTATTAATTTTTCTTTCATGCTGAACTCCATCGCAATTATCTAATTTGCACGATCCATGTCGAATAAAATTCGGCCGGATGTCATTTGCTTCAAAACTAGGGAGAGGTATATTTAGCGCGCGACGCGCAGCAGCAGCGCTGCCAAGAGGCTGGATGTAGAGTGTAATTGCGAGATGTGACGAGAGAAGTGCATAGCTGGAATATAACGGCTTTTGTTTACTTACGCAATATTTACGCTTTGCCCTGTTGCAAGCGTGCAAATGATACGCATCGGGCGAACGGGCTTCCAAGGAAAGCCCGTTGCAAATATATTAACCGTTGTTATAGGCTGTAATACATATCGAATTCAACGGGATGCGTTGTCATGCGATAACGGGTCACTTCTTCCATCTTTAACTCAATATAAGCATCGATGAAGTCATTGGAGAATACACCACCACGGGTCAGGAACTCGCGATCCTTATCCAACGCTTCCAAAGCCTGCTCGAGGCTGGAACATACGGTTGGGATTTTTGCATCCTCTTCTGGAGGCAAGTCATACAAATTTTTGTCCGCAGGATCGCCCGGATGAATTTTATTTTGTACGCCATCCAGACCAGCCATCATCAAGGCGGTAAAAGCCAGATAAGAGTTGGCAGTCGGGTCCGGGAAACGCACTTCAATACGGCGTGCCTTATCACTCTGCACGAAGGGGATACGGATCGAGGCAGAACGGTTTCGCGCCGAATAAGCCAGTTTTACTGGGGCTTCGAAGCCGGGAACCAAACGCTTGTAGGAATTGGTGCCGGGGTTGGTGATGGCATTAAGCGCACGGGCATGCTTGATAATACCGCCAATATAATACAGGGCGAATTCGGACAGCCCGGCATAGCCATTGCCTGCAAACAAGTTTTTGCCGTCCTTCCAGATGGATTGATGGACATGCATGCCTGAGCCGTTATCGCCGACAATCGGCTTGGGCATGAAGGTCGCAGTCTTGCCATATTGATGTGCGACGTTATGCACTACATATTTAAGCTTCTGGGTTTGATCGGCGCGACGCACCAAACTGTCAAAGCGGGTGCCAATTTCACATTGTCCGGCGGTCGCCACTTCATGGTGATGCACTTCGACAGGAACGCCGATTTCTTCCAATATTAAGCACATTGCAGAGCGCATGTCTTGTAGCGAATCGACAGGGGGAACAGGGAAGTAACCGCCCTTAACAGTGGGCCGATGGCCAGTATTGCCACCATCAAATTTTTCTGCTGAGGACCAGGCTGCTTCTTCAGAATTAACCTTGCAGAAGCAACCAGACATATCTACTTGCCAATTTACTGAATCAAAAATAAAAAACTCAGGTTCAGGACCAAAGTAACAAATATCGCCTAGCCCGGTGGATTTCAAATAGGCTTCAGCACGCTTGGCGATAGAGCGTGGATCGCGGTCGTAACCTTTGCCATCGGAAGGCTCCACGACGTCACAGGTCATCACCAATGTTGTTTCGTCCATAAAAGGATCGAGAAAAGCGGATCAGGATCGGCCATCAGCAGCATATCGGATGCTTGTATACCTTTCCAGCCAGCGATGGAAGAACCATCAAAGGCGTGGCCGGATTCAAACCAGTCGTCACTATCTGATACCACATGTGCCGGAATCGAAACGTGCTGTTCTTTACCACGGGTATCAGTGAAGCGTAGGTCAACGAATTTAACTTCGCTGTCTTTAAGTAACTTAAGAACATCAGCAACCGACTTCGACATAATAATTCTCTCCATAAACGTTAACGACTAAACCAAAAATAAACTGGAAATTAAACAAACTTACACTCGGGAATCAAGCACGAAGTGTTCCACCCCACATTCCAGGCCTAAAACGAGCATTTTGCCATATCCATAAGAATAAATGGATTTAAATATGCGCTCTTTTTCGGGGCACATGCCATAGTCGCGCACCATTTTTGTGCATGACCATTGATATGGGCGCAAGAAGCTAAAGTACGCGTATCAACGTTATAATCTCGCTAAACTTGCATTATAAAGTCCCGATCCTGGTCGTTTCTTGCGGGTTATATATCAAACAATAGTGGAGAAATGTCATGGGAAAAATCACAGAAATTTTAAACGCCGCACAAAAACGCGCCACAGAAATGAATGTCCCCTATGAGGGTGCCCTGCTGCCGAATGAGGCTTACGAACTGCTACAAGCTGCGCCCGGCTCCAAATTGGTCGACGTGCGCACACGCGCTGAGCTGGACTGGGTGGGGCGTATCCCCGATGCTGTAGAAATTGAATGGGCTACCTATCCCGGCATGAAACCCAATCCACATTTCGTAGCACAGCTTGAGCAGCAGGTGGACAAAGAGGTATTAGTATTATTCATGTGCCGCAGCGGTGCCCGATCCCATACTGCCGCTATAGCTGCGGCCGAAGCCGGTTATGCCGAATCCTACAATGTGCTGGAAGGCTTTGAAGGCGACAAAGACGCCAACAAGCACCGCAATGTGCTCGGCGGCTGGCGCGCACGTGAATTACCATGGGAACAGAGTTAAGCGGTAAAGAACTATCCGTGGCTAATTACTTAGAAATTACCATTTAACCACACCGCTATAGGCGGTAACCAGCACCAGCAGGCCAAATACAATGCGATACCAAGCAAACCCCACAAAAGTATGATTGGAAATAAATTTAAGTAAGGCCGCCACTGCCAGATAGGCGCTGACGAACGCGGCAATAAAGCCTACTGCGAATACTGGCAAATCTGCGGCTGATAACAGATGCCAGTTCTTGTAAAGGTCGAGGACAGTTGCCCCGAACATAGTAGGGATAGCAAGGAAGAAAGAAAACTCTGTTGCAACCCGTCGGTCAAGTCCAAAAATCATCCCGCCCATGATGGTTGCGCCGGAACGGGAAACGCCAGGAAACATGGCCACCGACTGAGCCAATCCCACCTTGATCGCATCCTGCCAACGCATATCTTCAACATTTTTGATGCGCGGGTGAAACGCTCGTTTCTCCACCCACAGAATCACCAACCCACCCCCGATTAGCGCCATCGCCACGGTGTAAGGATGAAACAAATAAGTCTTGATCCAATGATGAAATATTAGCCCAAGCACGACTGCTGGCAGAAATGCCACCAACACGTTACTGGCAAAACGCCAAGCGACAGGTTCACGCGCCGCTAAGCCACGCGTTACTGCCAATAGCTTGGCTCGGAATTCCCATACCACTGCCAAAATCGCACCCAACTGAATTACGATCATGAATACTTTGCCCCTCTCATCATTAAAGTTGAGCAAGTCGCCAGCAATAATCAGATGGCCAGTACTGGAAATGGGCAGGAATTCGGTCAAGCCTTCAATAATACCGAGAATGAAGGCCAGGATAAGCGGAGTAACATCCATAATAATTTAGATACGTATCATGTAGGTGCTGGCCACTCTGGCATGGTTTCCAATTCAGGGTGGGTTAATTTCAGCACCGCCATAGAGCCCCCTGGCATACTTGAACCAGCCGGTACCAACGCGCAAAAATCGACATTCAGTGTCCACGAGCCCCCATCTATGGCTATTACCTGTGCCTTTAACACACGATCATCCGGCACGCCTTCAAGAGCCTGTCTTAATTCACCGATTGTTTTCATAACTTTCCTCTTTATTGTAATAATTTAGTTTAACGGTGAAAGAACGTACCACTACACCCTGCTTATGTTGACGTTATGCATCAAATTTCTTTTTCGTAAACAGATTCACTTTTTCGCCAAACTGCTGGGCAAAATTTCGCATTGATTTCGCCGCTTCCATTTCGCCGGTAGCACGTTCGAAAGTATCAGCCATTGATAAAAAGGTCTGGTGATAAAACTGACACATTTCATCAACCATCATGTCTTTGGTCCAGAAATCAATCCGCATTGTATTGTTTTCCTTAGCGTCCCAAACTGAAATCATGACTCCTTTGCTTGTGTTGTGCTCTTTTGCATCAGAAGCGCTCCAGTCTATTTTTTCTGCCACCATGTTGTCGTCGAGAGTAACTGTAAATTTAATTTCAGATTTTGTCATTTTTAATTGATCCCTTAAATAAATGTTGATTGAAAGGCTTTAAACCATTGGAGCGGTCTTGATGCGGCTCTCTGTCCTCTTGATGCCTGCGCCAGCCCGCGTTATGCACAGTACAGGCTGTTGAAATTGCGAGTATTGATGTAGCGGAAAAAAGTTTGTAAGCTTAACTTAAAATGAAATAAAGAAAAATATTATGCATAAGAGAACTCAGGCTGCAATATGTAGCGATCCTGAAATAATAGCGCTGGGTTATTGTTGTACTGGGGATCGGTTAGTAACTTTAGATTGATTCAATTATTTTTTAGGGCAACAAATTTATTTTCCATAACCAGATTCATTTTTTCGCCCAGCATTTGGGCAAAATTTCGCATCGCTTGCGAGGCTTCCACATTTCCGGTAGCACGCTCAAAATTATCTGCCATGAATAAAAGGCTTTGATGATAAAACTTTTTCATCTCCTCTTTCATCATATTTTTGGTCCACAAATCAATGCGTAGCGTATTTACCGCATCGGCATCCCACAGGGCAATCATTATTGCGTTGGCTGTAGTTTGTTCCTGAATATCAGATGAGCTCCAATCGATTTTCTCAGGTACTTTTTTACCATCAAGCGTTATGGTGAATTTAATTTCGATTTTTTTCATTTTGGTGTTGATTTAAAAATATTTTGGAGCGCTAGCTGTTTATTGACCAAAGTGACAATATATTCCAGTGCCGTTAACAAGCCGGGCCTGGGGGGTTGCAAAGAGGGGTGTTTACGCTTGGCGGAAGCGCCCCTTGTTTTCCAAAGCGGATATCCGTCTAAAAATCGAAACACTCCTCTTGTTTATTCGGCTTAAATATTCACACTCATCAACATCGGCTTTTCAAAACTCAAACGTGGCCGTGTGTTCAATCAGGGTCGAATACACTCCAAAATCTTTATAAACCGCCAAAGCTGCTTTCAAATCAGCAATAATTTCCGGTTTTTTCCTCTAACTCATCTGGCAGGTTCATTATAACCAGCCTCCAGTTTGCCCACCCTCTGGAACCCAGCACTTTTCCATTGCTAATCCTAAGCCGGACAAATATCAATGTTCCTTTCCAATAAAAAGTAAAGTCGTGCTGATTCTTAAATTCGTCTTCACCCGACACGATCCATCGAAGATAGACGTCATTCTCACGATCAATAGTCCAATCAGGACGCACATTCGATTTGTCATAACACTGATTAATTTCTTCTAATCCGTATTTTTTAATATCCTCCTCCGGAACGTACTCGTTCACAAATGCCATGGTTTTGTTCTCCTGTTCGTGTTGTGCTGTAGGTTGAATTATTTTTGATACATATCAATTTTTATACTGCGCCCTTCAACTTTCTAATCATGGCGTTGCGCATTTCCAGTGCGGCAAACATCCATAAGCGACCATGCGCCCAATAATATCATTCAACGATATATATATGCGTTTCTATATGGTTAATTGCAATAAGGCGTCTCTAAAATCGAGTAATTTTCAGCCTGCTTGGAATCAACCGCATGTCGCCCAACCTGAAAAAACAATTTCAAGCAATTTCCTGGTAAAGGAACTTCTGGAAGCCGCTGAACACCTTGCCGATCTCTTCCGGCTTGCCAAGATCAGCCACGGCATCCGCAATTGAATCGTGATACTTCAGACACAGCAGCGGCTTCAGCTTTGCCGGGTCGAGTTCCTCCACGCCGACACTGACGTAGTGCGAGAGCACGAAATCGAGAAAGACCTGTTGTTTGCTATTGAAGTGGGGCTGATGAATGCCATCGCCTGGGCCGCGCGCTCTTCGCGGGTGAGCGGGGCTAGGGCATAAGCCACATGGGCCAGCACATCGAACAGGTCGCTCTTCTCCGCGTCGATGATCCTCTGCATTTCGGCCAGATGATCCTTGCCAAAGCCTTTTTCGGCGAGCCCCTAGCTTGCCCCATGCCAAGCCTTGGCCTTGGCCTTGGCCTCGACCACGCCCGCCGCCACAAGGGCGGGGTCGGTATGTTCGGCTCGGGTTTCAGCTTCGTTCATTTCTTCTCCCCATCCTTCTTCATAGCCTTGGGGCGCAATGCCTTGCCGAGCGGCAGAAAATTGTCGGCGGACACCACCGGTCTGTTGGTCTTGGCTTCCAGTGCCTGACGTGCCTGCTTGGCAATCGCCCCGCCCTTCGTGGCTGCCACCCTGTTTTCGGCCATTCCGGTCGCCTCATCCGTCTCGGCAATCTGCCGCGTCGACAACTCCGCCAGCGCGGTGAAAATCAATTCCGCCTCGCTCATATGATCGCGCAAATTGTGACTCTGCAAACCCTTCATCGTCTTGTGCGCCTTCACGCTCACGCCCGACCATTCCTGATGAATGATATTGTGAGAATGGCGAACTCCTCGCCCTTTTTGATCTCGTGGTTTGTCCAATAATCGGTCAGCTTGTTGCGCGTCTCCTGCCCGGTCATGCGCTGCCGTATCCACTTCTCGCTGCGCCCGTGTTTCTGCCAGGTCTCGCGGGCGCGATCCAGCGACAACGCCGGGCGGCCATTTCCTGCATGCGTTCGTAGCCCACCTTAGCCAGCCACAGCTTGATCGGCTCCGCCTTCGGGCTGGGCACGGACTGCACCAGGCGCAACAGGGTTTCAGCGGTGGCCACATCGGTGAGGTAATTCTTGCCATCTGCGGCAGGCAATTTGAGTCGGTGACAATTTGTCACCGACTCACTGCCCTCCTTGCCCAGCCGCTCTTTGAGCTTATTCCAATATTTTCGCGCCGTCTGGTAGTCGGGCTGCTGGGTCAGTACCTGAATGATGTCGACCACCGAGAACCACCAAGTTTCGCTGGCCTCGTCGTACACGCGGCGAATTTCGTGGGTCTCGAATAGGGCGGGCTGAATCGGCATGGTTCGGCTCTTTCGTTGGCAAATGGATTCGAGGCATGAGGTTTCAGCTTCGTTCATCGTCTAATGTAATTTGCGTCAAAAGTTCAAACAATGGCCGATTGATATAAAAGTTTTTGCGGCCAATTTTTTTCTTTTCCACAAAGCCATTTTTAGCAAGCGTATCCAAATGCTTTGCCGCAGTAATGCGCGAAACGCCTAAATCTTTTTCCACAAACTCGATCTTAGTGTAAGGATAGCGAAATAGATTATTCAGCAAATCCTGGTTGTAGATTTTAGGCAGTTCAGCGCGTAAACGATGCTTGGTTGTTTGCATCAACTCCCGCAAATTCTTAATCAGCTTGATTTCACTTTTGGCAGTAACAGCGATCCCCTTCACAATATACACACACCAATCTACCCAGTTATTGGTTTCCCTTGTTAATTGGAGCAGCTGGTAATACTGGTTTTTAGTCGAGGTGATATAACGGCTTAAATACAGCACAGGCAAATCCAGCAAGCCTTCGCGCTGCAAGATCAGCAAATTGAGAATACGCCCGGTGCGCCCATTGCCATCATAAAACGGATGGATGCTTTCAAACTGGTGATGCGCAATCGCCATGCGTAATATTGGATCCAGCTCATCATTGGCATGAATGAAATCCACCAAATCCGCCATCAGCTTCTCTATTACCACGGCATCTTGTGGCGGCTCATACACAATTGCACCCGTGGTCTGGTTTTTAAGTACAGTACCCGGTAGTTTCCTCAAGCCAGCATTGCTTTGTTCGACTTCTTCTTGCACGCGCAAAATCGTTCCCAATCGAATCAAGCCGGAGCCACGCACATCCTGATACCCCACCCTTAAGGCGGCAATGTAATTTTGTACTTCCTTGGCAGCGGGTGAAGCCGAACTGCTTTGGTCGTAGGCATAGAGCTCGTCATGCGTGGTGATGATATTTTCTATTTCAGAGCTATCTTTCGCCTCCTGGATGGAGAGCGTATCCAACAGAATCGCGCTGTTGAGCAAGGATTCACACAAGCCCTTCAACTCGGCCAAATAGCGATGCGCCTCGGCCAGGCTTTGCCAGATAGCCTTAACTTCCAGGCTGGCATTTGAAGGTATCTGTAAAGCAATCACATCATTCGCCCACTAAAAACATGATAAAAAATTTCAATTATCTCATCATGTTAGAGACAACATGTATAAAAAAATGAATTTTATTATCACATCAAGATGAATAGGGTTAAAAAACTGGGTTTTCTATACACATCATTAATTCATAGCTCGCCGGAAAATGCCTGATGTATTCGTCGAGCTTGATGTTTCCCAAATAAAACTCGACAAATCGTTGGGTTGCCATGCTCTCAAATTTCAGGATGTGCGCAGGATATTCGGCCCGCTGGCTTTTTGCTTGAAACCGTGCAGATAGGGAAAGAGCTTGCTGTCGACGAAATCGCGCAGGTCGTCGCCGGTCAACACCTTGTTGTGGTCGAGCTTACCGTCGGCTCCTTTAGGTGCGGCCCAGCTTTCCCAGCGGTAGGGCGCATCGAGGATGAAGGTGTGCTTCTTGCCCTCCAGCCCCGCCTCCATGGCCTTGTCCTGCTCCAGGCTATCCAGGCTATCCAGGAATCTCAGGAATTTCAGGAACAGCAGCCAAGAGGTCTGCTCGATGTAGTCCAGTTCGCTGGCACAACCAGCCTCTTTCCTGAGGACGTCGTCGATATTTTTGAAAGCTTGTTCGAACATGGGAGCGGGCGATTCCGGGGTGATGGGCTGTACGAGGCCGAAGGCGCTAATATAACCGGTATCGATGTTATTGGACAAAAAGCTTGAATCACTTTGTCACGACAGAAAAACCTTGGATATGAATAGATGTTGAAAACGTGTATGCAACAAAAAACCCGCGCACTCATCAGGAGAACGCGGGTTTATGTATTTCTTTGAACTTCTTTAATATTTTATTGGTGGTGATAGGTGGAGTTGAACCACCGACCTCAGCGTTATGAGTGCTGCGCTCTAACCATCTGAGCTATATCACCTGAAATCGTGCCGTCGCTTTAGTCAAGCCGCCCTAAATTGCCACGGGGAGCGCGGCATTTTCCAGATTTAACCGCTACTTGTCAATTGCGCTGGTACTTGCACCAAGCGCTTAAGTCTGGTCACACGCCACTAAATGCACCGCACTACCGGCAAACTCCTTTTGCAAGGTTACCATTTTTTCAATGGTAACTACATCCGGGGATTTCAGCACAAATACCGTAAGTTTAAACTTGCTCATGAGCTCTCCCATTACGGCAGTTTTAACGCCTTTCGCCCGGAGGCTATCGAAAGCTTTACGCGCTGCCTTGTCTGTCTTGAATACGCCCAGCGAAATAGCGTTCTTCCATGGTCCGACTTCCTGCACGGTGAAGTAGTCCTTAACGTTATGCGCCTTGAGTTCGGCGATATTTTTATCCATTTCCACACGGGTGTGCGCGGGCGGCATGTAGACCCAATAACCAATCGCATATTCAGTCTGCCGCTGCGCCAGCTTATCCACCAGTTTCAATGTGGTCAAAGCTGCCGTGGCACGTGCGCTATCGGTGCCGGAAAACTCTCCCCACTCCAGGCAAACATCCGTAAATGTCCGCTGATCCTGCGATGTTGTTTTTTATTTAATTTTTAAACCTGAAAATATATTCATCAGAAAGGCAGACAGTTTATTTAAAAACTACAAAACGCGTTCAGGATAAATTATCCTGGCCAATTATTTGCAAGCCACGCAATACCAGATTATCCACCCGCACCGACGGTAATTTGAGATGCTGCCCTACCTTATCCGCTGCGCCCCCGCTTAACAGACAGCGCACGTCCCCACGCATGGCTAACGCCTCAAACTGCAAACGGATCGCGCCTATGGTCGCCTGGATTGAGCCACTGAACGTGGCATCGGCGGTATTGCGCGGAAATTCGCGCCAGGCACCCTCTGTCTGTGCTAATTGGGCAGCGCCTGCGGCCAGACTGCTTCGCATCATGTCCACACCCGGCAAAATTAGCCCGCCCAAAAATTCGCCCTCGGCAGACAGCACATCCACCGTCGTTGCTGTGCCGCAATTTACCACCAAACAGGATATGCGTTCTTGCTGCCAGGCCGCGATTAGCGCCGCCCAACGGTCACTGCCAAGCTGTGCAGGGTGTTCATACAAGTTACGCACGCCACATTGCTCTACTTGGGCCACGATAAATTCGATAGGGCCGCCATGCCACTGGCTGCGGATAGCAGTTGCGCCATGTTCTCGCCAGCAACATTGGAGATGAGGATTCTGTCCGGCGGCGGCAACTTCGAGAATGCCGCGCTTAATTCGGACACATGCGTATTTTCAAGCACATTTTGCTGCAACCACAGGCCGTCTTCTATTGCAGCCCACTTAACACGGCTATTACCGGCATCAATCAGTAACATTTTCATGAGGCACGCAAACCAATCTCTCCCACATTAAATATTTGCGTTCCGCCCACCGTTTCCAGAATAAGCGCGCCATTCTCGGTTACGCCCCGCGCGATGCCGATTTCAATCCTGCCATCCGGCAGCAGTAGCCGTACCGTCTGGTTGTGCAAAGCGTGATGGCTTTCCCATTCCACACGCAGCGCCGCAAAACCATTACTGGCAAATTCATAAAGTACTGCCTGCAATTCTCGTAAAATTACCGCGAATAAGTAGTTGCGTTCCGGCACATTCATTCCCGGCATGTCCGCTACCATGTCTTCCAGGCTCGACACCGGCTGGTCAATTTGTGGCAACAGGTGCTTAGGCGTGGTCAGGTTGAGGCCAATGCCGATCACTACAGCACTCGGCCCCAACATGTCACCCTGTGCCTCAAGCAGAATGCCGGCTAGTTTACCGCCATCCCCACCCAGCACATCATTCGGCCATTTAAGCCGTACATTTGCTATTCCAAGCGCGTGCAACGCACGAATCAACGCCACCCCGACTGCCAAGCTCAAACCGGACAACGCCGACAAATCAAGTTCAAAACGCCACAACAGCGAAAACGTAAGCGCGTTGCCCAAGCCAGAATGCCATGGACGTCCTAATCGCCCGCGTCCGCCGCTTTGCAGTTCCACCGCCAACACGCTGCCGCTGGGTGCGCCCTGCGCTGCGCGCTGTAACAGCAGAGTATTGCTGGAGAGCAGGCTGTCGAAAATTTCAATCTGGAATTGTCCCGCCTGCCCACCTAAGTGGCGGGCGATAAGTGCGGCATCCAGCCATTGCGGCGGACTGCCCAGGCAATAGCCGCGACCAGGGACGCTGTATAAAGCCAAACCATAGCCATCTACCCCATGCAAGGCATTACTCACGCTGGCGCGCGATATGCCCAAACGTTGCGCCAGCATTTCCCCGGAATGGAATTTTCCGTCCTCCAACAAACGTAGTAGGGTGAACGTAAGCGGTTTCATTGTGGTATATGGGCGGGGAACGCCCATGCTGGCAGCTTTCATTGCGGCAAGCTTTCCGCCGCTTTTTCGCGCTTATTTATAAAAGCCAGAATTTCTTGCTTCTGTTTCAGCGCATCCTGATATCCCAGCTCGATCATCGCACGGCAAAAATTCTTTTCGAACAACAGGTAGCTCATCAGATTTGCCCCGCTACGGCGCATCGCGCCTATCCCGCGCAACAAAAAACGGATAGTCCACGGCAAATTCATGGCATAGCGCTTAGCAATTTGCTCAATAGCCTGGCTAGGCTTAATCACCAGGACATCGACATGACGCCAATTTATTTGCTCCTGAACATCTTCCGACAACATTCCAATCGAATGATTGATGCGCCGCACCCGCTCCAAATCGACCTCCAGACTATCGAGGAAAATGCTATCCATAAGATGGCCGCCAATCTGCGCTAGCGAAGGATAATCACATTGGTTGCTACGGCCAGGCTGTTCCTCCTCGTTATGGCCTAAGCCGATGACTAGCACACGGGTAGCGCCCAGATGTAGCGCAGAGCTGATAGGCGCAATCTGGCGCATCGAGCCATCGCCAAAATACTCACGGTTGATGAGTACCGCTGGAAAAATAAACGGAATGGCTGAAGAGGCTAATAAGTGTTTGGGTTCGATCTTGGCTGGAATGCCTAGACGATGCGCCCGATTCCAGGGCGAAATGTCCTCCACTCCCTGGTAAAAAGTCACGGAGCACCCCGAACCATAGCCCGAGGCAGTGATACTCAG
Source organism: Nitrosomonadales bacterium (assembly GCA_016721605.1). GTDB lineage: Bacteria > Pseudomonadota > Gammaproteobacteria > Burkholderiales > Gallionellaceae > Nitrotoga. The sequence continues at coordinate 217,668 of JADKHS010000001.1, forward strand.
TGCGTATAGGTGTCCCGCATCAATATTCTCCTGGATTTTTTCATACGGCAGCGTTGCTTCCAGCATCGCCACCATCGGCGCATTATCAAGCAGCGATACCTGGTTCAACTTATTGATACCCATACTGCTCAAGATTAGCCCTGCAAACCAGCGCGTACTGTTTTTTAAAACGCCAACCGGGTCGGTGCGATAAATATGGTCAACGTGAGAATTTTTCCAGATGTTAAGAAGATATTTGACCCCCTTGCGAAAAGACCGGGCATTCACCGCAAGCGTCACTGCATTAAGCGAACCTGACGAGGTTCCGCAGATAATAGGAAACGGGTTATGTGCATTACGCGGCAAAAATTCAGCGATGGCCTTTAGTACACCCACCTGATAAGCGACGCGCGCGCCCCCTCCGGTCAGAATCAAGCCAAGCTTTTCTGGCACACTCATCTGACCCCCCCCCTCAAGGATTTACAAATCGCCGGGGCCAACCTCAGCATGACAGTTTCCAGCGCATCTTTCAGCGTTTCTTCCGACAGATCATTGACGCACTTCGATAGCATCTCGGCCGCTTCCGCAGCCTCCGGCGGCAGGTTGCGGCCATCGGTATTGGCCACCAGCACAGCGGCGGCTCCCACCACTTTCAGTAAACCGGTGCGCTCATACATCAATATTTCCAGCTCCTCGCGCAGCATGGCAACTTCTTGGGCATTTAATTTGTCTGGCATATAACCTCCTTACAATGAATTTGAACCCCCGTTACCGCCAGCGCACCCATACTTCACGATACGACGCACACGCGGTGAGGTTGCGCGGATTATACCTGACAGCCCACCCTGCCCGGATTTCCATTGGCAGGCCAGGAACCAAGGAGAAAAAAATTTAGCAGGGCTACATTTGCTCCCACAACTTTTCCAACCGCTTTACCGACACAATCACCGGCGTCTTCAATTCCTGCGCAAACAACGACACGCGCAATTCCTGCAATAGCCAACCAAACTCTTCCATCCGCGCATCAATGTTGCCTTGCTGCGCAATTACTTTACGTTGCCAAGCCTGCTGCAAGGATTGCATTTGCGCGTATTGGCGCGCATCACGTGCCGCATCGGCGCGCAGCTTTTCCAACCGCACATTGATCGCTTTAAGATAGCGCGGCAGATGCTGTAAACGCTCGTAAGGAATGCGCGCGATAAACTCCTTTTGCAACAGCCATTCGTATTGCATACGCATATCCTGGATGGCCTGCCCGTTTGATTTAACAGCTTGTATTTTTTTGTATACGAGTTGATATTCGGCCAAAATTGCGCCGATCAGCCGCGCGATTTCCTGCGCCACCAACGTCAGGCGGCTCTTGGCTTCCTTGCAGCGCGCAACGAATTCGGTTTCATTTGTTGGCCAGGGTTCATTCATGCAGCAGCGGTCAAAGGTGACCGCCAAAATCTGGCGGCGCAAATCCTGGATGCTGCCGAAGGACAAAAACTGCATTGCCATTGCTTGCAAGCCAAGATTCTTTTCCAGAAATTTAACCTGCTCCTTGAGCGCCAGCATAAATAAGCGTCGTAGCCCGGCACGATGGGCGCTCAGCGCCTCATCGCGGGTATCGAATGTCCGTAAAGATACCGCATCGTCTTCATCCACCAAGGCGTTGAATAGCGTTACAACTTGCCCGGCGCGGTGAATTTCTGAAGTTTCCTTGAATTCACCCAAACCATTTTCGCCCATACTCCAATCGGTAAAATGCACCTGCTTTTGTTCTGCGGCTACACCCTTCGCCGTGACAGAAGCAAGCTTGGGCGCAAGCTCGGCACGCAGCTGAACGAAGTTGCGCGAAACCCCCAACTGTCTGCCATGCTCGTCTACTACATAAAAATTCATGAGCAGGTGGGCCGGCAATTGCTCTAACCGAAATGCATCCAGCAGGACTTCCAATTGTTTTTGTTCGCGGATATAGCGTGCCAAAGCCTGCAACAATGGCGTATCCGAAGGCGGCACCGCACGACAAAACGAGGCGGCGAATTCCGGCACCGGCACCATATGGCGGCGCAGCTTCTGCGGCAAAGTTTTTATCAATTGCGTCACTTTTTCTGCCAGCAGGCCGGGCACCAAATACTCGCAACGCGGAGCGGATACCTGATTAATCAGAGCCAGCGGCACGGTGAGATTCACACCATCGTCGCTCTTACCCGGCACAAAATGATAAGCCAACGCATAGCTAATGTTGTTCATCACCAGTTGCGGGGGGAACTGATCGGTGGTGATACCCGCTGCCTCGTGCCGCATCAAGTCGTCACGTTGAAGATACAGCAGGCGCGGATTGGCGCGTTCCGCCTCCTTGCGCCATGCCTCGAATGCCGCGCCATTGTAAATATGCGGCGGAATGATGCTGTCGTAAAAGGCAAATATCAATTCGTCATCTACCAGCACATCCGGTCGGCGCGCTTTATGCTCCAGCGCCTCAATATCCTGGATTAATTTCTGGTTGTGAGAGAAGAAGGGCGCGAGCGTATGAAATTTGCCTTCCAATAAAGCTTGGCGAATAAACACCGCGCGCGATTCCGCCACGTTCATCGGGCCGTAATGCACGCGTTTTTTCGGGTTGATAACCAGGCCATACAAAGTGCTGCGTTCGAATGCCACTACCTGCGCCGCCTTCTTCTCCCAGTGCGGATCAAAATAGTGGCGCTTGATCAAATGCGCGCCCACTTCTTCCAGCCATTCCGGTTCGATACGCGCCACACAACGGGCATACAATTTCGTCGTCTCGGTTAATTCAGCTGCCACGACCCATTTCGGGCTTTTTTTCGCCAGCACCGAATTAGGCACGATAAAAAATTTTATTTCGCGCGCGCCCTGATAATGCGCTTCGCGATCCACGCTCTTGCAGCCGATATTACCCAGCAGACCCGTTAACAGCGCCTTGTGGATTTCTTCATAACTGGCAGGAATTTCATTCAGCCGCATCCCCATCTCGGCAACCTGCGCGTGCAACTGCTGATACAACTCATGCCATTCGCGCAGACGCAGTGGCGACAAGAATTTCTCGCGGCATTCATTTGCCCACAGGCGCTTGGATTTTTTATGCTTCACCGCCTCTTGAAACCATGCCCACAAATTCACATAGGCCAGAAAATCCGAGCGCTCATCATTAAAACGCTGATGCGCGTCATCCGCCGCTTTGCGCCACTCCGACGGACGGTCACGCGGATCCTGCAATGATAGTGCGCTGGCGATGATGAGAATTTCCTGCAGGCAGTGATATTGCCTTCCAGCCAGCAGCAGGCGTGCGATTTTCGGGTCGAGCGGCAGCTTTGCCAGCTCGCGTCCCAGCGGCGTCAGCTGCCGCTCTTCGTTAATCGCGTTCAATTGCGCCAGCAACTGGTAGCCATCGGCAATTGAACGCGATCCGGGCGTCTCGATGAACGGAAATTGTTCGACTTCGCCCAGACCCAGCGCACTCATACGCAAAATTACGGTTGCCAATGACACACGGAAAATTTCCGCATCGGTATATTCTGTGCGCGCCAGAAAATCCGGCTCGTCATACAACCGCACGCATATCCCGCTCATCACCCGCCCGCAACGCCCGGCGCGCTGGTTGGCGGCGGCACGAGCGATTTTCTCCACGCGCAATTGCTCGACTTTTTGCCGTATGCTGTAACGATTGATGCGGGCCAGCCCGCTGTCGATCACATAGCCGATATTCGGTACGGTTAAGGAAGTCTCCGCAACATTGGTGGCCAGCACGACACGGCGCATGCCTGAAGTTTTAAATACACGATCCTGCTCAGCCGCCGACAGGCGCGAGAACAGCGGCAAGATTTCCACGCCAACGGGGTGATGCTTGCGCAAAGCCTCCGCAGTGTCGCGGATTTCGCGCTCGTTTGGCAAAAATACCAAAATGTCGCCGTGTAAACCATCCATTGTCAGTTCGTCTAGCGCGGCACACACCGCCTGTGGAATATCCTGCATCTCGCCTTCGGCATTCTCCCGCAACGGACGGTAACGCACCTCCACCGGATAACTGCGGCCACTGACCTGCATGATCGGCGCGCCGCTGAAATGTTTAGCGAAGCGCTCCGCATCCAGTGTTGCAGAAGTAATGATGAGCTTGAGATCACGACGGCGTGGCAACAGCTGCTTGAAGTAACCCAACAGAAAATCGATATTCAGGCTGCGCTCATGCGCCTCGTCGATAATGATGGTGTCGTATTTTTTCAGCAGCCTATCGCTCTGAATTTCAGCCAGCAAAATGCCATCGGTCATCAGCTTGATGCAGGTATCCGGCGATACTTTGTCATTAAAGCGAATCTTGTAGCCCACCAGGCCGCCCAACTCGGTTTTCAGTTCAAACGCAATGCGCGTTGCCACAGACCGCGCCGCGACACGGCGGGGCTGGGTGTGGGCAATGACGCCTTGCACACCCCGGCCCAGACTTAAACAGATTTTAGGTAACTGCGTGGTTTTACCAGAACCCGTCTCACCACACACGATGATCACCTGATTGGCAACGATGGCTTGCGCTAATTCTTCGCGCCGCAATACTACCGGCAGGTCCAGCGGAAATTCGATTGGAGCAAGCAATTCAATACGTGCGGCACGACGAGCGTGAAGAGATCCGGCGGGAATGGGGTGAGGTAGGCGGTCAGTCATTGCGCACGATTGTACCTGAAACCAGTAGAGTGAAAAGGGGAAACCAAGAAGCGGCATGGTTGGGGGATGGTTTATCAGACTAATTTCTGTCCGGTTGCATGCCCTTTCGCTGTATCGGCACGTCGATAAAGCATCTGTTCATCAGTACCCGGTGATGTTGAGCTTTTAGCCAAATTCAGCCCAACCTACCGGAGCTTGCTGTGAAAGTAAATAGATAACGTTTAATCCAGTCCACATAGCTTTGCTCAGTTCGGTAGAGTGAGTCCTCACCCGCAACATATCGCGTACTTGATCACAACTTGGGGAATATATTAATGTCAGTTTTATCAGGAAAATTAGGGCGTGCGAAATTTTACATCCAATTGAAGCAATGCACTACATGGATATCCTGATTGCACACCTTGCAGGTGCCTTTGTCGGCATTTTTCGGTGTCTACTTTAGGTTGGGCGGAATAAAATGTGCGTCGAATTGATCTCTTCATTCACAACATGGGTGGCCAAAATGGACACGACACTTATCTCCTCACTCACTGCATTAGCAGCAGTGGTATTGCACCCATGGTTTCCGTCTATGTCGCCAAACGACAAATTGTGCATCCGTTGTATCTGTCAATCGCCAAGCATGGATAAACCGCCTGAGGGATGAGCTTGCATTTTTCGTTTGTGAAGTGCGCTTGGTGCCATCACATATGCAGCAAATGCCGCCACTATGCCAGAGGCAATCAAGCGTTATGAGGCATAACGCTCAAAGAAGAAGTCGTTAAATTGCTTCTAAATCCAACGGAAGCTAGACATTGAACTTCTCCGTCTAATGAAAACCGCAAGAAAAGCAGCACAGAAAGCAATTGACGAAGAACAGGGCATGGCAAAAGAACTCGACAAAGCCGCAGACCTTATCGTGACTCAATCACAGAAGGTTTTAAAAACCGAGTGGGACAGAGTTAAGAGTGGTGAGTAATCCGCCCAACCCCGGCAGTCGAGAGGACTGCGCAAAAGCGCGCAGCCCCTCACTTTACGTTGGGCATCATGACGTGGTGCACCGTCGTTATCGCAAGAGGCAGCCTCATGCCTTTGGCTGTTACTTTGCTAACTCACAGCTCCGCCCTTTGCCACTGGCGATGGAAATAATCAACAACTTGTATTCCCCAAGGAGAAGTAATTGTTTGAAATTTTGGTTGTCATTATTTTTATATTTGTGGCTTACAAAATATATGTAAGCCTTTATTTCAAAAGCGAAAAATTCCACGCCATAAAAAACAGCATCAAGCAATATACAAAAAATTGCAATGACTTGAATGACCACATAGAAAATCTAAAATCATCCTATTCTGATATAAGGTCTTTCGATTACGGTGAAAGCCATTTACATGACACTAGCCATTAAAACATGAAAAGAAGAGAATGGAAAAAGGAGGCCAGAAACAATCGGACGCACAACTGTTCTTCAACTGTTTGTAAAAATGCCAGCAATCAGCCGTTCAAATATCTGTGCAAATATTTCGATATAAAAACCAATGAAGAAACATTGTCGACATTTGAAGAAGTGCTTGAATAATTTTTGCCGCGGCAGAGCAAGGCAAGATTTATTGAGAAATGAAAGAGATGCAATTGTCTCGGTATAAGCAACTCTATCCCAGCAATAATACTGCGCATTAGCAGGGAAAGAGTCATTCAAGAATTGGGGTTTAGTAATATTGATTTCAGTGACCTATATTTTCCTGTTTACACTTTTCAATATGTGTCTGCTGGGGGAAATAGCTCTTCAAAGTGCGATATAAAATTAAACGTAGAGAGCTTAGACAAATTCATCGCCTACCTGAGCAATCTAGTAAAGTTCAAGAATAGTATTGCTGGACAGAGAGCTTTAATGACTTTGAGCCTCAGAGAAAAATAAAAAATCGAGATAGATTCACCTGCAAAATTTGCAGTTTATCGGTTGCTGACGAAAAAAACCTATTGCTGGAAATTGATCACATTATGCCTCTTGCAAAAGGCGGTATAACGTCCGAGGGAAACTTGCAAACTTTGTGCTGGAAATGCAACCGCTCAAGGGATCTAAAATTCTTTCAGCCCGGTAGGTTGGGCTGAATGAAATGAAGCCCAACTTCTCACCGCTCACCATAACCATCTACTCCATCACCCATTTTTCCACCCCAATCCGATGCTGCCATTCCCCGCTCAATGGTGCCATGCAATGTTGAATGTGGCCAATCAACAGGGTGAGTGACCCAGCCATGTTTTACGGGATTGTAATGAATGTAATCGACGTGCCGTGCAAGATGAAACTCACCCCGGATTTAGCGCCATATCGCATGCAGATGTTCGGGCAACACCACCATCGCCAGAATAGCAAACGGATGCGCGTCTTTCACCGTTTTCATGGTCGCGCGCAAGTCATCAATATGCCGCACCAATAAATCGGAGCGCCGTTCAGCCACATTAACAGTGAAGAAGTATGTGCCTCCCGCTGCATTGGCACGCCGGTAACGCATGTGTTCATCAGTACCTGATGTTGGGCTTCATTTCATTCAGCCTAACCTACCGGGCTGCAATTAATTGTAGAGCTTTAATCCGCACCTCAATCTGAGTCTGCGTAATTAAAACACATAGTTAATTTGTTTCGGATGATTCGTTAATTTCGACTATTGCGTTTGTGCTAACTATAGTTTAAATTGCGCAGTAGTTGAAGCAGTAACGCAATTCGTAGCATCAGGTCGAAAATTCCAGCTATTGTAATCAGGAGATGCATTGTAAATGCAATAATATTCAAATACTAACGGGGTGGAAAAATGAGCAATAAAGCGCAAACTAGAGATTTGCCTTTTTGCCAAGCGATGGAGACATTGCTTTAGCAAAAGAAAGTAGCAGAGCTCTTTCTATGATTTTGGAAACAAAAGCAGAGTTTCAAACAGTAACAATTCAAAGTGACGGCGAAAAGACCAATGTTGTATTACCAGTAGCGGCATTCAGGCTTTTTATCGATATTTTGGCAAACTTGTCTCAGGGTAATGCAGTACAAGTGGTACCTGTACATGCAGAACTTACGACACAAGAGGCGGCAGATTTGTTGATGGTTTCTCGCCCTTATTTGATTCAATTGCTTGATCGTGGACAAGTCAAATCCAGGAAAGTTGGAACTCATAGACGAATCAAATATAGTGATTTATTGGAATTCAAGAATCGTGAGAAGTAAGTCGTGATAAAGCACTGATGAACTAGCTAGACAGGCGCAAGAGTTGGGAATGGGATATTGATACCAATGAGTAGATTCACTGTTGTGTATGACGCGAATGTTTTATATCCCGCACCATTGCGGGATTTACTAATGCGTCTTGCTGCGACAGGCTTGTTTCGTGCTCGATGGACAGATCGTATTCATGACGAATGGATGCGAAATGTATTAAAAAACAGACCAGACCTTGACCCTTCTAAACTTGATGCCACCAGACAAAATATGGACAGTAACTGTCACGATTGTCTTTACTAATACTATGAGGTTTTCATAGATCACCTGCAATTGCCCGACGTAGACGATCGCCATGTATTAGCCGCTGCAATTCGTTGTGGAGCTGATGCAATCATTACATTTAATCTAACGATTTTCCTGTGACTGAATTGGAAAAGTATGGAATCGAGGCAATTCATCCTGACGATTTTGCAATCAACAATTTCGATCTAAACTGCGCAAAGTATTGGAAGCCGTCCGCAAGCAACGCGCTTCACTAAAAATCCAATTACTGATGTAGATACATTCCTCGACACCTTGCTCCGTCAGGGACTCCCTCAATCCGTAGAAGTTTTAAAAGCCTACAAAATAACCATCTAGTCAAGTAGGATGGGCACGTCTTTGTGCCCAAACGGGCAGGTACACGTTGTACATGCCCGTGTTTAACCGAATTGAAATGAATGTAATCGACAGGGCGGACAAAATCATTTTCATCACAAATTTGGTGTTCCCAGAATCGCCGTTGCCAGATAGTCGATTCGCGATGTTTGAAAATCCGCGTGGGCACAAAACCGTGCCAACCCTACAGGGCTAACCGCCGCAAGAACACGGCCTGATGAGCGACCAGCGCAGTGGGTAGTCGGCATCGCCCGGTGGCAAGCGCCATATCGCATGCAGGTGTTCTGGTAACACCACCATCGCCAGGATGGCAAACGGATCGCGTCTTTCCACCGTTTTCATGGTCGCACGCAAGTCGTCGATATGCCGCACCAATACATCGGAGCGCCGTTCAGCCAGAGTAACAGTGAAGCAGTATGTGTCTCCTTTTTCCGGCCGCCGATAACCCGGCCATGTGTTCTCCTGTGATGTTGGGGTATGTTTCAGCCTACAACCTGCCTGGCAAGCACCATATCCAGTAAAATATAGTCGGATATGCCAGTAAAATGGCGGAGCGTTACAAAGGCATGGCAGAGCAAGAGGTTTGAAGGAAATTCAGAATAGCGAAAGATAATGCGCAGTAGCGCGGACTTGATTCTTACCGAAAGGGTGAAAATGAAAGTAAATTCAAAAGATTTCCAGGTTCAAGAAGGTGAGCAGGTCAAACTCAAAAAATGGCCGACATTGGTGAAGCCGGTTTACAAATCAAAGGAGAGTTACAACAAGCTTCTTGCAAAACAGGTGTCGGAATTAAGCGACTTGCAACAACTGCTGTATGCGTCTAACCGCCATTCCATACTGCTAATTTTTCAAGCCATGGACGCGGCAGGAAAAGACGGGGTCATCCGGCATGTGATGTCCGGTATAAATCCGCAAGGCTGCCAGGTGTTCAGTTTCAAGCATCCCAGCGCTACGGAATTGGATCATGATTTTCTGTGGCGCACCACCCAGTGCCTGCCGGAACGCGGACGCATCGGCATCTTTAACCGATCCTATTATGAGGAGGTATTAATCGTCCGTGTGCATCCTGAAATTCTCCACGGACAGGGATTACCGGACGGATTGATTGACGAGAAAACAATCTGGCAGGAACGTTATCTCTCCATCGTAAACCTGGAGAACCATCTCCACCGCAACGGCACACGGGTCATCAAATTTTTCTTGCATCTTTCGAAAGATGAGCAGCGCAAGCGCTTTCTCGAACGCATCGACGAGCCCGAAAAAAACTGGAAATTCGATCAGGCAGACATCGTTGAAAGAAAATTCTGGAACCAATATATGCAGGCCTATGAGGCATGCCTGAGCGCAACGAGCACAAAACTAGCGCCATGGTATGTGGTGCCAGCCGATGACAAGGAAAATGCGCGGCTAATTGTTTCAAATATTATTCTCGATACGTTTAAGTCCCTCAAAATGAGCTATCCAAAAACGGATGCCAAACGTCAGCAGGATTTGCTGTCGATCCGCCAACAGTTAATGAAAGAAAAGCCGGATGGCAAGTATTGAAGAACATTAGAAAGCTGTGTGCGGAAATTGGGGTGAAATTTAGTGATACCACTCTTTAAATGCGTCCCAAGCAATATGTTTTAGTCCCAGGTTAGAGGTTGACATCATTGCAAATTGAATACCATTTTCAAAACCCATCGTTAATGAACAAAAATCGCGGCCATCGACACTTGAAAGGCCTGATTTATAATAACAATTTAAGCCTTCTATTTTTTTAATTCCATAACCCAGGTGTTCCTCAATAAGCCTGTCTGACAATGATTTTTTCATTATTTCTTCAGTATGATGCAGCGTTCTAAAGAAATCGGCCATCTGCGAGGTAGACATTACCCAGCCACCAGAACCTGCATTTAAGGTTTGGTCGCCCATGTTTTTTCCTTTTAATGTTTGGTCAGTGAATGAATAAAAAAGGGGAGGCTCAATTCCATTTTGATTGCAGTCTACTTCAAACATACTTCCGACTTTATCAAATAAATTTTTCTTTAGATAATCTATATAAGCATCAGCAAATGCCTGAGCCTGAATGGGTTCACCTAATACTAGTTCAATTCCCGTTTTGCCTTTCAAAGAGGCAATAGGGTATTTGGCGAGTTTAGGAATGATAAGCCGAAGCAGCGCATAGTTACTGTTGTTATAGGAACCTTCTTCTTTATCGTGGCTATTTATACCCGCTGCCACCAATTTTTTAAGGTCGGAATACGATCGTGCACTGGTTCTAAAACCAGAGTGGTGAGTAAGTAATTCTTTAAAAGTAATTGTTTTAATACCTGTTCCTTTTGGCCAATGTGAAGGTAAGTAATTCCACATCAATGAGTTTAGGCCAACACCATCAGTTTTGTATAAAAGCAACATCAGCGCAGCAGCACTGATAGGCTTACTTACCGAGGCACAGTTATAGGCTTCAAAAATAGTCATTGCCCGGCTTGGCTTATCTTGTTGGAGCCTACAAAAACCCCCAGAACTTCCCGTTCCAAATTTATCTTTGTAGGAAATCACATAAGCAAAGCCAACACTTTTTCCTAAGAGTTTTGTTTCTAAAATATGGGATAGGTCTGTAATGGATAAATCCTGATTATTACTTCCGGCTGGCACTATATTCATAATTAAATATTTTATTTATAAAGGGTTAACGGATAGAAAAATAAACACTCTTTTTCCATATGAGATGGACGTACTGGAAGAAAAACTGGCTGTCAAACATATAGATAAGCGAAAAAAACACTAACGAGATTAGTGTTTGCCGCCTGCATTACCGGGCTTGTGCCTCTCATCAACCGGCCTTTCCATTGAAAGCGTTAATTTTGTCCGAGTCTTTCTTGGTAAACATAACGTCGAGTTGTTTTAATTTTCGGTATAAATGGGTACGCTCCAACCCAACGTTTTTTGCCACACGGGTCATATTGCCGTTTTCTTTCTGCATATGATAGCTAAAGTAAAGGCTGTCAAAATGTTCACGCGCTTCGCGCAGCGGCAAATCAAGCGGCAATGGGAATTGCGCCGCAGCCTCCCAAATAGTTGCTGCGCTTCCCTTGTCAGTTAAGTCTTCTGATGTAGTTTCTTGCTGGGGATGGGGAATTGCGCTTAGCCTGATTGCCTTGGTAACCGTATCCAGCAACTTCTGTAACGCAATGGGTTTTTCAAGGAAGTCCACCGCACCGATGCGTGTCGCCTCAAGCGCTGTTTCTATGGTGCCATGCCCCGACATCATGATCACTGGCATAGTCAACAAGTTCTGATCTACCCATTCTTTAAGCAGGCTGATGCCATCGGTATTCGGCATCCAAATATCGAGCAAAACCAAATCCGGCACCTGCCGGTTGCGAAACTCGCGGGCCTGGATAGCATTTTCAGCCAGATGCACACGATAACCTTCGTCAAACAAGATTTCCGAGAGCAACTCGCGTATTCCGATTTCATCATCGACTACTAGAATTTCTTTAGTTGCCATTTTTACACGACCTCTATCAATAAGGGCAAGGTAACACTTACTCGCGTTCCACCGGCTGCTATATTTTCAATAACAATACTGCCACCGTGTTCTTCCACAATTTTTTTCACGATCGCCAAACCTAACCCGGTACCCTTGGGTTTAGTTGTCCTGTAAGGTTCAAACGCGCGCGCCAGCAAATGTTCAGGAAAACCACAACCATTGTCTTGCACACATAATTTTAGTGCGCCACCTTCTTCTGCCGTACTTACGATAATTTCCCGTTGGGCCACATTTTGTAAAGCGTCATACGAATTCTGCAACAAATTATGAATCACTTGGCGCAAGCGTGTCGCATCCCCTTTCACCCAAGCTTGGGCCGCATTCAAGCGCAAAATAATCGGACTGCTGCTAGCTTCATACAACCCGAGCACTTCGCGTAGTAGCTGGTGCATGTCCAGCGCTACCAACTTGGGAGCGGGTGCCCGGGCATAATCGGCGAATTCCGTTACCATATTTTTCATGGCCGCCACTTGACTCACGATAGTCTGCGTGGCCCGCTGCAATAATTGTGCGTCGCTGCCGTCCAGCTTAGCGCTCAGCTTGTGCTGAAGGCGCTCCGCAGACAATTGAATAGGTGTCAGTGGATTCTTGATTTCGTGCGCCAAGCGGCGTGCCACTTCGCCCCACGCGGCCTGACGTTCCGCTTGCAGCAAATGGGTAATATCGTCGAACACCACCACGTAGCTATTGTCCATCGCTGTGGATAACCGGGTGCCGCGCATTAATAATATCTGATCACCATTTTTGCTGAGCCGCTCAATCTGGCGCTGCCATTCGCCGCTTGTCACTTCATTAAACGCCTGCATGACCGCATCGGAAAAGGAACGTAACAAGGGGTGCTTCTCAGCGATTTCAGCTAAAGGTACACCCTGCATATCTGGGAGCGATGCCCCAAGTATCTGCGCCGCACTACTGTTGACAGAACGCAGCCTGAATTGCTCATCCACTACTAAAACGCCAGACGATAGATGTGCCAGCATACTTTCCAAATAAACTTTAGCGTCCTCGGCTTGGCGTTGTTGCTGCTCGCTCGTGGTTTTTGCATCGGCCAATTGTAATGTCATCTGGTTGAATAGCCCGGTTAGGGCACCCAGCTCATCACTGCTTTTAATTGGATGTTGACGCGAAAAATCGCCCTGCGCTACCGCCCGTGTGCCTTCGGCCAACGCCGCGAGCGGTGCGCTTAGGCGATCACTGATAAAAAAAGCGGCTGACACCGCGCTCAACAATACAATCAACAGCGATAGCGTCAGCGTGATGCCATATAAGCGCTTCAATCCCAAACGGGACAGCGACAATTCCTGGTAATCACGATAAACCGCCCGTACCATTTCTGCGTCAGCGGCAAGCTGCTTGGGCACGGGTTGTGTCAGCTGCAGGATACGCGCTCCGGCCAACGATCGTTGTGGCTTAACCAACACCAACGCACGTAATATCAGGCTGTTATCCGGCAGTGTATCAATAATGCTATGCAGCCCCTGCTGGCCTGCCTCACGCAGCATTTCGGCATCCGGCGCATCTGGAGGCGGCTTGCGGCTGCTACTGGCAAACGCAAGTAGCTTTCCGTTTCTGTTAAACAATGCAGCATCCTGGGCTGTACCTTTGCCTATTAGCTGGGCCAACGTTTTTGTGTATTGCGCCGGAGATTGTTTGGCAAGTAACAGGGCGGTGGACTGGCCTTTTTTGCTCAGTTCCTTGAGACCCGTTTCCAGCGCATTTCGGCCCAAGTTCAAACCGCCCTCCAACGCTTTTTCCACCCGAAGGTCGAACCATGATTCGATACTCTTATCAAGAAACTGTACCGAAACCGCATACACCAGCAAACCGGGCAAGATCGCAATCAATATGAAAAACAGTGTCAGGCGCAGGGTAAGTTTCGCACCAAACACCTGTGCCTTAAGCTTGCCGCGTAACTGCCATAATTGATAGCCAACCAGCACGGTCAGATACAATGCCAGGACACCGGCCAACGACAGCAGTACGTAGTAGTTACGCGAAAACAGCTCAGTATTAGCGCTGGCGCTTGACAGCAGATAAAGCAGAAAACTACCGAGCAGTGCACTGATGAAAATTAAATACTTCACTGCCTACTCACTTTCGCGGTCTGCAGCAGATACGGGGGGGCGCACTATCCAGCGATACCAATTGGAATCAAAGTTCCAATCTTGTGTTGCCAAGGCATTGACTTGCAGCGGTTTGGGCAGCTGTGTTACATCCAGACGCATCCGCGTAGCGGCAATGTAATCTCCCTTTTGAAGTAGTAACGCCGCCATATAATTATCGTTATTCTGGAGCAACGTAGCATCAATCGGTGCAGCGGACTGATGGCTGATGATACGCAGTGCATCGCCCAGACTAGAAAAATTTTGAAACAGCGAGCCACGCGTAATGCGGTATTGGCGCGTCAGTTTGTTGTAAGATAATTTGGCGGTTTGTTCATTTTTTACGATCACTTCGTCTAGCCAATACCAACGCGAACGGGTCAGGGTGAACTCGGTAATAAAATACAACGGAACACCGCGCGTTAGCGCTTGATCTACAACAAAATTTAAACCAATGTCGAAATCAACCGAAAGCTGGTAGCTGCCGTCAGACAAGCGCACCTCCGTTTTACGCACTGTGATGCCCTCGGCACAGACGGCCGAAATACTTAGCCATAATGCCAGCAGCACAGCCAGCAATCGCCCTAGGCTATGCGTGCTTTTGCAGTAATGCATAAAAAAACCATCGTGCTGGTCATCCGGGAAAATTTGACCTTCATTTAAATTGGGCATAGACAGCGGCAATTGCTTGCCATCATCATGCTGATTTAAGAACTCATTAATCACTTGCTGGTTTTCCCGCGCAAAAATGGAGCAGGTTACATATAGCAGCTTTCCATCTTTTTCCAACAACCGCCACAATGCGCAAAGAATATGCAACTGTTGTTGCGCGAATCCATCGATATCGCCCGGACGACGCAGCCATTTTATATCGGGATGGCGCCGCACCACGCCAGAGGCGGAGCAAGGTACATCGGCCAAAATTCGGTGGAATGGTTTGCCATCCCACCAGCTATCGGGTTGTGCCGCATCACCATTTTGCAACTGTGCATGTAATTGCAGGCGTTGCAAGTTTTCACGTACCCGTTCCAAGCGTTGCGCATTATTGTCTAAAGCGAGCAGATCCAATTGCGCCAGCTCCAGTAGGTGGGTGCTTTTTCCGCCCGGTGCAGCGCATGCATCAAGCACCCGCATACCGTCTTGCACATCCAACAAGCGTGCTGCGTATTGCGCACCGGCATCCTGCACTGACACTAAACCATCGCAAAATCCTGGTAACTTATTTACCGGGAGAGGCGTTTGCAAGAGCACAGCATCTGGCCCGATCAAGCGGGCCTGAATATCATGCTGCGCAAGCAGTGCCAGATAATCTACCGCGCTAATACGTCGGCAATTCACACGCAGTGTCATGGGCGGATGCTGGTTACCCGCTAGCAAGATAGCCTCCCAATGCATTCCATATTGCGCCTGGACTGCACTTATCCACCATTGTGGATAGGCATAGCGGCCCTCCTCGCTCGTGGACGCGGCCGCAAGTAAAGCCTCGCGGTTGCGCAAAAAATTGCGCAATACCGCATTTGCCAATCCTCCAGCTGCTGCATTGCACTTTCGCACAGCGCGTACGGCATGATCTACCACCGCATGGGGCGCAGCTTTGGTATACAGCAGTTGGTACAAAGCCACCAATAACAGGCAACGTAGTTGCGAATCCTGCACCGGTTTATGCAACAATTGATCCAACACGCGCGCTAACTGACCGTAAAAACGCAGCGTACCATAACTCAAATCCTGTAACGCACCACGTTGTTGTGGTGTCAATTCGGGCACAATTTGCCCAGGTGTAGCCTGCAAAGCAGCACTCAATGTTTGACTCAGGTTACGTCCGGCCAACACTTGGCAGACAACTTGGCTGGCACCCCGTTGTGCGGTATGCATGTCAGGGGAATGAAGTACAACGGTCGCCGGGATGCACTGCAAACCCCTGCATAAATTGCATCGCAGGCAATGCCTTAGCATTCTGGCGCTGCAATACTTCAAGGCATAATGCCCCTTGGCCGCATGCCACGATAATGCCGTTTTTTTCTATGGCCAACACAATCCCCGCCTCACCTTCAACCTCCTCGCGCACGCTGGCCTGCCAGATTTTGACAGGTACGCCATTAAGAATGGTATATGCGATAGGAAAAGGATTGTAGGCATGCACCGCACGTATGATTTCCGTGGCATTTTTTGACCAGTCAATGAGCGCTTCTGTTTTGCTAAGTTTGGCAGCATACGTCGCTTCGGCCGCATTCTGCGGCACTGGCTTCAATTGTCCTTGCTCTAGCAGGCACAATGTCTCGACGATAGCTTCGGCACCTAACCCCGCCAATTTGTCATGCAATGTTTGCGTGGTGTCGCGCGCAGTGATCAAACAGGATTTTTTAAGCAACATGTCGCCCGTATCGAGCCCAGCGTCCATTTGCATAATGGTGACTCCGGTTTTGTCGTCACCCGCCAGAATAGCGCGCTGGATAGGTGCCGCACCGCGCCAGCGCGGTAATAGTGAAGCGTGAATATTCAGGCAGCCGTGGCGTGGCAACTGTAGTACCGCTGATGGCAGTATCAGTCCATAAGCCGCCACCACCATTACATCCGCCGCATAATTGGCAAGCTCTTGTTGTACATCAACAGATTTTAATGAAGCGGGCTGTAACAGGGGCAGGCTACGCGCCAAGGCAAGCTGTTTAACTGGGCTGGCGGTGAGTCGCATACCACGGCCAGCGGGCCTGTCGGGCTGGGTCAACACCGCAGCCACAGCAAATTGTTGTACCAGTAACGCCTCTAGTGCGGTGGCCGCGAAGTCTGGAGTGCCCGCAAAAATGATCTTTAGGGAAGAGTTGATTATCAGGACACCTTTAAATTAATGACGACTTTCATTCAAGGCAAAACGCAACATAAAAGCTTGAGCAAGACACATTTTTAAGTATCTACATCGTTTCACGGCGATGTTTCTTAAGCTTAGTCCGAAGACGGGACTGTTTGAGCGGCGAAAGATACTCAACAAACACCTTGCCCTTAAGATGATCCATCTCATGCTGGATACAGATCGCCAGCAACCCGTCCGCTTCAAGCGTGAAAGATTCACCTTGCATATTTAGTGCGCGCACGGTGACATGTTCGGCGCGGCGTATTTTTCATATACTCCAGGAACCGACAAACAGCCCTCCTCACATATGCTCTCACCACTGCTGGCAATAATTTCCGGATTAACGAACACTAACAACTGATCCTGGGTCTCAGAAATGTCCATCACAATGATCTGTTGATGTACATTCACCTGAGTCGCGGCCAGTCCCACTCCCGGTGCAGCATACATTGTTTCAGCCATATCAGAGGCCAGCTTGCGGGTGGCCGCAGTTACCGCAGGTACTGGAACTGCGACGGTATGTAACCGCTCATCCGGATATTGCAATATTTGTAGAATTGCCATAGTAGAATTGCCATCAATGCTTGCTAATTTAAATAACTAGGGGCAGAATTTAAAGCCTATTGCATGAATATCTTGCAATATTTGTTGTCCTCAGTCTGGCTTCTAAAACTGGGTTTCCACGCAAAATGGAGTTTTCATGCATAAGATTATTATATCGCTGATTTGCTGTTTATTACCCACCTTCGCCTTCGCTGACACGGTTAAAATCCATGACAATGCACCGGATAGCCATATTGTGGTGAAAGGCGACACGCTGTGGGACATCTCCGCCAAGTTTTTCAAGGATCCATGGCAATGGCCCCAAATCTGGGGTTTAAATAAAAATACCATTAAAGATCCGCACTGGATTTATCCCGGTGATGTGGTTCATCTGGATCGTGCAAGCGGTACACTCCACATCGGTAAAATTAAAAAAACCGAAGAAACAGCCGAAGCAGACAAATCAGACAGTGTAAAAATTTCCCCCCAGGTGCACGTGCAAAACAATGCACACAACGCAATCTCCAGTATTCCAACCAGTGCCATCGAACCTTTCCTAAGCAGGCCACTCATAATTGAAAAAGATCTGCTAACCCACGCACCAGCCATAGTTGGCACCCATGAAAAACGCGTCCTTTTGGGCAGCGGAGACATAGCGTACGCTAACGGCCTATCCAAAGACCACGGGGTACTGTGGCGAATTTACCGCCCGGGCAAAACATTGCTTGACCCGGATAACAAAGAAGTGTTGGGATATGAGGCGGTTTACTTGGGTGATGCAGAAATCGAAAAGTTCGCCGATATCAGCACGCTTAAGATCACCAAGGCACTTAAGGAAATTAACAAAGGGGATCGACTTATCCAAGCTTCCAGTGAATTTGCCGGAAGCTATATACCCCGCGTTCCAGACAGCCAGATTGCGGCACGCGTGATTTCTATTTACATGGGCGTTTCCCAAGCGGGCCAACATTCTATCGTAACCCTCAACAAAGGGCTTCGTGATGGCCTAGAAAATGGCCATGTACTGGCGCTATACCGCAAAGGAGATGTGGTAAAGGAAAGAGGGGAAACCTTCATCCTGCCGGATGTACGTTATGGCCTGTTATTTGTATTCCGTACTTTTGACAAAGTAGCCTACGCTCTAGTGATGCGAACCCAACTGCCTGTGCAATTGTTGGATAGCGCGCTAACACCCTGATTCCCCAACCTATGGACGCTGAACTTGCGTCATGGCTTGCCTTAAACCAGATACCTGGTTTAGGCAATGGAGGTTTGCACCGTCTGTTACAAGCCTTCGGTACTCCCGCCCAAATCTTCACCACACCGTTGCAGACTCTCCAGCAAGTCGTTCAGCCAGCCATTGCCGCAACTATCACTCAAGGTTGGGACGAAGCAACATTAGCACCCATTGCCAGTTGGCTGGCTGACCCACATAACCATATTGTCACGCTGGCAGACCCTGACTATCCCCAAGCTCTGCTTAACATTTCCGACCCACCACTACTGCTGTATGTAAAAGGACGGCTCGAATTGCTTAACCACCCGGCACTCGCCGTCGTTGGCAGCCGTAATGCCACCCCACAAGGGCTGGGCAATGCGGAGGCTTTTGCCCAGGCAGCGAGCGCTGCTGGATTATGCATTGTCAGTGGCATGGCGCATGGCATAGACGCCGCGGCGCATCGCGGAGGGTTGCGCGAATACGGTTCCAGCATAGGCATAGTTGGTACGGGGCTGGACAAAGTTTACCCTGCCGCCAACCGCCAGCTGGCGCACCTATTAGCGCAAGAAGGCGCATTGATTTCCGAGTTTTCATTAGGAACTCCGCCACTAGCGTCAAATTTTCCGCGCCGCAATCGCATCATCAGCGGCCTTAGCTTAGGGTGTCTGGTGGTCGAAGCCTCTCTACAAAGCGGTTCACTGATTACCGCCCGTATGGCATTGGAACAAGGACGTGACATTTTCGCCATTCCCGGTTCCATCCACGCCCCACAGACAAAAGGATGCCATCATTTGATCAAGCAGGGCGCTAAACTGGTAGAGTGCGCGCAAGACATTCTAGAGGAGCTGGGACGCTTCTCCACCAACACAGCCCTGCAACCTTCCGTACTCAAAGAACACCCTTTATTAACACATTTAGGTTTTGATCCGGTAGATATGGACAGCTTGAGCCAGCGCAGTGGCTTGACGATTGGAGAGCTATCCGCCATCCTGTTACAACTGGAACTGGATGGCGACATCACGACTTTACCAGGAGGGCTTTACCAGCGTATAAATTAAACCTGTGACCGACAACACAATAACATATTGTTTATTATATATAAATACATTACCATTAAATAATGGGCGCATCAATTTAATCAATAAATTACGAGAAAAATCCGACAAGCTCCGGGTGAACAATACTTGTCACAGAAGAAGAAAAACTATAATTATTCATAATCCCTTACTTTTGGTTTAATTACGCCTAAGTTTAATAATCATCAACTAATCAATTTTTTATCGGGACATTATGTTTGACATCTTAGTGTTTTTATTTGAAAGTTATTTTCATGCTGGCCGCTACCCCACTTCCGACAAGCTATCCCGCAAGTTATCCGCCGCCGGATTCGAAGATGAAGATATTCATCTGGCACTGGCTTGGCTGTCTGGCCTAGAGCAATTAAACAAAGCAAACTACCCGTCCACCATTAACGATAGCGGTGAGCGTTTTTATTCCGATTTGGAAATCAAGCGCATTAGTTTTGAGGTACGTCGTTTTCTGACATTCTGGGAACAAAATAAAGTAATTACACCCGTGGAACGGGAAATGATCCTCGACCGCGCGGTCGCATTGAACCGTGAAAATTTGCCACTGGACAAAATCAAGCTCATCGTTCTCATGGTGCTATGGAATCAACGTCAAGACTTGGATCCTTTAATAATCGAAGACCTGCTTACTCCGGCTGACTCCAGCCGCTTACATTAATATTAAATTAGACACCACCATGGCGAGTAATCTACTAATCGTTGAATCCCCAGCCAAAGCCGTCACCCTGAAAAAATATTTGGGTAAAGATTTTGAGATACTGGCGACCTATGGACATGTACGCGACCTGATACCCAAATCAGGTGCGATCGATACTGAACATGATTTTGCCATGCAGTATGAAATTATTGCGCGAAACAGCAAACATGTAGACGCCATCGCCAAAGCCGCCGCTCAAGCAGACCATATCTATCTGGCGCCTGACCCAGATCGTGAAGGGGAAGCCATTGCTTGGCACGTCGCTGAATTGCTCAAAAGCAAGCGTAATTTAAAAAACAAATCCATGCAGCGCGTAGTGTTCTACGAAATTACCCAGTCTGCGGTGCGCGAAGCGGTTGCACATCCGCGTGAAATTTCTATTCCCTTGGTGAACGCGCAACAGGCGCGGCGTGCGCTGGATTATTTGGTGGGCTTCAATCTGTCGCCGCTACTATGGCGCAAAATACGCCCCGGGCTTTCTGCCGGACGCGTGCAAAGCCCGGCGCTGCGCCTGATCGTGGAACGCGAATTAGAAATCGAGGCATTCCGCTCGCAGGAATATTGGACTGTGCATCTCGACAGCCAGAAGAATAGTCAACCATTTACCGCCAAACTGTTTCAATATCAAGGGAAAAAACTGGAGCAACTGGGTATAGCCAGCGAAGCGGAATACCAGAAAATCTTTGACAACATCAGTGCGGCCAAATTGCCGCCGCGCGTGGTGCGCGTGGAAAAGAAAGCCAAGCAGCGTTATGCCGCTGCGCCATTCACTACCTCCACGCTGCAGCAGGAGGCGGCGCGCAAACTAGGTATGCCCACTGACCGCACGATGCGTATCGCCCAACAGCTTTATGAAGGTATCGACATCGGCGGTCAAGCTATAGGACTAATCAGTTATATGCGTACCGATTCCGTTACGCTGGCACAGGAAGCCCTGCAGGAAATACGTGGTTATATCGCCGCGCAATTTGCACCGGACTATTTGCCTAAAACGGCACCGGTCTATAAAAGTAAAGCCAAGAATGCGCAGGAGGCCCACGAAGCCATACGGCCGACCTCGATTACTCGCACCCCGGAAAGCATGCGGGAATTTCTCACGATAGATCAAGCGCGGCTCTATGAAATGATCTGGAAGCGTACCCTCGCCTGTCAAATGGCCCCCGCGCGTTTCGATACAGTTAGCCTTGATATCCGCCTCGGCGGGGATGACACCCTGTTTCGCGCCAGCGGCCAAACCCTCATATTTCCTGGCTTCATCGCCGTCTATCAAGAAAGCACGGATGACAGCGAAGAAGAAGAAAACAAAAAATTGCCGCCTTTGGAAGAGGGAGAGACCATTCCTCTTGACAGACTGTATGGTGAGCAGCATTTTACCCAGCCGCCCCCGCGATTTTCTGAAGCCAGTTTAGTAAAAACTTTAGAAGAGCATGGTATCGGGCGCCCCTCCACTTACGCCAGCATCATTTCCACGCTACAGGCTCGTGAATATGCAATGCTGGACAAAAAACGATTCAAGCCGACCGACGTCGGACGTGTTGTGATCCGTTTCCTCACTGAACATTTTACGCGCTATGTCGATTACGGATTTACTGCGCAAATGGAAGATGAGCTGGATGAGATTTCCGATGGCAAGCGCGACTGGATTCCAGTATTAAACGATTTCTGGCATCCCTTCACTGCGCTAATACAAGATAAAAAGAACATCGAGCGTAAAGATGTAACACAAGAATTAATTGACGAAGCCTGCCCCAAGTGCGGCAAGCCTTTAGCTACCCGCTTGGGCAAACGCGGCAACTTCATTGGCTGCACAGCCTACCCGGAGTGCGACTACACACGCAACCTCGCCGGTGAAGCCGATACGGGGGAAGCGCGCAAGGAACTGGGGAGTGATCCAACCAGTGGCCTGCCGGTGTTATTGTTGCGCGGCCCTTATGGCTATTACATACAACTCGGTGAAGTAGAAACAGGCTCCAAAACAAAACCAAAGCGCATTTCCTGGCCGAAGGAATTACCTCCAGAAGACGCAGACCTTGCCGCTGCCACACAATTGCTGCAACTTCCCAAGGAATTGGGACTTCACCCCGAAAGCGGCAAAAAAATTATCGTCAACATTGGACGCTTCGGTCCTTATGTCGGACATGATGGAAAATTCAAATCCATTCCCAAGGGAGACAGTGTTTTTACCATACAATTGGATCGCGCAGTCGCATTATTAGCGGAGGCAAGAACTTCCAATACTGTATTACGGGAACTGGGTGCGCATCCTGATGACCAAAAGCCAGTGGAGGTCTGCAATGGCCGCTATGGACCCTACGTAAGACATGGGAAGGTTAACGCCACTCTGCCTAAAGATCTATCTCCGGAAGAGATTACATTGCAAGAAGGTTTGGCGCTGCTGGCGGAACGTGTTGCAAAAGGGCCATCTCTGAAGAAAGCCGTAGCCAAGAAAAAGCCTGCTGCGCCGAAAACGACTGCTGCGCCTAAAAAGTCCGCTACCCCGAAAAAAGACTGCAGCAGCAAAAAGACTGCGACTGCGACTGCGAAAAAGACTGCGACTGCGAAAAAGTCCGCTGCCAAGAAGTAACATGACCGTTATGCTGAATCAGCACCCAAAAAACAACCCTCGTTCTTGCAGTCAAAGCCAGTATATGAATACTTCAGAAAATTTATCCAAAAAATACATGAAAATTACTTGAGCTTGAGCAGTTCAGTCTTAAGCGCTTCGACATTCTTTTCGTGTAGGATTACCTGCCCCTGCAAAGCTTTTATATTTTCTTCATATTTGGCCACATTTCGATAGCTCTGACCGTCTTTGTTCTTGAGCGTTTCCAGGTGTTCTTTCCCATTCATCAGGTTCTGATGAGCCTCTTCGACCAGCTTTTGTTCTGTTGATAATTCTTCTTCAAGTATTTTGCGACGCAAATTATCACGATTTTTCTGTGTATCCGAATCTACCTTTAAAAAATCGGAGGACTTAGCGTTATTGCGCGCGCGCGCAGGCGACGGCACGATAGTCAGTGGCTCCAAATCAAGCTTCTTGGCGCCTCTAATAGGTGTGCTGGAATAAGTCACATGCCCGTCAGCATCGACTTTTTTATATATTTCCGCCTGTGCCCAACTGACATAACCAGCACATAGAAAAACTAATACGTAATGTGGCTTCATCATTCGTGTCTTACAAGAATTATGTTAGATGCAGTATAAATCCAAAGTCAGAGTGTTTGATAAAACATGCGGACTCCGAAAATTTAAGACAAATCCTTCTCCCGTTGACTAATAGCCAGACATCCAGCCGCTGACGTATCAATCTTATAAGAATATTTTTATAACAAACGTGACTTATCACCTGACACAAAGCCACATAAGGGCATATTTACTTCCTTGCCCAGAGCAATTATTTTAAACAACTCACCCATTTCGGCAGGGCTAGTCAGCTTTTGCAGTTGTGCAGAAAGAGGAAGGTAGTCGCAAATATTTTCAGCATCGGTCTCTGCCAACAAATCAGTAATTCCGCCGTTAATCAGGAAATAGGCTTGCGTTGTATAACCATACAGGTGCAATCCTGCATCAATGGCCGCTTCCGCTACGGCGGTAAAATCTACGTGCGCGGTAATGTCCTGCAAGCCGGGCAGGAAGAAGGGATCGTCATGTGCATGATGGCGGTAGTGGCATGAGCGTGCCTTGTGTGCGCTGCGGATGGTAATACTCGCGCGCGCCAAAACCATAGTCAATAAATAGCAGCACACCTTGATGCAAACGCTCGCTCAGGCTGCTGACCAAGCCGCGTGCGGCAAGCGATACGTCACTAAGCGTATCATCCGGTACTTTGATCTGTTGCGCAATCTCCAGCAACATTGAGCTTTCCAACAGACGTTCCTGCCACACAAAGTTTTCCCCCTTGCTCGCCACGCCACGTTCAACAATATTTGCATCAGTCCAACGCACCAAATGCACTGGCAACGCATCCAGCACTTCGTTAGCGACAAGCACGCCAGAAATGCTATCTGGAAGCGCATCCAGCCAATGCACGCGGTCAATCAAATGGGGCAAGCGCGCTTGCAGCAATGATTGCTGCCGCTCGCGCAAGTCGGCGCTGACTTCCAGGATGTCATAACGCTCAGGCAGACTATTCTGCCTTTCCAGCTCACCCAATATATCAACCGCCAGCTTACCGCTACCCGCGCCAAGCTCGAGAATATGCGGGGTACTTTGCGCCATGATTTCAACTAATTGTCGCGCTAACGTTCGGCCAAATAACGACGAAATTTCCGGCGCGGTGACAAAATCCCCGGCTACGCCGAACTTACGCGCCCCGGCACTGTAATAACCCATTCCCGGCGCATATAACGCCAATTCCATGAAACGCGAAAATGGAATCCATCCCCCCTGCCGTGCAATGTCGTGATGAATCAAATCACGCAGTTGATCGCTGTGCGCTTGGGCTTCGGGGGATGGCAAGGGCAGTGAGGACATGATTGAGCGATGGGGATGTGTTAAATTACAAGCCGTAAGTTTAGGGGAGAGCACCATGCAAGGTAAAGTGGTATTAGTGACGGGTGGCGCAAAGCGCGTGGGCGCGGCGATCTGCCGCAAGCTGCACGCAGCGGGGGCGAACATTGCACTGCACTACCGTTCTTCTGCGCAGGATGCATTGGCTTTGCAGTCAGAGCTGCAGGCCGAACGCCCCGGCTCTGCGCTGCATATACAGGCAGATCTGCTGGACCCGCAAGCTCTGTTCCGCCTGGTAGAGGAAACCATCAGCCACTTTGGGCGACTGGATGCGCTGGTTAATAATGCTTCCAGTTTTTTTGCAACGTCACTAAGTGATGTGAACGATCAAAACTGGAACGACCTCATTGGCACCAACCTGAAAGCCCCGCTGCTGCTCGCACAAGCGGCAGCGAGGGAGTTGCGCCACAACCACGGCGCCATTGTCAACATTGTCGACATTCATGCCGAACGGCCAATGCGTGGGCACTTGTTGTATAGCATAGCAAAGGGCGGACTGTCGGCGCTCACGCGCGCGCTGGCGCAGGAAATGGCCCCACAGGTGCGCGTCAACGCGATTGCCCCTGGCGTCATTGTGTGGCCTGAAAGTGCGGAGTGGGACGATGAGACGCGGCGGAGGAAGATCGTCGCACACACCTTGCTCAAGCGCGAAGGCGAGCCAGACGACATTGCCCGCACCGTAAAATTTTTATTAAACGATGCGCCCTACATCACCGGACAAATTATTGCGGTGGACGGCGGACGCAGTATCAACCTTTGAATGAGCAATATGAACGCCATCACACACCCCATCCATTTTGAGCACCACTCCAGCAATTTTAACCGCCTGCGCGGACGACTGGAACAGCAAGTTGGCCGCGCTATCGGCGACTTCAACATGATCGAAGAAGGCGACACCATCATGGTGTGCATGTCCGGCGGCAAGGATTCTTACACCTTGCTGGAAATTTTGCGTACGCTGCAAAAACGCGCGCCGATTAATTTTCGCCTGATCGCCATGAATCTGGATCAGAAGCAGCCGGGTTTTCCGGAGCATATCCTGCCCGACTATTTCAAATCCATTGGCATCGAGTATCACATTGAAACCCAGGATACCTATTCCATCGTCAAGGAGAAAATCCCGGAAGGCAAAACCACCTGCTCACTCTGCTCGCGTTTACGTCGCGGCATCATCTATCGCGTGGCCGGAGAGCTGGGTGCGAACAAGATCGCATTGGGCCACCACCGCGACGACATGATAGAAACGCTGTTCCTGAATATATTCTTTGGCGGCAAACTCAAGGCGATGCCACCGAAGCTGGTTACGGATAAGGGCGACCACGTGGTGATTCGCCCATTGGCTTATTGCGCCGAGAAAGATATTGCCAGTTTTGCCCGCACCCTGAAATTTCCCATCATTCCGTGCAATCTGTGCGGTGCGCAGGAAAACCTGCAACGCCAGAATATCAAGGAAATGTTAACTGCATGGGAACGCCAGTACCCAGGCCGCAGCCAGTCCATTTTTACCGCCATGCAAAACGTTAAACCCTCACACCTAATGGACGGCAAGCTGTTTGACTTCAAGAATATCAATGTGGGCGACATGGTAGATGAAGGGGATGTGGCATTTGATGGGTAAGTGTTCAACACAGCCAGGACATATGAACTTCAGGCTAAAAAATATTAAAGATCCATTCAAAAATTGAGGAATTACGATTATGTTGACAGCAACCCAAAAGAAAACCGCCGAGGCTCTCATCAATATCTTCGAGACCGGCGAAGTGCTGGGCGATTACGGCCAGGTGACACTCATTGCGGGTGACACTGGACATCTCACCTTCGGCCGGTCGCAAACCACACTGGGTTCAGGCAACCTGAATGAGTTGATGCAACGCTATTGTGCCAACTCGGGTGCCCGTTTTAGCTCCCGCTTAGAATCCTACTTGCCGCGTTTTGCGGCACGCGACCTTAAGCTGGATAAGGAATTTAAACTACATAACCTGCTACGTGCCAGTGCTGACGACAACGTTATGCGCGATACACAGGACACTTTTTTCGATGAAACCTATTGGCAGCCTGCCGCTCAAACTGCAGAGCGCTTAAAGATAACTAGTCCTCTTGGGGTGGCGGTGGTATATGACAGTTTCGTGCACGGTTCATGGAAATTAATGCGCACCCGCACCATACAACAAGTCGGCGATATCTCCAGCGTCAGCGAGCAGAAATGGATTGCCGCTTACATAGCCATCCGTCGCGCTTGGTTGGCCGAAAATACTCGCGCCGACTTACGCGCCACCGTCTATCGCATGGATACCTTCCAACGCCTAATTGACCAGGGTTACTGGGGGCTAGAGCTACCGCTGGTTGTACGCGGCCAAGAAATTTCCAGCGTAACACTTTCAGCCACTCCCCGCGGCTGCTACGATGGCCCGCAGCCTGGAACGCGTTCATTGGCTCTACAATCGCCTCTGCAACGCGGGCTGGATGTGCGCCTTATCCAGCTTGGACTGTCGGATCGCGGCGTAGACATTAAAGCGGATGGAATATTCGGTCAAACCTCACGGCAACTCATTAAAGAATACCAGTCTACTCATGGCCTGCCAGTGACCGGTGCCGCCGACGTGGCGTTGATCGCCCAGCTTATTGCATGAACTCCTCACTTACGGCCCTTGGAGTATCGGAATAGCACATGCTTGCTTTCCCACCTCATTTACAGTAATTTGTCCGCTTGCGTAGGGGTTATCGTCATCAATGCGACGGGGTGAGAAATACCCTTTGAACCTGTACGGATAATGCCGTCGTAGGGAAGCGTCAGTTGTTACTATTGATGCTCCTTGCTTTTTGGAGCAACCCACCATGAATGCCCATCCGAAGTTTTTAAGCCAAGCTGCCCACGTTGACGAAGCGGCAGTACAACCTTTACCGAATTCGCGCAAAATTTATGTTGCGGGGTCACGCCCCGACATTCAAGTGCCGATGCGCGAAATATCGCAATCTGACACGCCAGCGAGTATGAATGCGGAAAAAAATCCGCCGATATATGTCTATGATTGCTCTGGCCCTTACACCGACCCAGCTGCCAAGATAGACATCCGTTCCGGTTTGCCAACACCCCGCATGCCGTGGATTATCGAGCGCAACGACACCGAGGAATTATCCGGCCCGTCGTCGCAATATGGTATCGCACGTTTGAATGATCCCGAGCTGGCCGAATTACGCTTCAATCTGCTCCGTAAACCTCGTCGCGCGAAAGCGGGCGCTAACGTGTCACAAATGCACTACGCGCGTTTGGGCATCATCACGCCGGAGATGGAATTTGTCGCAATCCGCGAAAATATGCGTCGCAAAGAGTATCTCGAAGAATTAAAAGCATCCGGCCCGCTGGGAAATAAATTGGCCAACTTAATAGGCCGCCAGCATCCCGGCCAGTCTTTCGGCGCCAGCATTCCGGCCGAAATTACCCCCAAGTTCGTACGCAATGAAATTGCCCGGGGTCGCGCCATTATCCCCGCCAATATTAATCATCCTGAAGTCGAACCGATGATTATCGGCCGCAATTTCTTGGTAAAAATAAACGCCAATATCGGCAACTCGGCCGTCACTTCCAGCATCGGCGAGGAGGTTGAAAAGCTGACTTGGGCGATTCGCTGGGGTGCTGACAACGTAATGGATCTCTCCACCGGCAAACACATCCACGAGACGCGTGAATGGATCATTCGCAATTCACCCGTGCCGATCGGCACAGTGCCAATTTACCAGGCACTGGAGAAAATCAACGGCAAAGCCGAAGATTTGACTTGGGAAATTTACCGCGACACGCTGGTTGAGCAAGCCGAGCAAGGCGTCGATTACTTTACGATTCATGCCGGAGTGTTGCTGCGTTATGTACCGCTAACGGCCAACCGCATGACTGGCATCGTATCGCGCGGCGGTTCAATCATGGCCAAATGGTGTTTGGCCCATCATAAAGAATCGTTCCTGTACGAACATTTCGAAGACATCTGCGAGATCATGAAGGCTTATGACGTCAGCTTCAGTCTCGGCGATGGCCTGCGCCCCGGCTCGATCTTTGATGCCAATGACGAAGCGCAACTGGGCGAATTGAAAACGCTAGGTGAGCTAACCCAAATTGCATGGAAACATGACGTACAAGTGATGATCGAAGGCCCCGGTCATGTGCCCATGCACCTGATCAAAGAGAACATGGATCTGCAACTGGAACAATGCCATGAAGCGCCGTTCTATACACTGGGGGCTCACTACAGACATTGCACCGGGCTATGACCACATCACCTCCGGTATCGGAGCCGCAATGATCGGCTGGTACGGCACTGCGATGCTGTGCTACGTGACGCCAAAGGAACACCTCGGCTTGCCGAATAAAGCGGATGTCAAAGAAGGCGTCATCACCTATAAGCTCGCAGCGCATGCCGCCGATCTCGCCAAGGGCCATCCCGGCGCACAGATTCGCGATAACGCGCTGTCCAAGGCACGCTTTGAATTCCGCTGGGAAGATCAGTTCAATCTTGGCCTCGACCCTGACAAGGCGCGCGAATTCCATGATGAAACACTACCCAAGGATTCCGCCAAGGTCGCGCATTTCTGCTCCATGTGCGGGCCTCATTTCTGTTCGATGAAAATTTCACAGGAAGTACGAGACTATGCCGCCACTCAAGGCGTAGACGAACAAACTGCCCTTCAAAAAAGGAATGGAACAAAAAGCGGTGGAATTCGTGAAGCAGGGGACGAATATTTATAGCAAGGCATAGTCATGTGTCGCATCCGAAATCATCTGCTGGAAATACTGGCCGCAAGTCGTCGGTAGCGGCGGCGCCCGGTTCACGAATTCCATCGCAATGTTATATGACCCTGCGCCTTGCACCAGTCGCGCATTTGCCGTAACTGATCCGGGATAGAGGTCTTGTTCCGCTTGCTTTGCCGTGGATACATTACTTCCTTGAGTGTTTCAGAAAGCAACGACGACAGCAGACGCAGTTTAGATTCTGAAATTTTTTGCTCGTCCAGCCCATTTCTATCCATTCCATGGACTCTTGGAACTGATTAGGTGGAAAATTACTTTGCTGTTACATTTCTTGATTATGTATTTGTAGCCCCGTTACTTGAACGAGGATGTTTGAGCTAAAGGAAACTACATGCAATTAGAAATTGACGCAAAGCCAGTAGCAAAATGGGATCAAAGATTTATTGAGTTATCAAAATATGTTTCTGAGTGGTCTAAAGACCCTAAAGCAGAGTTGGTGCGGTAATTGTTTCACAAAGAGGCGGTTCAATGACTCTTGGATATAACGGTTTTCCGATGGGAGTTGAGGATTCTGCTGAAAGGCTTGATGATCCTCAAGTCAAACTTGAGTTAATTGTTCATGCAGAGCAAAACGCTTTAATTGGCTGGTGATAAAGCAAATGGTGCAACGATATATGTCTGGGGAAACCTGTTTGCGCACGTTGCGCTGGTGCAATTATTCAAGCTGGAATAAAGCGTGTAGTGGCAATGAGTCCTGATACAGTTGATAAGCAATCGAAGTGGTATAAGACTGGAAAGTTTTCGATTGAAATGTTTGAAGAGGCTGATGTTAAAGTTGATTTTTTACTGTAACAGATGCTGATAATTGATTTTACTAGACGCTAGTTCCATATTATGCGGTTATGGAGGTAAAGTGTTAACAATTCAGGAGTTGATTGCAGAGTTCCATAAGATCCAAAGGGAAGATGATATTAAAGCACTTGTGCAGCGATTCGGACTTCAATCAGCGGGAAAGCATTCGAATGGCCAAGTCCTTTGTTTTTTCAAAGGAATAATCGAAGGCGCTGCAATAACTATCACTCACCGCTGGTATGACAGGTGTAAAACCTTCAGCGTTCAGCCGGACGGGAACAAGGTGATGCTGGAGATTGATGGAATGAAACCAGTTGAGATAGGGTTTTTCAATGATTTTTAAATTAACTTTTCAACCTACTTAAAATGGTAACACTACTATTCCTCAGTGCCCAAATTCGTCCGAAACGGCGAGCCAGATATAGAGCCTTGCAGCGATAGTCGCTCTACGTACCCCTATTTCCTATCAGTTTCATCATCTCCCAACTAGTAGGTCGTTACGTTAAAACAATTACAAATAATCTGTTCGGACTTAGCTTGTCGAACACCGGTATCGGCGCGGGACTAGCGGTTCGATAAGCTCACCGCGAACGGTATGGTTTTGCTGGAACACTACCAGCAAGCACTTGAGACAGCTAATCGGCTTCTTTTCTGTTACGCATACTTGTCTTATGTTTATTCATCGCGCATGATTCAGCGTGGCACTCACTCGAATAACAACAACGAAAGGGGCACCATTGAGAAACCATCGATTGTTTTATTATTTCATTTCAGCAAGACCGCTTAAACAGGATCTGTTGTCCTGATATGGATGGCTCAAAAGAATATGAAAGGGACAAAACATGAAGATTAACTTCCTCCAAACTACCATGTGTATTTTGGGTTTACTAATTACTGTTGCATTTGTCGGAAAATTTATCAGCTGCTGATTTGGTAGATGTAGAAATTAGAGGGGGCGATAAGATACTGAACCAGTCTGGAATTGGAAACTCCCTGACAGAACGAATGAAGGCAGCCTCTCCTGCTCCTCAGCTTGAAAAAGCTTTGTCGAATGATGCTGAAAATATTGACAATAGCGTTCTCAATAATATGCAGGTTACCGGTCTTATTGTGAGCTTCCGTTCCATGGAAGCAAAACTTCTTTCACGTAATAATTTACCTCCACCTCAAGAGTTAATTGAAGAAATATGTCGATTATCTGAATCCCTTTGGAATTTAACCGCGCCATGTCGTTAGACCGGTTTGTTTTCCGTTTTTCCAAGCCCCTGACACAGGCGAAGCAGAAATCATTGTGAACCGCGTCAGGCAATCCGTTAACGTTGAGAGCGTGGAACCGGATACTCGCGTGAATCATTCTTTGAGCCCTAATGATACATACGCAGTTGACCAATGGAATCTTCAAAGTAGTACGCAATTCCCAGGGTCAGCTCAACTGGAACCAGCATAGGATATCACAATAGGGATCATCGGATACTGTAGTTGCTATGGTCGACACGGGGTGAGGGCTCATCTTGATTTTTCCTCCGGGCTTCTTCCGGGGTACGACTTTGTTTCAGACCTCTAAGCTCGAATGATGGAGACGGTCGGGATAACAACGCATACGATCCGGAGATTGGTCTAATACGGTGAATGTGGAACTGAAGAATCTGCAGAAGATAGTTCAGTGGCACGGTACGCACGTTGCTGGGATTATTGCCCGCAACCGGAAACAATTCCTCCGGTATCGCCGGAATTGGTGGTTGACCAGTATTCTTCCCGTCCGTGTACTTGGCAAATGTGGCGGAAATCGCTCCGATATCATTGATGGCATGTTGTGGGCAGCGGGAATTGCGGTTCCAGGCGTACCGACTAACCCACACCCGGCGCAGATAATAAATATGAGTCTTGGAGGTAAAAGTCCGGGCGGATGTAGCGGTACCGTATATCCAGAAGCAATCAATCAAATCAAGGCCAAGGGAGCGTTGATTATTGTGGCAGCCGGAAATAGTAACAACGAAGCAGCCAATTATGTGCCAGCATCATGCGATGGAGTAATGACAGTGGGAGCAGTCGGGCCTTATGGGTATCGAGCGAGCTATAGCAACTACAGCGACAAGTATAAAGTAGACATATCCGCCCCAGGGGGTGATATGCAATTGGGCGACTGGGCAGGGATTTATTCAACTGTGAATTCTGGTAAAACAGTTCCTGAATTTTCGACATATAAATATCTTCAAGGAACCAGTATGGCTGCACCCCATGTATCTGGTGTGGCATCTCTCGCCTTAGCACTGGATCCCCAAATTGCTCCGGAATTATTAGCGTATAGCTTAATCTATGGCAGCCGCGCATTCCCATCTGACTCTCAATGCACACTAAACTGGCCACTCTGTGGGGCGGGTGTGGTAGATGCCCATAACACCTTACTAGCAGTGAATGCACTCAAACCTTTTTCTCTCGTTTATGAATACTATAATGTTGACCTCAATCCACTATTTCTCATACCGGATCAAGGTCTGAATCATTCTCAGTGCTGTCAGGTGGAGCAGGGCTGGCTGGCGCGATACCAAGGATATTTTCTACAGCATGGAGACAGGCTTCTCAAGGTGCGGTGCCAGTATGCAGGTTTTATGGAACACCGGGAAAGGGGCCGAACTCACATTTTTATACCGCAGACCCAGGCGAGTGCAGCCAGGTACAGAATGATCCCGGCTGGACATATGAGGGAATTGCGTTTTACGTCAAATTGCCAGTCAATAATACCTGCCCGGTAGACACCATTCCTATCTATCGTTTATATAATAATCGGTGGATGTATAACGACTCCAACCATCGGTTTACCACTGACATAGCTGAAGTCAATGCGCTGACCCTTAAAAACTGGGTACCCGAGGGTTTGGTTATGTGTGGTGCAGGTGGTTGATTCTCTGGCTAGCTAGTCAAGTAGGGTGGGCACGTCTTTGAGCCCACGCGGGCAGCTGCACGTTGACCATACCCGTGTTTAATCGACAGGGCGGGCAAAATCATTTTCATCACAAATGTAGTGTTCCCAGAATCGCCGTACCAGATAGTCGATCGCGATGTTTGAGAATCCTGGTGGGCACAAAACCGTGCCCACCCGACATGGCTGAATGCGTTGGTGAGCCCGTGTGAGTAAGTCGGACGGGCGGGACTCAGTCGCCGTCTTCAAACTCACTCGCCAGTAGATACTTGAGCGTAAATGTATCATAGTCGAAATCGGTGTCGTCCGAGACCTTCGCCAAAACCAGGGGTGCAAGGTGCTTCCGCTCCTCTGCGGTCTCTAAGTCTGAGAAGTTGGCCGCAGCCGCCGCAGCGTACATTTCATCCATCAGCCGTCTTGCCCGCGCATCGTAGTTCTCGATGTCGGGATTACCGCCATGAAGAATGTTATCCTCGATCCACGTCTTAGCCCAATTTTGGAAGCGCTTGCTCATGATTGCCCACCTTTCTTCTGCATCGTATTCGGAGCCGGTTTTCCCGGGCCACTGTGACCCACCCGATATTTCGGTCCAAGTAAATAAAAGTCTACTACATCGCATTATCTGCTTCAATAGCGCGGTAGTTTGGGGCTGAAGCCCAACATCTCACTCACGCTTGGTCTGATGGGGGAATAAATAGGGTCAAATTCACTGCTGCCCCACTTATTTCAAGCATTTCGGATGAATCATTCGACATCACTTATCCATATAGAAAAAATAAGGTGTCATCTTACGGCAGAACTTACTTCCTTTTTATAGAAGTAGATATAACACCAAAGAGATGCGGCATGCTGTTAGCAAAAATTGATGGCAATATACTGAACTCTTAAGCAATATTGGGTGCGATCATGAAAACTACTTTGATTACGGGCGCTAACCGTGGGATCGGACTGGAGTTTTCCAGGAATATGCCGCAGATGGCTGGAGTGTTTTTGGCTTGTAGTCGGAATCCGGGAAAATCAGATGAGCTTAATAAATTGGCTGCCCAATATCCTGAGCTTATAAAAATTCGGCTCTTGATGTCTCTGATCATGCGCAGATTGAGCGCTTTAGGAACTGTCCGATGAATCTATCGACCTTCTCATTAGCAATGCGGGCATCTATCCGAAGTCGGACGTAAATAGTTTCGGTCATATCGATTATGCGGAATGGATGCAGGTATTCCGCATCAATACCATGGCGCCACTCAAAATGGCCGAAACATTTGCCACTCAACTCGCTCGTAGCGAGAAAAATTTTGTGGCCATAACCAGCAAAATGGGGAGCATTGCGGACAATAGCTGGGTAGGAATTACCTTTATCGTTCAAGCAAAACAGCAGTCAATATGGTCGTAAAGAGCCTTGCAATTGATCTACAGTCTGCTGGAATCACTTCGATCGTAATTCATCAGGTTGGGTCAAAACTGATATGGGTGGGCCGAACGCTTTGATCTCTACCGAGCAAAGCGTTTCAGGCATGCGACAATTGATTAGCAACCTTTCAATGGCCGATTCAGGAAAATTCTTTAGTTATGACGGCCAGGAAATACCTTGGTAATTACCCCGGATCATTACATCGGCGCAGTGATCGGCAAGAAAGTTTTTAGAAGCGTGATGAGTATACCTATGTGGGCAAAGTTTACTTCTGAAAGCGCCTGACTACTTGGATTTGGAAATCAAAGCTCCAGCACCGGGCAACCATTTTGGATTTATTGCTATGGCAACCGCTCCGACTATTGCCATTCCGACAGCAATTAAAAATGAATGTTTATGATTGGATTCACCTCTTTGATTTGATTCATTAACAGGACGATTTATTTCACTCGATTTTTTAGCCTCTTCGCAAGTGAATCCGGATGACATTCTTTTTTCAATACCTGCAGCTTTCATGGTTTCATATAGGCCTTCCACGGCTGGTTGCCTTGCACTTTGCCTCTGTATATCCGCATGAGTAAACTTGTTGAAGTTATTTTTAGCCATGGTAAACCTCCTTCTTTTAAATAAATCAAACTATCCATATCTATATTGTGAACATGCACTACGGTGGAAAACGATTACTGTTTATCGCAATAAAGCTGGTCGTTTTCAATTACCTAGCCAAAACTAGAATATCCTCCAAACTTCTCTTTTCAGTTAATTTAAAATTAACCTAATGCTCGCGCTGTTTGTGTAAGCAAAATACACGCCATATTTTAAATATATAATAAAAGCAGTCAGTTAAATAAAAATTTAATTTAAAACAAAAAATATAGCAGTGATAATGTCACTCTTTGCAGATTACATTACTGTAATATTTCTAATGCATTGAATATGCTTAACAAACACCTGTCGTTAATTAAAGACGATTGAATTAGATATATTTCATTTCAAATTTTAAACTTGCATAAAAATGGTTAGAAGCTATTGTTGAGGTCGGCTAACATTTCAGGCTTACGCCTAAGTCGGACTGGTCTCCATGTAAATGAGTTCCCAAATGTGTCCGTCAATATCTTCGAACCCGTGTCCGTAAATGAAGCCATGGTTTTGAGGTTTACGTGGAGCTGTTCCGCCCGCTATCAGCACTTTTTCGACAAGCTTGTCGACTTCGGTAGCTGCCGCATGATAAACAAACCAGCACTTCAGTGCTGCTCTTTTGCGTCACAGATTGGCTTTTCCGTAAACGTCGCGAAGAACGGTTCGGTGAGCAACATAACGTAGGTGTTTTCGCTGATGATCATGCATACGGCTACGTCATTCGAATAATCAGGGTCAAAAGTAAAGCCAAGGTCGGAGAAAAAAACCTTCGATCGCTCAATATTTTTGACCGAGAGGTTTACATAAACCCGGACTGTCCATTAGAGCAGTGCATTATTGAAAAATAAGGAATTTCTAATGATATCCATTAAAAATCCCATTGTTTTTATTGGATTTATGCTTCCGATGGACAATCTGGGATAAATCTGTCTTGCCATGATGATATCTCGTAGAAAGTAAGAAGTGGTGATGGACGCTAGCGTGCCCGATCGGAGGAAGAATTGGCTACATCACCGAACGACGATCGAATTGAGGTGAGGATTTTCGATGATTCCCAAGCGATTGCCGAAGGGGTCTTTGACAGCAGCAACCTTGATACCCTCACCGACTGCGGCAACAGTCTCCAGCATAGAAGCCCCCAGCTCTAGCAATCTGTCATAAGCATACTCGATGTTTGCCACACCCCAAAGCGGTTGAGGGCCGACTGTTCCGGGTTGCGCGCTCGGCAACAGCCCGAGCTCAAAGCCACCAACGGAAAACCCAACATAGAACGGTTCATCGAAATAGGGTTCTTGACCGAGTACCTTCGAATACCAGTCTTTGGCGGCAGCAAAGGTCACGGGGCAGGATATAACGGTGCGGAGGCCGAGGATCATAAGTGTGACTCCAATGCATTTTCGGTTGAAGTTACTGCACGTTAATCATTTTTGCACATTACTTACAAGTATTATTAGGCTGAGCACCTAAAATATAGACTTGATTACATGTGTAGTACTAGAGGCACCTCAAAAATGAGTTCTAAGCAAAACCAGGCGCGAATAAAAATGTTGACGCAGCATATAATTGATATGTAAGGAAACATTTTTATAAGCAACAATGTATAATGACGAAATCTGTAATTTTTAGAGGCCTTAACTAATAAATTCGATTCGAGGGCAGTGGCCATATGATGCACAGACGTTTGCGTCATAAGCTGAATCGCGAAGATTGAAAACGCTAACAATAGCTTCGTCTGCCGATCCCAGCAAATGATCAATGAGGAAAATCGGGGATCTTCGTTGGTATGCGCCACAATGGTGGTGCGCAGCACAGGGATTTAGTGCTGCAAATAAATTTTCCCTTGCGCAATCCAGGTAAGTTGGCTCAATATACGCATATTCTCAAACCCAATACGGCGGCCATGCCGCCGTCTGTCATTCTATGTCACATTTGATGAACACCTATGCTCGCCTGCCAGTCGCCTTCACGCACGGTGAAGGCGTTTGGCTGTGGGACAGCAATGGCAAACGTTACCTCGATGCGCTGTCCGGCATCGCTGTCAACACGCTGGGACATGCCCATGCACGCTTGACTGTGGCGCTTAAGGAGCAAATCAGCAAACTGATACATGTTTCCAACTTGTATCAGATAAACGAGCAGGAAGCTGTAGCCGACAAGCTGTGCGAGCTAGCCAACATGCAAGAGATGTTCTTGTGCAATTCTGGCTGCGAGGCTAATGAAGCCGCGATCAAGTTGGCACGTCTATATGGCCATCAGCAAGGCATTGAAAATCCAGCCATTATCGTAATGGAAAAAGCGTTTCATGGCCGCACTTTGGCTACACTGTCCGCCACCGGCAACCGCAAAGTACAGGCGGGATTCGAACCACTGGTGAAAGGTTTTGTGCGCGTTCCATATGATGACCTGGATGCCATACATCAAGTTGCCGAACACAACCCCGATGTCGTAGCAGTACTAATCGAACCCATACAAGGCGAAGGCGGAATCCGTACCTTGGATATCCATTATCTCGAGCAATTGCGTAAAATCTGTGACCAGCACAACTGGCTGTTGATGCTGGATGAAGTGCAATGCGGTATTGGCCGTACCGGCAAATGGTTCGCCCACCAGCATACGGGCATTCTGCCGGACGTAATGACACTAGCCAAAGGTATCGGCTCCGGCATTCCTGTTGGCGCCTGCCTGGCCGCTGGCAAGGCTGCGGGAACCTTTAAGCCGGGCAATCATGGCTCTACTTTCGGCGGCAACCCATTGGCATGTATGGCCGTACTAACCACGCTGGCGATAATGGAAGAAGACCAGCTGGTGGTGGAAATTCGGGGGCAGGGGCTGATTATCGGCATTGAACTGGACAGGAGCTGCGGGGAATTGGTTAAGCAAGCCTTGGCGCAAGGACTTATGGTCAACGTCACCGCTGATAACGTTATCCGGCTGCTACCCGCAATGGTATTCACTACCGCAGAAGCACTGCAATTGCTGGACCAGCTATGCCCGCTGATTACCAATTTTCTGGCGCAAGGCGCATAACGTGAACATTAAACATTTTTTACAATTCAAAGACTTTACCCGTGCGGAGTTCGAACACATGTTCGCCCGCGCGCACATCATCAAGCAACGCTTCAAAAACTACCAGCTCTATCATCCACTAGTGGATCGCACTTTAGTGATGATCTTTGAGAAAAGCTCCACGCGTACACGCTTATCATTTGAGGCAGGCATGCAACAACTTGGCGGCAATGCCATTTACCTCAATACGCGCGATTCGCAACTAGGACGTGGCGAGCCGGTAGAAGACGCGGCACAAGTTATCTCCCGCATGAGTGACTTGGTGATGATCCGTACTTTCGAGCAAGAAATTATCGAACGCTTTGCCGCAAATTCGAGAGTACCGGTGATTAACGGCCTGACCAATGAATACCACCCCTGTCAGATATTGGCTGATATCTACACCTATATCGAACAGCGTGGCTCCATTCAGGGCAAAACCGTTGCATGGATCGGTGATTCCAATAATGTATGCAATACCTGGTTACAAGCAGCGGAGGTGTTCGACTTCAACGTCCATGTTTCCACCCCCCCTGGCTATGAAGTTGAGCCAGAACGCGCCGGACTATTCGGCGAAGACCACTATGAAGAATTTGCTGACCCGATGGATGCGGCGCGCAATGCCGACCTGGTTACCACCGATGTCTGGACCAGCATGGGCTTTGAGCGTGAGAACGATGCACGCCGCAAAGCTTTTGCCGACTGGATTGTGGATGCAGAAATGATGTCCGTCGCCAAACCGGATGCGCTGTTCATGCATTGCCTGCCGGCGCATCGCGGCGAGGAAGTGGACGCCGCTGTTATTGACGGCCCGCAAAGCGCGGTATGGGATGAAGCAGAGAATCGATTACATGTACAAAAAGCACTGATGGAATATCTGCTATTAGGTAATGTGAATAACTAAAAGCATAAATGCAGGGTGCGCTTGTGCACCCTATTTTCATTGGTGGTTTATTAAACAGAGAAAAACGAAATGAGTGAAATCAAAAAAGTCGTCCTCGCCTACTCTGGTGGGCTGGATACCTCAGTGATCCTGAAATGGTTACAGGATACCTATCAGTGCGAGGTCGTAACTTTCACTGCCGATATTGGCCAAGGTGAAGAACTCGAACCTGCGCGCAAAAAAGCGTTGCAGTTCGGCATCAAGCCGGAAAATATTTTCATTGACGATCTGCGCGACGAGTTCGTACGCGATTTTGTATTCCCGATGTTTCGCGCCAACACCGTGTATGAGGGAGAATATCTGCTCGGCACCTCGATCGCGCGCCCGTTAATCGCCAAGCGCCAAATTGAGATCGCCAGGCAAACGGGCGCCGAAGCGGTGTCGCACGGCGCCACTGGCAAGGGCAACGATCAGGTGCGTTTCGAGCTAGGCTATTACGCACTTAACCCGAACATCAAGGTAATCGCGCCGTGGCGCGAGTGGGATCTGCTCTCGCGCGAAAAACTAATGGCATACGCTGAAAAGCACAGCATCCCTGTAGATATGAAACACAAACAAGGCGGATCGCCTTATTCAATGGATGCAAACCTGCTGCATATCAGTTTTGAAGGTCGCCATCTGGAAAACCCCGCCGCTGAAGCTGAGGAAAGCATGTGGCGCTGGACAGTGTCACCGGAGCAAGCGCCAGATGCCGCTGAATATCTTGATATTGAATTCGAGCGCGGCGACATTGTCGCCCTCAACGGATCGCACATGAGCCCGGCCCAGATACTCACCAAACTAAATGAATTGGGTGGCAAACACGGCATTGGCCGCCTTGATCTAGTAGAAAACCGCTACGTCGGCATGAAATCGCGCGGCTGTTATGAAACCCCCGGCGGAACCATCATGCTCAAGGCCCATCGCGCAATAGAATCCATCACGCTGGACCGCGAAGTTGCGCACCTGAAAGATGATTTGATGCCGCGCTATGCCAGTATGATTTACAACGGCTATTGGTGGAGTCCAGAACGCCGCTCACTGCAAACACTGATAGATCACACGCAGCAAAAAGTTAACGGCTGGGTGCGCATCAAGCTATACAAGGGCAATGTCATCGTAGTAGGACGCGATTCCAAAACTGATTCACTGTTCGACCCGAACATCGCTACTTTCGAAGACGACAAGGGCGCTTACGACCAGAAAGACGCCGCCGGGTTTATCAAGCTGAATGCTCTTAGAATGC
Organism: Nitrosomonadales bacterium; assembly: GCA_016721605.1. Taxonomy (GTDB): domain Bacteria; phylum Pseudomonadota; class Gammaproteobacteria; order Burkholderiales; family Gallionellaceae; genus Nitrotoga. The sequence goes on from JADKHS010000001.1 coordinate 258,467, forward strand.
GCATTGCGGCCAAGCTAGGGTAGTAATTAATACCTGCTCGAAACACTTTATACTTATATAACAATCTGAATAAATTAAACAATTTAAATCAGGAGTATCCATGTCCCAATTCGATAACGTTAGCGTCATAAAAAAAGCCAATGTATTCTTCGACGGTAAGTGCGTGTCACACTCCGTCCTGTTTCCAGATGGCACACGCAAAACCGTCGGTGTGATAATGCCGGGCAGCCAGCTCACTTTTAACATCGACGCCCCTGAACTAATGGAAATTACCAGTGGCACCTGTCAAGTTAAAATAGCAGGCGACACCTCTGCTAAAACCTATACTGCCGGTATGCAGTTCAATGTGGCTGCTAATAGCAGCTTTGAAATACATGCGCAGGATGCAGTCAATTACGTTTGCAGTTTTGGTTAGCGAATAAAAGCCCCTCATCAAGCATTTCCTCCGTCTCAAAAGCAGGTTAATGCAGATACAATTTAAGGAGAACTGCAATGCCATCATTTGACATCGTATCCGAAGTGGATAAGACGGAAGTTAAAAATGCAGTCGAGCAGACCAACAAAGAGGTTAGTACGCGCTTTGATTTCAAGGGTTCAGACGCACGCGTGGAACAGGCAGAGTTAGTACTCACCGTGCATGCTGATAATGAATTTCAGCTGAACCAGGTACAGGATATTCTCAATGCCAAACTTACCAAGCGAGGCGTAGACATCAAATGCTTGGAGATTAGCGATAAGATTGAGAAAGTTAGCGGTAACAAGGTTAAACGTTCCTGTACCGTCAAAGTGGGGGTGGAAATCGAACTGGCGAAAAAATCGTCAAATTCGTCAAGGACAGTAAAATGAAAGTACAAGCCAGCATACAAGGTGACACGGTACGGATAACTGGCAGTAAGCGCGACGATCTGCAAGCTGCCATCCAGTTGATACGCACATCCATCACTGACTTTCCGCTGCAATACCAAAACTTTCGCGACTGAAAAAATATTATTGTTAAGCTAAATGCCCACCGGCAAAGCCGGGGGCTTATTAGAGAACCCCTCAAAGGAGCCGATAAAACCGTAGGCGGCTATACGTCCAATTTCATCTGATCGTATCGCTCATCCTCTGCTTCTTGATTTCGAATATACGCTCTAACCATTGCTTCATCTAATCCTACTGTCGATACGAAGTAGCCTCTTGCCCAGAATGCCTCTCCAGTGAAATTCCTCGACCTCCATCTTTCTTTCCTAACCCGGATCGGGTCTGAACAGTGATTGCGGACGACTGATTCAGAAAGTGCAGGAACCCACGCCGCATAAGACTGCGGTTGGATCAAGGCGCGACTCTAAGCCTTAATGAATTTAAGATGAATCTAATACGCCACTTCACACGGCCAGCCAGCTGGAACATTGTCTGGTAGTAACAGTTGTGCAGTAAATCAGTTTAAGAAATAAATTTATTTGATGAGCCTGTACTTATTCAATATAGCTGCGCACCTGCTCATCATTTGACCTTCTAACCTTCCGTCGAGAGCTTTCTTGTGGAACCAATGCGATATTTTGGCCACTACCATACTTGTTGTGTTGGTTGTGGCCCAAACATGATTTGGCGGACTGCATCAATATATCAGTCCAAACGTGGTGTGCGTTTCGGCGCTTGAGACATCACAAATAGATGCGGTATGAATATGTTTAGCCAAGAAATATGAAGCCTGATCACCAATCTACCTACCTTTACCTGGATCGAAATGAATGGAATCTGTACTTAAAAATATTCTTGCAATACCCGAAAAGGCTGACCCAGCCCTATTGATCGCACTGGTCGACAGCATTCGGCCAAAGGATCCTAATGCCGGTGAGGTGGCTACGACAAATTTGCGCGCTTTAATCACTTTGCTGAGGATGCACCCTGAATATGCTACCGCCCTGCGCAGTTATGTGTTGGCGCTATTTGAGAAGCGTCGCCATAGCCATCTTTATGCCGATACCGGCATATTATCTAACGAGGGTTTTTTTACGACAGTCTGGAAGCGCATCATTTTTCGTTTATTGCCGGAAGAAACACGCGATGATTACCTGAAGGATATGTTCGGGCTCGTGTTCCACAGGCATACCGATTATCTATGGGTCGATCAGATTCCTGATGAAGTATGGATTGAATTATTGAAATGCATCGATTTTGATGCTGAGCCATCTCATCCCGGATGGGCAAAAATTCAAGAGGAAATGCTCGATGCAGTCCAGATGTTGTCCTACCGCATTGCGTCCACGGGGCTTGAGCATGAACTAGTGCGTCATTATCCTGATATCGAACGCTTCGAATCCCCTTTTTTGGCGCAGAACGTCGAGACCTGCGAATATTACCGGACTTATCATGCACATCTCCGGGGAGCCCCTGCTTTGCCTGACGATACGCATATCCCCGTATTGCTGAAGCAATGCGAAGATGTGCTGGTAAAGGTGCGCAAGCAATCTGCACAAAATGGTGCGAGCATCAGCCTTACATATCACTTGCAGCGCGTGCATCAGATGATCAAGCGGCTGCAAACTTTGCTGGTATTGCTTGACCCGAACGAAACCACGATGCGCAGTTTGGCTTTGCTGCGTGAATTAGTGCGTGAGGAGAATCGCAAGTACAGCGTGCGTGACGTATTTACTCGCGTCACCGATCTGGTGGCTTTGCAGGTAACAGAGAATGCAGGGAAAACTGGTGAACATTATGCTGCCGCGACGCGGGGCGAGTATTTCAATATGTTGCGCTCATCCATGGGAGCGGGTTTTATAATCGGATTTATGGCGCTGATCAAAATCGGGATTAGCAAAATGCTGTTAGCGCCTTTTGCCCAGGCTTTCTTCTTCAGCATGAATTATGCGTTTGGGTTTATGCTGATACACGTCATGCATTTTACGGTTGCCACCAAGCAACCCGCAATGACCGCGGCGACGATTGCGGCCACGGTTGATCAGAATGCTGCACTGAACAGTAAAGGGAAGGCGCCGCTTGATGGTGTGGTGCAACTCATCGCTATTGTTTGGCGCACCCAGATGATTTCAATTCTTGGCAATGTGATACTCGCGATTCCAACCGGCATGCTAATCGCAGTGCTAGGCTACATGGCCGGTATGCCGGTGATGTCCGAGGAGAAAGCCTGGCATACATTGGATGATATCAATCCCCTCTATAGCTTGGCCTTGGTTCATGCTGCAATTGCCGGCGTATGTCTTTTTCTAGCAGGATTGATCTCTGGTTATTACGACAATAAGTGTGCTTACACTCGAATTCCAGCTCGTTTAAAACAACTGCGCTGGTTGCGCAAATTGTTAGGCGAACACCGGCTTGACCGCTTCGCGGCTTATATCGGAAATAATCTCGGTGCGTTAATGGGTAATTTTACGTTCGGCATCATGCTCGGTAGCATGGGAATGATAGGCTTCATGCTCGGCCTACCTGTCATTGATGTGCGCCACGTCGCGTTTTCGTCGGCCAACTTTGCTTTCGCGCTGGTTGCGCTTGATTTCATGGTGAGCTGGCAGCTGGTAGCGATTTCTCTGTTGGGCATTGCGCTGATCGGTCTAGTCAATCTTGCGGTGAGCTTCGGCTTGGCGCTTTACGTCGCGATGAAGGCACGTCAAGTTCGCTTCAATCGTATTGGTGAATTGTTTTTGATGTTGGGGGCTCGCTTTGTGAGCAACCCACGCGAATTTTTCTTTCCACCCAAGAGGGAAGTTTCGTTACAAAATTCGGCACCATGAGCACAATGGAGTCGGGTAGAGCGGAAAACATTCAAGAACACCTCTAAAAACTCAGATTTCGTCACAATACGTTGTTGCTCACAAAAAATATTTCATTACATATCAATTATATGCTGCGTCAACATTTTTTATTCGCGCCTAGTCTTGTTTAGAACTCTTAATTTTTAGAGGTGCCCTCAACTGAATTACCGGACACTACTGTTATAAAATTCATTCATCTTTTGCCTTAAATTTGAAACGGCAAACGTTACCGCCTTTAGCCATACACTCCTCGTGATCAACCGTACTATCCGTAAAGGTCGATAACAACGCCAAATCAAACTGGCAAATCTCCGGATTTTTCATGGCCAGATTGTGAAAAATGCAGTTATCCGCTTCAATTATGGGCGCATCGTTATTAACAGCGAAGCTCCTCGTACTATAACCAAGCTCTTCCATCACTCCAGAAAGCTTTTCCACCTTTTGCTCGCGCGTTTTGAGTACTGAATTTTGGCTAAGCAGCTGTTGAGCAACGCCCACCCCCATGGTTCCCAATCTTTCCCTTAACCCCGCCACCCCAGATTCTTGAGCGATTAATTCGACCATTAACTGGGCAAACCAAGAATAATTGCGCGGGAAGAACTCCTTGCCTTCATCGGTAAGTACATAAAGCTGTTCTGGACGTCCCCCAGAAGGACGGGTTACTCCTTCGGTAACTATTCCGTTGTTCTCCAATGCGGATACGTGCTGACGAACGGCGTTTCGGGAAATTTTAAGGTAGTCTGAAAGTTCTTCTAAAGTTAAACCGCCCTTATGCTTTAACAAGAGTTTTAAAAGCTCTTGCTGACGATTCCCTAATAATTCAAGCATTCCATACTCCTTTGGTACATTCGCTCCCCACCACGGAGACAGTTTGCATTTACTCCAGATCGTATGAAGGGAAAATGATACGGTTCTATGTGAAATTAGAGTGGGTAATCAACTTTCAATCTCCCGCAAAGAATTAAATCCGCTCATCCTTTAAAAGCCTAGGGCGAACGGATTTTTGTTGGCCACTTTTTATTTTACGGTCACCCGCCCACGCATACTGGGATGAAAATCACACGAATAATTCTGTACTCCCGCTGATTCAAAAAACACTTCATGTTGTTCGCCACCTTTTATGATGCCAGAGGAAACAAAGTGACCATTTTTATCAGGTGTCACCGTATGCGGAACTTCATCCTTGTTAATAAAAATTACGCTTTGCCCACGTTTTATCCGTATCTTATCGGGTTGAAATTGAAAGGCATCAATCGTGACTGTAATAGGTATCCTGGTAGCATGGCGTTCCCCATTTACCTCATTAGGAGCGGCTGACACCGTCATTGAAATCGCTGTCAGCCCCAAATATGCCGCTGTAAATAAGGTAAGCGGCATCCTCATGGTACTCCCCATGCTGATTAAACGGGTAGTATCCACTGGCTGCGAGTTTCTTTGCTAAGCTGTGCATCCGGTACAGCATGGATCGTCGGATCAAGCGTGCCAAACACCGCGCGAATTGCTGCGGCATGTGCTGATTCATCTGGCAAGATAGTCAATCCGGCAGCGACCAATGCGGGAGTACGCAGTTTGCTGACGGCACTGGCGTACGCAAGCACCGCATCCACTTCTAGTGCCAGTGCAAGTTTGGCGATATTGGCGTCACTATCAAGATTACCCTCTCTAGCCTTAATATAAGCAGAAAGATCGTACGCTCCTTTGCACTGACTGGTGTCCCACCCAGGCTCTTAATCGTAGATATGAAGATATCCCGATGTTTAATGTGATCGGCCTGATTACGCAGTGCTAAGGCCTTAATGACATTTCCCACCTTGCTGTCGCTCAGCTTTCCCGCAGCCACGCCATATGCCCAAATTGCTTGATTTTCAAGATCCAAGGCCGCGTTTAAAATAGCCATGTCGTGCTTTGTATCACTACCTGTATTCGCATTGGCGCTATTGAGAGTGGTTAAGCTAAGCGCAGCGAGCGCACTTACAGCTAAGCCTGTTTTAAGGGCGGTACGGCGAGAATTGTCAGGTACGTTGTTAATATTTTCCATAGTTGTCTCCTAAGTTTAGTGGCCAATTAAGTTTAGATCGTTACTTAATAACGAACCAAACGCATCTTACGAGAACAATGAAATATATACAACATATATTTATGTTTAAACTTATTATATACCATTCATACAAAATAATTTACGTGTAACGTACTGCTTATACAAATGTTTTAATATTTTATAAGTTTTTATCTATGCTCACTAAATCTGTAATACATACCATTTTGCGAATTGCCGCCAGTCAATGGCCTCCCTGCTAACCCAAATTTTCATAATATGGCTTAACGATGTTTTTCGCGTCAAGATATGCACAATGTATTTGTACATGTGTTTGCATGACTAGCACTTGCCAGCTCTTATTCTCGACTGAATGGCATGTAAAACAATCAGCTATTTTGCACTTCGTCTATAATTACTGCCGATGTTCCAGCCGGGGGCAACATGAAAAAATTTCTAAAATATAGTTTATGGTCAGCAGGTGTAATGGTCGCCATTACGATAGCTGGTGTAGCTTATATCGCTGCCACATTTAACCCCAATGATTACAAAACCCAAATCATCAAGCTGGTGAAAGATAAGCAGCAACGTACTCTCAAGCTAGATGGCGATATCAAACTGGTTTTCTTCCCCAGCATAGGCGCCGATATTGGCAAGGTATCATTGTCGGAATTTCAGGGCGACAAGGAATTTATTTACATTGACAGTGCGCGTGTCTCGCTGGCGCTATTGCCGCTACTATCCAAACAAGTGGTTGTGGACGAAGTTTCAATCAGTGGCCTGAAGGCGGCGCTGGTGAAATTCAAGAACGGCAAGACCAACATTGACGACCTGCTGGGCAACAAAGAGACTGACAAAGAAAAAACGCCGCTTGAGTTCGACATCGCCTCAGTGCGCGTGGAAAACTCAGAGCTGACCTACCTGGATGAAGCCACGGGTGCGCAGTATGTGCTGAAAGGCTTCAACCTTAATACCGGACGTATTGCCAACGGTGTGCCGGGCAAAATTGATTTTGCTGCGGTAATTCAATCCAGCAAACCCAAGCTGGACATGGCCACCCAAATAAAAACCACATTCACTTTCGATCTTAAAAAACAGCTCTATCAAATAGAAGGGCTGGAGTTACAAGCCAAGGGCGCAGCACTTGACATCAATAATCTGGCACTTTTGGCTAACGGCAATATCAATGCGAATTTTGACACGCAAGAATTTTCCACGAAAAAGTTAGCGGTTACGGCCACCGGTGTGCAAGGCAAAAATAATTTCGACGCCAAACTGGATGCGCCTGCATTAAGTCTGATTCAGAATAATTTCACAGGCGACAAGCTCACATTAAACGCTAAGTTGGATAGCGCATTCGGCAACATCGTAGCCAGTCTTGCTCTATCTAATTTGACCGGCAATCCTCAATCATTCAAGAGCAGCGCACTTGCGTTAGAGCTGGATATGAAACAACCCGAACAGGCATTCAAGATAAAGCTCGGCTCGCCTGTAACCGGCAACATCGAACAGCAGCAGCTCAACCTTTCCAATCTGACCCTCGCAATAAATGCAACGGGAGACAAGCTGCCGAACAAATCAATCAACAGCGAAATGAAGGGTAGTGTGCAAATAGATGGCGGTCGCCAGAGCGTCCAGGCCGACCTCGTGGGTGGGCTGCTGCAAAGCCAAGTTAAAGCCAAGGTGGCGGTCAATGGTTTCCAAGATCCAGCCATACGCTTTGACATAGATGTAGACCAGTTTGACGCTGACTTATATCTGCCTAAGTCAGCAGCAAGCGTTGCCAATAAACCTGCCCCGGCGGAGCAGCCACTTGATTTAGCTGCGCTGAAAAAACTTAATCTTGAGGGCGGATTACGCATTGGGGCGCTTAAAATCGCAAATGTGAAACTTTCACAAGTACGCCTCGACGTAAAAGCGCAAAACGGCTTGATAACAATCAGCCCACTGTCCACCAATCTGTATCAGGGCAGCATGAACGGCAGCCTGAAAGTCAATGCGCAGACTACGCCCCACATCGCCATAAACCAGAATCTGAATGGCATCAACATCGCACCATTGCTCAAAGATGCTGCCAACTTCGACACATTGGAAGGCAAGGGCAATGTCGCGCTTAATCTGGCCGCCCAAGGCAACACCATCAGTGCGCTTAAGAAGGCGCTCAACGGCAGCATGTCACTAAACCTGACGGATGGTGCGGTCAAAGGCATCAACATTGCCAAAATCCTTCGCGACGCGCAGGGCATGCTGAACATGAAAAATGCAACGACACAAACCCAATCCGTTAACAAAGCCGAGAAAACGGACTTCAGCGAACTAAAAGCCAGCTTCAAAGTTAACAACGGTGTGGCACACAACGATGACCTCTTATTGAAATCACCGCTGCTACGTCTGTCAGGCAATGGAGACATCAACATTGGCAACGACACCATCAATTATCTGGCTAATGCCACACTGGCGAAAACACTGAAAGGCCAGGGCGGCAAAGACATCGTTGGCGGCATCACTGTCCCGGTGCGTTTAAGCGGGCCGTTTAACGACTTAAACTACACGTTGGACTTTGGCGCGATGGCTTCAAATGTTGTCAAACAAAAAATTGAAGCAAAAAAAGAAGAAATTAAAACCAAGTTGCAGGATCAGCTTCAGGATAAGCTAAAAGGGCTCTTCAAATAATCCCATGCCCATAACTTGTAAAACGTCCCCTCACCCTCTCTTCCGTCCGCGATGGAAGCGAAGGTTTATACCTTGATCAAGAATCGAAATAATCCGCGCTCGGAATTATTTGCTCACCGCATCATAGACTGGCAGCAGCAACATGGTCGGCACGGCTTGCCGTGGCAGGGCGCAGATGCTTACCGCGTATGGCTGTCAGAAATAATGCTGCAACAAACCCAGGTCGTCACGGTTATCCCCTATTACCACCGTTTCGTGGCACGCTTTCCCACTATCGCAGCGCTCGCCGCCGACAGCGAAGATGCAGTATTGGCGCACTGGAGCGGCCTGGGCTACTACTCGCGTGCGCGCAACCTGCACCGCACAGCGCAACTCATCATGCAACGGCATGAGGGAAAATTTCCCCAGCATTTTGAAGACATCCTTGCTCTTCCCGGCATCGGTCGCTCCACCGCCGCCGCCATCAGCGCATTCGCGTTCCATGAACGGCGCGCGATTCTCGATGGCAACGTCAAACGTTTACTGGCGCGCTACCATGCCATTGAGGGTTACACAGGCGAAAAAAAGATTGAAGCTCAACTGTGGCAACAAGCCGAAGCTGCACGGCATATCAGAACGGACTGGTCGCACAACTGCCCACGCCACGCCCACGCAAGGTGCTGCCGGAAAGACACAGCATTTTCCTTTTGCTGCTCAATGGTCCCGATATCCTGCTGGAAAAGCGCCCGGGAAGCGGCATCTGGGGTGGCTTGTGGTGTCCGCCACAAGTGGATCCGCAATTTCTAAGCAAGGTTGAAGATGCAAATGCCTACTGCCTTCAGCACTTCGGCACGGAGACAATACACACGCTTGCACTATCAACATTCACGCATACTTTCACCCATTTCAAGCTGCATATCACCCCCCTACTATTGCAGGTAATTAACAAACCCAAACAAATTCAGGAATCAGGCATGATGTGGCTGGATGCGAATGATGCGTTGCAAGCTGCAATCCCTACGCCGGTGCGCAAACTATTGCGGAGATACAGACAGGCCGCAGGTTGATGTAAGCAGCGTTGGTAAACCCCTACATGCTTTGATATTCACGAAGATCTACTACTGGGAGATACTCACTGTTATTGACAAGCAGAAAAAAACTTCGAAATCCAGATTCGGACGGGATCAGTTAAAAAGAAGTAAACAACATGTGAAAGAATAAGCCCCACAACTAAAATAAAATTCACAACATAAAAGGCCCGACGCTGCGTATTTAACCTGGTCTCAAGAACGGGAAACTTTGGGTGATCAAATCCTCAACTGGTTTATAGTCAATTATCATTTGCCGCTTTTTACGGGCACTCCATCTCTAATAGCATTCAATGTGTGCAATTGATTCTTAGAACAAAAAAAACTGAGAATCGCAAATACCCAGCAACCAACAAGAACGGGTATTGATTCCAGAATTCATAGCCAACAGTGCTTGCTGCTTTCATCTGGATTGCTACCACAATGGTGGCCACCCAAATTCAAGAATCTGATTCTGATATCTGCAAAGGTCTTATGAATCTTACCGATTTTTCAAGTTTAGCCACTTCAGTTGGTTGACAATTTTGTCATAAGAAAAGTCAGCGACAAACAATCGATATCCCTCACAAAACTTTCTGTAATTCAGGTAAATGCTCCAGGAGCAAACCAAAGCGCTCCTTGGGTTTGGCGGCGCATGCGGTCTGCACTGAGCTTTGCCAGAATCGCAAGCTTTTGATCCCGTGAGGTCATTTTCAAAGATTCAAGCAATCGAGAGATGCTCTCTACATCCATCTGCTGCAACTCTGGCTGCATATTGATAGGACCTCAGGGTCAGACTCGATTGAATTTTGATACACTGACCCCAGTCACTGCTATTGGGCTAACTTCGGCAGCCTCGACCACCACTTTTATATAACTGCGCTTCTTGTGAGTGGCTACTCTAGTGCCAACTGCCACTTGATTACGCTTACCAGGAGCTACACCGCCTTTAATTATTAAAGGGGCACTTTGTGACACAGCTTGTCCTGTTTTCACATCACATTTCACTACATGAACTTGAACCCGGCCTACTGGTGTAGCGGTGCTATTTTGCACGACGGCACATAAATTGGCCGCATTATCCGCCTGCACACCTGCCTGAATATACTTCGCAGGGTTGCGCGGTAAATCCAGGTGTACGACACGTGCTGTTGCTTCTTTGCCAATGTCTGAATTAGAAGCCGAGGCAACTTGATAATGTTGCAGTGCTTCATCTGTTTGACCGCGCTCTTCAGCGATTTGGCCTAACAACGCATGTCCAGGTGCAGTAGGTAGTAGTTCATTGGCACGCTTAAGAAAAGGATCGGCTTCGGTTTTTTTCCCTAAATTAAATAGCGCAATGCCACTTTGAATATGCGGTTTAAAGTAATCAGGTTGCATTTTGATGGCTTTATCACAAAACGATAATGCCTCTTCTGGTTTTTTCTAAGCAATGTCACCCAAGCTCTTGAAAACGTGCTTCACGAGGTTCAGCTGCAATGGCTTGTTTGGCTAACATGGTGGCTTTCGCTATATCTTTAGCCGCTAGTGCTTTTACGCTTTGGTCATAAGCTTTATAAGCCGCCTGAGTAGATTTTAGTTTGCTACTTTTTGGGCATAAATCTCTTTGCCCCATTCCCCACCAGCGCCGATTTTTGCCAATGTGATTTTGTTGTCAGCCACACGTTCAGGTGATGGTGGATGGCTGGCAAATAGGCCCTCAATAAAATTACTTTGATGTCCAGCACTTAATTTAACGAAAGTTTCTTGCAAGGTCACGGCAGCCGTTGGGTCGTAACCTGCTTTTTTCATATATTGCATACCATATAGATCCGCTTCGCTTTCTGCATCGCGCCCATATTTACTCGTGGCAAGTTGTGCACCTAGTTGTGCGCCGCCAACAATCAGGTTTGCATAATCAGTATTTTGCGCGCCTATACCAACTGCAATCATTGCTCCTTGCATGACTATGCCGCGCTCCATACTTTTTGCTCCGTGTCTTGCGGCGGCATGGACCATTTCATGTCCCATGACCGCAGCAAGTTCAGCCTCGCTATTGAGTTCGTAAAGCAGTCCACGATTAAATGCGATTTTTCCACCAGGCATCGCCCAAGCATTGGGTACGGAATCATTTAGCACCGTGTATTCATAAGGTAATTTGCGATCAGAAACTGCGGCAAGCTTATCGCCTACGCTTTGCACATAAGCGGTGAGTTCAGGGTCGATAATGTAATCGCCACCCTGTGATTGGCGAGCAGGGCCATAATTTTGTTTACCCATTGATATTTCTTGAGACTCAGACACAAGTTGAAATTCCCTTTTTTTAGTAACGGGATTTGTGCCACATGCTGAAGTTAATAATGTGACTGTTGTTAATAAGGTAAATATTAAGTTACTAGTGTTTATTTTATTCAACATGATGTTCCCCTTAACTATAGGTTGGAGCCTAGTAGGTTAAAGCAAAGTAGGTTAAAGAATAGTTAGAAAACATAGGATCAGATCTCATTGCCTGCTTAACAAACAACCACCATGCATGGTAATGTTAGAAATCATTCTTCCCTCCAGCTTCTTTCGACTACACGGTTTGTCCGTGGATGTAAAAACGCGCGCCCCGCAGGTTTTACCGAACCGCTCATCAGCAGTGAACATTTACCACCATGATTTAACCATTGTTTTGCTTAACCGAGTGACATGAGGATCAGATTCTGATTTCGGCTCTGCGAACATGGCTGGCAGACTGCCACCACCATAGTTGCGTGCCATGCCCGCCACACGTAAAGCTACGCGGCGCGCCACTTTTTGGCGCTTCCCACTCGGGCGCAAGTCAGGATTGGCGATGGCTCTACAAGACGTCCTATAACGTATTTGTGAAGGACACTGGCCATTAATATTTGACAAGAAATTGCTTTACTCTGCGGCTTTGGCTTGAATGTCATCAAGATCACGGGAAGAGATGTGAATGTTGACTCGTCCTTGTCTTTAGTCAGAGCGCGCGGCAATGCCGCAAAATGCGTGATTTCACTTTTACTTTTTGGGGAGGTTGCCAATCACCTCCTCAAAGAGCAGCGGCAGCCTAGCTACGTGTAGATTGGCGCTGAGCTTTGTGAAGCCCAACATTGCACCACTTACCATAACTATCTACTCCATCGCCCATTTTTCCACCCCAATTCGATACCACCATTCCCCGCTCTAAATCAATCGGTACAGTCGAGAATAGGCTTTCGTCTACCCTCCCTCATCAAACCGTGCATGCGCTTATTAATGAATCAAAGAGTAATAAACTTGATCAGCCTTCTTCTTGCTGCAGAGCCCACATTTCGCATATTCGTCCTGCTTCGCCAGTAGCTCACGCGTGCGCTTTATCCTCCGGCTCGACGGAAAGCCTCATGCCGACTGACTTCAGCACCGCCAGCAAAGTGTTCAAGGTCGGGTTGCCCTTCGGCGATAGCGCACGGTACAGGCTTTCACGCTGGACTCCCGCCGCTTCGGCAACCTTTGCGATGCCGCCGCATGATTCGGCAATCTGGCGCAAAGCCAACAGCGCAGCACCTCGACCGTCTGGCTCATTCATTTCCGACATGGCCTGCTTGAGATATTCGACCGCAAATTCAGGGTCTGAGCGCAAGGCATCGAGCACCCATTCCTCATGCGAGACCGAGGCGGCATGTGTCTTTTGCGTTTTCATGTTGTATTCCTCCGTTGGTAATCTTTCCAGCACTCGACGGCGCGGCTGATGTCCGTGGCCTGGCTGCGCTTATCTCCGCCGCATAGCAACAGAACGACAAGACGCGTGTACATCCCCCTACGAAGTTGGACTCACTTCAGCGCACTTGGTTTGTCATATGCCGTCCTTATGCAGAAATCCTGGGCAGGCCAAGCAGCGAGGAAATTTTAGCGCGCACTTCATCCAGTTCTTCGGCAGATGCTTTGCCTTTGGGTGTGGCTTTGCGCGCGCGCCAGTCGAGATTTTTGACTTGATCGGACAGTGCCGCGCCGCTGACACCTTCTGCATGAATGATGACTTCGAACGGGTAACCTTTTATTTGCGTGGTCATCGGGCAGCACAGCATCGTGCCTGTTTTGCTGTTGTAGGCGGCGGGGCTGAGCACCAGCGCGGGGCGGTGTCCTGCCTGCTCATGCCCGGCCTGAGGCGAAAATTCGAGCCAGACTATATCCCCCGCCTCCGGCACAAAGCGGCGCACCATTACCAGACTTCCTTGCCGACCGGCGCACCAGTATCAACGGGCTTGTGCTGATTCTTCGCGGTGATGCCGCCCAGCAATTCATCCAGCTTATATTCCTTGCGGCGTACCGGTTCGATAACGATGCGTCCCTGCTCCTCGCGCACTTCAACCGGCTGGTCCAGAGCGACATGCGCCGCCGCCATAACGGATGCCGGAATGCGCACCGCCGCGCTGTTGCCCCATTTTTTTACAATGACTTCCATGATATGTGCACCCCGTGCAATTTAAATGTAGGCAGTTTAGGTGCGTGCGTGGCATGTGTCAACATTGTTTATACACAGGAAGCCCCATACGACAACGATCCCCGTGAACTTGAGGGCTATTCCAGAAGTAAGGGAATGGTTTGCCCAACTGTTTATGGCATGGCCATATTGGTCTTTCTTCGCCAGCCGCATTGACCAGACTGTGCCGCTCGTCCTTACGCTATCGCTGTCCGGCGAGACTGTAGCCGGTGAACCGGGCATGGCCGGATGGAGTTTCGATATTGACGAATTGAAGCCGTTGCTGCTGGAAATGTTTTGTCATCCGCACGAGTTAATTGAAAGGCTAAAAATCGACGAAGAAGTGAACGAGCGTGCCACCCAAGATTTCATGGAAGCGGTGCGGGTATTCTCCAACCAAATCAACTTTTGCACTCCCGCTGCTCCAGCAACAACACGAATATTTCGCGCAGCTCTGCGTGCACCTCACCCTTATAAGCACTGAGTGACGCTGCCACCTTGCCTACCGATGTCCGTGCGCCAGCGGCTACAGCCTGAGCACAAAAACCCGCCAAAGCGGTTGATACGGTTGATTTGAAAAAACTTTCCGGAGCAGGGACGCGTTCGATGGGTGGGCTGGCATGAACAAATTGTAAAACGATATGGCCTTTAAGATCATGTTCATTAATGTATTCAATCACCTCTGGTAATTCTGCTATTTCTTTTGCATGAAAATTCTCCTTTTGGGTCATCGTGTAATCTTTAAGTGAAGACTCGCTGAGTAGGCATTCTCCCAAGCAGCTCCGGGGAATTAGCCTTCCTTCGCGGATATTTTCCATGTTAGCCAGTTTTGTAGTGTATCTGGGCATGGTCTTGCCCAATTTTTTGAACAACAGGCGAACTATTACTTTTAGCTAAATGCGGGTAGGCCAATATCCCCAATCCCAACCATCGCCATAGACGTGATATCGATAACAATATTGATCCTCAAACTCGACGGTTTTTTCAACGATCGCCACAACAGGCGGCCGTTCGCTGGAGTTGTTCCCCTCCAGCACTTTGCTGGTAACAAGTGTCTGGACATACCAATCATCAAGATGGATTCGATTACAGTTCAATGTTGCAAGGTGCCCAAAAAAGGCTGTCGGCTGTTTATAGCAGGAACGACATTCATAAATTCTGTCATTTGCTCCTTCAAGCCATGAGATGCAGATTCCAAAAAGTTGTGCGGTTTGGTCTAGTCTCGAAGGGGTTGGTGCAGCGAGAAGCTTTTCTGAAGATTGCAGATCGCCAAATTTTACTTGCGGTAACAATCGGGGAATTTGCGAAGCCTCTATACCATGATCCAAAAATGCTTGAAGAAAAGTAAGTTCACTTAAAACATAACAATTTGCTGATGAGTGAAGGCCGATGGTTTTTGTCGTTGCTTAAAGCGTGAATACCGAGATTTATGTGTCGCAAGACAACTTAAAGCATTGACCGTTGCAAAATACCGCTCATCTAAATTTCTTGTGAGCGATATACCGCAGATATTCCCGGACTACCTTCACTAATGGCTCATCCACACTCCAATCGAACCTATCTTTGGTATTTCCATCGTTGACAACCATCATGAGATGTTTTGGCTCAACTGTATAAAAAAGCCTAGAAGGCAATCTAACCGGTAATTGTTTCTTGTCCATAATCCACCACCAATCTGTTTATAAATGAAGCCCTATGAATTTTATATCGACTTCAAAAAAGCATTATTTAGCCATATTACCAATCAGATATCCCAATGCAGTCGTGCGCGAATAACCGTAATAAGTCGAAAACGGTCATTGGAATACCTTGAAGTACGGTGAAAAATAAGCGTAGCTAAATCGTAATTTGATGGTACTGTTTTAGCCTACTTGAGACTTAACGTAGCTGTAAAAAGATTGGCATGTCATGTATGTTATTGATAATAAATTAATTAATTTTGCAGCTGTGTCAGTCGAAAAGTGACCTTGAAGCCTTGCCGTGATTGAGTTCTTGTTTTCGATATTTTTGATATACCCCAAAATATACCCCCAAATATCAGCCGCTAGAGGCTTTGGCTAAGTGATTGTTGCCAAGCAATCACATCCGATTACCGCCAGCGTACCGACCCTGTACCAATGGATAGAGGCCGCGGAAATTTACCTAATTTAATTAAGCGGTAGATTGTTGCCCTGCTTAGGCCGGACAATTTTTCAACGGTCTTCCGCGGGATGAGGAAGTCAACAGTTTGGTATTGTTGATCCAGTGCAGGTGTGTTTGGGAGAAAATCAGACGGCATCATCTTCGCCCTCCTTGGCCTGTTAATAGGCAACGGCGGCAGCTTCGATTTTAGATAGCTCAGAAGGAAGCTGCTGCACGTTGTTTACCGTGTTGTAACGGCGATTCTTGGCTTTCACCTTGCGCCCGACATATCGTTCCATCCCGTCATGCTTAAAGCCAGCGCGGGTGACGTGATAAGCCTTGGCTTGGTGTAAATACTCGCCGATACCTTCACCTAAATCCTCAATACCACGACTTGCCATGAATGAGGTAATGCCGCCCAAGCCATGCACGAACAACCGCTCATCTTCGGGCAATCTGGCATGGTTAAAGCGTTGCAGTTTTGCTTGATCTCCTTCCGTATTAAATGCCGCAGCAATGAAATCCCACAGCGGGTGATTGTTCCAGCGGGCGCGGTTGCTGTCCGAGTCCGTTGGCACAGTCAGGCGCAGCCAGTTTTCGGTTAGGTATCGCCAGAGCGCGGCCTGATTCGGCAGCAGGTGCGCAAGTTTCGGCAGTTGCGGACTTACCAAGGCGTTGCGCTTGGCCTCGCACTCCATGCACCATACCTGACTTTCGCCATCCCATCCGGCAGCCTTCCACAGCTCATGCAAATAGAACTTGTACGACTTTTTTTCGACTTCGAGGGTTTTGTCATAAAGACGCGCAACAATATCTCCGCCCGATCCGAAGCTCCAACCGGAGAAACGACCATAGCTGTAATGCAGCGTCATGGTTTCCACGCGTGTCACCCAATTGCGCAGCGGTTCAAACGCATCCATCTCACATTCGGCGCAAAAGTCTGCGTACAAGTCTACACGGCTGATATTGGCGGGTTCGTTCACGGCGAATACATCCGCTTCTGAGAACAAACCGCTACCCGACCACTCGATTTCATCACTATCATTTTCTGCTTCGCGGATAGCTTCATCCATGAGGTATTGATTTACGTCCAGCCCGTCGCGATGCGCGGAAACGTAGGCAAGCGTATCCGCCCATCTGTTGCGAGTTTTGGTAACAGAGCGGTGAACTTCTTAAGGCGCGAAAGTTTTATCCTGCCCAGAAGATGTTGCAGCTTGCGCATAGGGGTTACTTCGCAACGCGCTTTCCGGGTTTCTTGGCCGTTACCGCGGGCAACAGGCTGGTGAGTTGCTGGTAGCGTTCGAACAGGAAGGCTACGCGGGCGGCATCATCCTTACCGCCTTTGTATTGGTAGGCAGCATCCACGGCCTTGTCAGTGCGGCGTGGTTTTGACGAGTTCCGGCGGCATAGAGAGCGGATCGTAGAGATCGGCCAGCGAGGATTCGGGATACAACGCACGGGCATCGAGGATGGCTTGGGCGGCGGCTTCGATGGTGGCGTGGTGTTTGTTGGTAATGTCCGGCCACGGGTAGTTGTTGTAGACGATGCCCACCGAGTAGCGGTAATCACTCTTCAATCGACCGCACACTGTACGCATCCAGGCATTTTGCATGGTCGAGGTGAGGATGCCGAAGTGGTAGAGGGTGGCATTGGGAAGAATGCGCACCAAGTTGCTGGATAGCGTATCCGGTTGCATGAAACCGATAGGCACAAAGGAGCGTCGCTCGGAGGAAACCTCTGGAATCACCAGATACGGTGCATCGGGAATGTTTTCGACATGAAAGCGCGTCGGTGTCGCTGCCAGTTTTTGTGTGGGTGCGCTCTTGCTGGCAAGGCGTACATCACGCACAGCTTCGACGCGCTTCATCGCTTCCGGCATTTTTCGTAACTCGTTGGGCGGGCAATCGCCCAACCACAAGCACCAGCGATCATAGCCATTGATGAATTCGTCCGCGCCGATCCAGCGACGGAACCAGCGCGCGGATTGCGGCTCACGTTTGATGAACTCATCTTTCTCTTCCGGTGTGAACAGGTAATTGCCGCCATCAATCGGTTTGTTGCCGATGCCGATTTCCGGCACATTGCACAGCGGGGTTTGACGGTTGCTCATCATCACATCCGGCGCATCGACCAGATAGGGGTTGATGTGCCGAACCGATAGCACGTTGGGTTCGCCCTTGATGTTTCCGGTGTAGTCGAGAATTGTGTGCTGTTTTGAATCGTTTAAACTGAAGCCTACGATCACGCAATGCACGGCGGCCACGCCTTTGCCTTCGTTGCTCCATTGGAAGGTGCGGTGCGCAAAATGGAGTTTCACGCCACTCCCTAACAGATGGCTCCATAGCACGGCGACTTGTTCGCCCTGAGTGATGCTGTTGGTGGAGACGAATGCGACGTGGATAGATGGGTTGGCGTGTATGTAGGGTAGTGCTTTGACATACCAGCAGGTCACATAGTCCAGTAATCCGCTGCTTGGAATTTTGCCCAATACATGCGCCACATCATCGCGTTGTTCATCGTTTAAGAATTTTGCGCCAATGAATGGCGGATTGCCCAGTATATAGCTGCATTGCTCCGCTGGTATCACGTCGTTCCAGTTTAGCCGCAAGGAGTTGCCGCAAACGATGGTGGCGCTATCTATCAGCGGCACGGTGGGGCGGGTGGTGCCGAAGCGTTCGGCGGCTTCGAGGTTCATCTGGTGGTCGGTGATCCACATGGCGACTTTGGCAATGTGCGCGGCGGATTCGTCAATCTCGATGCCATAGAACTGGCTGACCTTGACGCGACATAGCGTGGAGACATCGAGCAGGCCGCCCCGGCTGGCGTTGGTGAGGCCGATGTCGCCCATCGCTTCGATGGTGTCCATCTCCAGTTGACGCAATTCGCGGAAGCCGATCACGAGGAAGTTGCCGCAGCCGCAGGCGGGATCGAAAAAGGTGAGCGTGGGGAGTTTGTCGTAAAAATCGGTCAGAAGTTTTTTGTTCTTTTTGACCTTGGCGAGTTCGGCACGCAGGTTGTCCATGCACAGCGGGTTGATGACGCGCAGGATGTTGCGCTCACTGGTGTAATGCGCGCCGAGTTCGCGGCGGGAAGCTTTGCGGTTGCTACTGTCTGCACCATCCGGGTTGTGTTCTTCCAGCACGCCCTGAAACATTGCGCCAAAGATGGCAGGAGAAATGCCGCTCCAATCCAGTTTGGCACAGGCGATAAGTTGTTCGCGCAGTTCGGAATCGAACGACGGAATGCGGGTGTTTTCCGCAAACAGTGCGCCGTTGATGTAGGCAAAGCGGGCGAGGTTTTCGTCAAGGTTGTTTTGGCGATCTTCTTCCGGTGTGTTCAATACCTGGAAGAGCTCGGCCAGCATGCGCCCGACATCGCTGCCGTCTGCGCGGGTGGATTCCATGAGTCGCCGAAAAATTCCGTTCTCGCCAAAGATGCCGGTATCTTCGGCAAACAGGCAGAACAATAAACGGGTGAGCAACACCTCCAGATCGCGCCCTTTGAAATTGGCGCGCAACAGGGCTTCGTGCAGCTTGCTGATGGTGTAGGCGGCGCTGCGGTCAGCTTCGGATTCTTCGGTGTAGTCGGTGAGTTCGCCTTCCACCAGAAACATGAACCAGTCGGCCTTCTTCGGCAGCTCGGCGAGCTTGCATTGGTGATAACCGCCGCCCGCTTGCAGGTCATAAATGCGGATGCGGGCGAAGTCGCTGGTGATGATGTAGCGCGGACGTTCTTCTTCCTTGAGCGACAGAAAATATTCGCTGGCTTGACCGAATGCTGCGTCCAGGTCTTTGCCTTTGCTCTTGTGTTCGACGATGAGTTTGCCGGGGATAAAGCTATCGATGAAGCCTTGCGCGCCGCCGAGCTTCTTGACCGATTGTTCGTAGATGGTGGCACTTTCTGCACGGATGCCGAAGCACTCATAAAAACGCAGCCAGAAAGTTTGCGCTTGGCTGCGTTCGTTGCTCGATCCTTGCTGCTCTTTGGCAAAAGCGGCGAGGCGTTTGCGGATTTCGTTGCGGGTGAGTGCCATTGATTACCCCGATTAGGTCAATTAGATAGATTTTATGCGATGCGTGGGGAATTGGGGCGTTTTATGGGTGAGGCTTGCAGGGCGCCGTGAGCGGTGCCAGATTCGATTCGGAGAATGAAGGCACCATAGATGTATACAACCATTCCCATTGAAACAACCGTTCGCGGCATGCCCGGATGATAGTGCAGAACACTTTAATCAATGCCACAAACGCTGTGCACTTGCGATGATGTTGTTACAGACTGAATGAACCAGACTGCGGCTGTTTGATGCAGTGTTGTTACTACACAAGCTCCTTGACTTGGCATACGCAACTTGCGTATGATTAACCCATGAAAGCCACCTTCATTGAATTGCCTCCATTTGAGCGGCATCGGCAGAGTTATCTGAACGACGAAAGTTTTCGTGAGTTTCAGCAGATGTTGATGAAGAACCCGGAAGCGGGCGATGTGATCAAAGGTACGGGCGGATTGCGCAAGGTGCGCTTTGCTGATGAAAAACGAGGTAAAGGAAAGCGTGGCGGGTTGCGTGTGATTTATTACTGGTGGTTATCCGGCAAGCAATTCTGGCTGTACACCGTGTACAACAAAGATGAAATGGATAATCTGACCGCAGCACAACGCAAAACTTTGAAGGAACTGCTCAAGCTGGAATTGGACGCAAGGAGAATCAAATGAAACGTAATTTATTTAATGAACTGAAAGAGGGCTTCACCGCACTCGAATCTGCACGCGAAGGCAAGATCACCTTACGCCAGCATGTGGTGGAAAAGAAACCAGCGCCGACCATTACTCCGGAAGAGTTGCTTAATCTGCGGGAAAAACTGCACTTGTCGCGAACTGTATTCGCCAGGTACTTGCGCACAAACGAGCGCACACTGGAAAATTGGGAGCAAGGCCGAGCCAGCCCAAATGCCCAAGCTGCGATTTTAATTCGTATGGTTGAGCGTTATCCCGATACAGTCGAACGTCTGGCTGCCATCTGACCACCGTTTGATAGGCACAAAAACGATACTTTTGTGCAAGGCATTGTCACAGACTTGCGATGCAAGACTGTGCGTTTTTTTGATTTATGCACGCAGCGGTATTACTTCCGCGCCCGCTTCCGCCTTGTCGAGAGAATCTGCCCACTGTTGCATGATGCCACGCCGTTCTTCAAAGTATGCGGTGCGCACGTAGGCCGCTGCCGTCTGGTTTACCAGTGCATGGGATAGCATCGCCTCTAGTACTTCCCATCGATGCCCCATATCACCCAGCACGGTGCGCGCCAAGCTTCTGAATCCGTGTCCAGTCATTTTGCCTTTGTAGCCAATGGTCTCGATAATTTTGAGAACGGTGTTTTCGCTGATGACCCGCCCTGAGCTGTTGCTCCTTATCCGTTGCCTGCGCTTTTTTAACCTCAAGCTCTGTTAGTGCCATGAGCTCTACCCCCGCATGTTGGTAAATAATATCGTGTTGGTAAAAGAGCATTCTTTACCAACAAACAATGCAAGCTTTCGTGAGATTGGCGGCTACAGCCTGAGCGTAAAAAACCCGCTAAAGCTATACGCCATGAGGGTTTTAGAGATTATGTAAGCCGTGGTGATAACGAGTTCTGGCGGAAGCTGTGAGATTCGAACTCACGGAACATTGCTGTTCGGCAGTTTTCAAGACTGCTGGTTTAAACCACTCACCCAAGCTTCCGAATTTTGAATACATCGTACTAGACATGCAAATGTGTACAGCGCAACTAAACAAATCATATTCAAGTTACGCCACATCCGAAATGTGGTGGCGCATGATACCCGAAATCCCTTACTAATTTAAAGTCACTTTTTAACTATTGAACATTAATTAGCTCTCATCCCCATAAACACCCGAATTTTCAGGACTGCCCGCTGAGTATTTGAATCAGTCGCTGTATATCGAGCACTCTCTTTCACTATAAGCTAGCGAATATGCCGCCTTGGTTCGCCCATCCTGTTTTTCACCGGATTTGGCACGAACTTCCCCGCACCATCAAAGCCAACAGTTTTTTCTCCCATATCCGGCAACAATAAAATACTGCTCCATACTGATTTCTCCATGATTCGACACGTTGAGTTCACAAGACAACACCACCCACCCTTGTCAATAACAGCTTACGCTTTACCACGCCAGTGAGGGTTAGGGGTATATCACCTGAAAATCGAAAAATTGTGACGTGGCGATAAAACTTCAGCAGCAGAAAATTTGTGCAAGATTAAAGCTAGTTGGGTTAATAGCTAAAAGGTAAGCAATTTAAACCACTTTTTTGTTAGACATGCTTTATCAAGGGAGCGCTGATATTAAAACATATCGCATTTAACCCGCCAGTTTGCGCTTTAAAATTTCATTCATCTGCGCAGGGTTGGCTTTGCCTTTGCTGGCCTTCATGGCGAGACCGACAAAAAAGCCAAACACTTTCTCCTTGCCGCTGCGATATTCGGCGACTTGCGCTGGGTTGGCGGCGATAATCTCATCCACCATTGCCTCCATGGCACCGACATCGGACATCTGTTTCAACCCTTTTGTTTCGATAATGCTATCGGGGTTGCCGCCATCACTCCAGAGTATTTTGAAAACTTCCTTGGCGGCGGCGTTGGAAATGGTTCCATCTGCAATACGTTTAAGCATACCGCCTAGCTGCCCGGGTGAGATTGGACATTGTGTAATATCGCGATCTTCGCGGTTAAGTGAGGCGCTTACATCACCCATCAGCCAGTTGGCGCACAGCTTGGCTTCCTTGGGGACTTCGTTTAGTGTCGCTTCGAAGAAATCCGCCATTTCTCGTGATGAGGTCAAAGTGTCGGCGTCGTAGACAGGTAGGCCGAGATCGGCAACATAGCGTGCTTGCTTGGATAGTGGCAACTCGGGGAGCGTGCCGCGCACCTGCTCGATCCACTCATTATCAATCGCTAGCGGCAGCAGATCAGGATCCGGGAAATAGCGGTAATCGTGCGCGTCTTCCTTGCTGCGCATCGCGCGGGTTTCACCTATATCGGAATTAAACAACACTGTCGCTTGTTGGATAGTACCGCCGTTTTCCAGTGTATCTATCTGCCATTGTGCTTCGTACTCAATAGCCTGCTGTAGGAAGCGGAACGAGTTAAGATTTTTGATTTCGCGGCGTGTGCCTAATTCGGCCCCCGGGCGACGCACGGAGACATTGGCATCGCAACGGAACGATCCTTCCTGCATGTTGCCATCGCAGATACCGATCCAGCGCACCAGGGTGTGCAGCATTTTGGCATAGGCCACTGCCTCGGCGGCAGAGCGCATGTCCGGTTCCGAGACAATTTCCAGCAGGGGTGTGCCAGCGCGGTTGAGATCAATTCCGGTCATGCCATGAAAATCTTCGTGCAACGATTTCCCCGCATCTTCTTCAAGATGCGCACGGGTCAGCCGCACCACTTTTTTATAAGTTTGTCCTGCGGTCGCTGTCGGAACCTGAATAGTCAACGAGCCTTGTCCAACTATTGGTAAATCAAACTGACTGATTTGATACCCTTTAGGCAGGTCAGGATAGAAATAATTCTTACGTGAAAACACGGAGCGTGGCGCAATATGCGCGCCAACCGCAAGGCCGAACTTGATAGCACGCTCCACTGCGCCACGGTTTAGCACCGGTAATACGCCAGGTAGCGCCAGATCTACCGCACAGGCTTGAGTGTTGGGTTCTGCGCCAAATGCGGTCGAAGCGCCAGAAAAAATTTTGCTACTAGTCGAGAGTTGAGTATGAACTTCCAGCCCGATAACGATTTCCCATTGCATGGTGCGGTTCCTTACACCTCGATATGTTGCGGAGTGCGGGTGTGCCAGTCGGTCACCTGCTGATATTGATGTGCCACGTTTAGCATGCGCGCCTCGTCGAAATAATTGCCAATAATTTGCAAACCAACGGGCAGGCCATTGCCGCCGAAACCTGCCGGGATAGACATGCCAGGCAGGCCTGCGAGATTCACCGCGATAGTATAGATGTCGGAAAGGTACATCTGCACTGGGTCATCGTTTTTCTCGGCCAGATTGAAGGCAGTGGTGGGAGTGGTTGGTCCCATGATGACGTCACATTGCTTAAATGCTTCGACAAATCCTGTGCGATCAGGCGGCGAATTTTCTGTGCCTGCAAATAATAGGCGTCGTAGTAACCGTGCGATAGCACAGAAGTGCCGATCATAATGCGCCGCTTTACTTCTTCACCGAAACCTTGCGCGCGGGATTTTTCATACATGTCTGCAAGATTGGTGTATTCCGGCGCGCGGTAGCCGTAACGCACACCGTCGTATCGCGACAGATTGCTGGAGGCTTCCGCCGGAGCCAGTACGTAATACACTGGAATGGACAGACGCGAGTTGGGCAAGCTGATGTCTACCACGCTGGCACCCAGCTTTTTATATTCGGCAATGGACGCTTCGATCGCTTGCGCGACATCTGCGCTCAAACCTGCGGCGAAGAATTCTTTGGGCAGACCAATACGCAGACCATTCAGCGGCTTATTTAAGTCTCGTGTGTAATCTTCGGTCTCACGTTGCAGGCTGGTGGAATCACGCTCGTCGAAACCGGCCATTACATTCAGCAGCAGCGCCAAATCTTCTGCGCTGCGCGCCATTGGTCCGGCCTGATCCAGGCTGGAGGCAAAGGCAATCATGCCGTAGCGGGAGACGACGCCGTAAGTGGGTTTCAGGCCTGAGATACCACATAGTGCGGCTGGTTGGCGGATAGAGCCGCCCGTGTCAGTGCCGGTGGCTGCCGCACATAAGTGGGCCGACACCGCCGCTGCACTGCCGCCAGAGCTGCCGCCAGGCACGGCGTTATTATTCCAGGGGTTTTTTACATTGCCAAAGTAAGAAGTTTCATTGCTGGAACCCATGGCGAATTCGTCCATGTTGGTCTTGCCCAGATTTACCGCGCCGACGCGGTTGAATTGCTCAATCACATGCGCATCGTAGGGGGCGATAAAATTAGACAGCATTTTCGAGCCGCAGGTGGTACGCCAGCCCATTGCACAGAATATATCTTTCTGGGCGATGGGGATGCCCGTGAGAGCGTGGATTTTTGATTGCGCCAATTGGACATCAGCCGCACGTGCCTGCACCAAGCTCATCTCTTCATTTACCGTAATATAGGCATTGAGTTTTGAGTTAAGTGCGGTGATGCGGTGGAGATATAGTTGCGTTAACTCAACGCTGGAAATTTTCTTGCTGCGCAACGCGGCGCTAACTGTAGCAAACTGGAATTAAGCATGGTCTTGGAACTGGATAGTTATTCGATGACTTGTGGTACTAGATACAATCCTTTTTTAATTTGTGGGGCTGCAGCCTGAAATAGTTCACGTTGATTGTGCTCCGTGACCACGTCCTCACGCAAACGTTGAGATATATCCTGAGCGTGCGACATGGGTGCAATCCCATTCGTATCGACTGCCTGCATTTCCGCGATCAATCCAAAGATATTCAAAAGCTGGGTGTGCGCAGTTTGCGCTTCTTGTTCGGTCATTCCTAACCGAGCTAGCCGGGCAACCTTATAGACATCGTTAATACTGAGTGACATAGGACTGAATTCTTTATCTTTATTAAAGGTACCTTAATAGGTTATCATTAATAGTCTTGCCAGACTAATTTTTTACAATAGCAGGCACATTTTTTCTATTTCGGGATTCATCATGTTTGGATTTTTTGACAGCTATTTTGCTAATGATTTAGCGATAGATTTGGGCACTGCTAACACCCTGATCTGGGCGCGCGGCAAAGGCATTGTGCTGGACGAGCCGTCGGTAGTGGCAATTCGCCACGGGAGTGGCCCAAACGACAAAAAAGTGATCCAGCAAGTTGGCTTGGCAGCCAAGCAGATGCTCGGGCGGGCGCCAGGCAATATTAATGTCATACGCCCAATGAGGGACGGCGTAATTGCAGACTTTACCGTCACCGAACAAATGCTTAAACAATTTATCAAGAGAGTGCATAAGTCTGGCATTTTCAGCCCTAGCCCACGCATCGTGATTTGTGTGCCGTGCGGCTCAACCCAAGTAGAGCGGCGCGCTATCCGTGAATCCGCTTATGGTGCGGGGGCGCGTCGGGTAGAGTTGATTGAAGAACCTATGGCAGCAGCAATAGGCGCTGACCTACCAGTAGAAGAGCCAAACGGCTCAATGGTGGTCGATATCGGTGGTGGCACCACGGAAGTAGGTGTAATTTCGCTAGGCGGTGCAGTTTATTCCGGTTCCATACGCGTCGGTGGCGATAAATTCGACGAGGCTATAATTAACTACATTCGTCGCAATTACGGCATGTTGATCGGTGAAACCACTGCGGAACAGATCAAAAAAGAAATTGGTTCGGCATTCCCTGGAAGCGAAGTGCGTGAAATGGAAGTAATGGGACGCAACCTGGCAGAAGGCGTGCCGCGTAGCTTTACCATTTCCAGCAATGAAATACTAGAAGCTCTAACTGACCCTCTTAATAATATTGTCAGCGCAGTAAAGATCGCGCTAGAGCAAACGCCCCCTGAACTAGGTTCGGACATTGCCAGAAAAGGGATGGTTCTGACTGGCGGCGGTGCCTTACTGCGCGATATTGACCGTTTATTGATGGAAGAAACTGGGTTACCCGTCTTAATTGCGGACGATCCGCTTACCCGCGTAGTGCGCGGTTACGGCAAGGCTCTTGACCGGATGGATAAATCCAGTGGAATTTTCACCAACGATTAATTATTCAGACGTTACCTACGTGTGAATAATTTTAAATTAATGCAGTCTAGCAATTTCCTTTTACTCCGATTTTACTTCCATAAACGAAAGAAAGTAGCGTTGGTGTTATAACTAAAATTTACAAGCAGAAATGGCTGTTGAAACACCCTAATGGAACAAAACCAGCCCCTTAATTTTTTTAATCGAGGTCCTTCACCTGCCGTTCGGCTGGTATTTTTTACGCTGTTCTCATTACTGTTATTGTTTGTGGATGTGCGGTATCGATATCTGGAATCCATACGTAGCGGCCTTTCAGTCTTGGTGTACCCTCTACAACGGCTAGTCACCGCGCCTAGCAAGTTATGGCATGAGGTTGATGATTTTTTTTCCTCCCACAATAGCTTAATTCGCGACAATGCCGAATTGCACCATCAGCACACTTTAGACGTTGCGCAGTTGCTACAGCTGGAAGCACTAAAGGCTGAGAATCAGCACTTGCGTAACCTTCTCATGGTACAGCAGCGCGCCGATTATCCAATGCAACTAGCCGAAATCATGTACGTTGAGCGGGACATATTTAATCGAAAAATACTATTGGACAAGGGCGCGCAGGCAAAGGTACTGGCAGGCCAGGTAGTCATGGATGATAGCGGCATCGTCGGCCAAGTTACTCGTGTTTATCCTTGGATGAGCGAGGTCACGTTAATTACTGATAAAGATCACGCGGTGCCGGTACAGGTGCTGCGCAATGGCTTGCGCGCAGTGGTGTTTGGCTCTGGTGACACCGGGGAGCTGGCGCTACGCTATATGCCCATCAGTTCTGATATTCAAAATGGCGATGTGCTGGTAACTTCCGGCATTGATGGCACTTATCCAGTCGGCTTGCCGGTAGCCAAGGTAATCCATGTCGAGCGCGATCCCGCCTATCCTTTTGCGCGCATTCTATGTGCCCCAATTGCGGGGGTGGATAAGCGGCGCCAATTATTGATCTTGTCCGGACTACTGAAATTACCGGAGCGCCCAGAGGTCACTGAGGAAATCGCGACCGACAAACCCAAAAATAGCAGGCGGGGGACGGTGAGTGACCGCATTCTAAACGACCAGGAATTCCAGTTGCCCGTCAGTCGTATTTTCATCGCAGCCAGCCTATTGGTTGCGCTGTTACTCGATTGGTTGCCGTGGCAAGGTATCTGGCTGGCACTCCGTCCAGATTTTGTCGCACTGGTATTGCTTTATTGGTGCACACACAAACCCTATCACGTCGGTATTAGCATTGCATGGACGGTAGGCATACTTGCCGACGTGGCAGACGCAAGTCTCTTCGGGCAGCATGCACTGGCATACTCGATATTGGCTTTCAGTGGCATCGTGTTGCATCGCCGGATATTGATGTTCAATCTGAGCCAACAAACCCTGCAAATTTTCCCGCTGTTATTGCTTGCATACGCAGTGTATGCCGCAGTGCATTGGCAACTGCGCGGTAATATCTCATGGGAATACTTCATTGGTAGTGTAGTCTCAGCCTTGCTGTGGGCACCAATAACCATATTGTTGCAGACCTTGCGTCGTCCCCGTGCTGCGTCTGACCTGTTATGAAACGTCACATCGAGTTTAAAGACACTCAACGTGAAATCCATTATTTTCGATTGCGTCTGGCGTTGAGCTTAGGGTTTGTATTACTTCTACTGTTAATACTGCTAGCGCGTTTTGTTTATTTGCAAGTGATGCAGCAAAGCCACTACCAAACCCTGGCAGAAAATAATCGCATTTCCATCGTACCCATTGCGCCCAGCCGTGGCCTGATACTCGACCGCAATGGCGTGATTTTGGCACATAATTATTCTGCTTATACTTTAGAGATAACCTTAAACAAGGTGGCTGATCTGAAGGCGACAATTGATGAACTTGCAAAGCTAATTGATATTCAACCCGGAGACCGCAAACGCTTTAAGAGATTACTGGCCGATAACCGTAAATTTGAGAGCCTGCCAATACGCAACCGCCTGACGGATGATGAGGTGGCGCGCTTTTCTGCGCAGCGTTACCGCTTTCCCGGCGTGGAAATTAAAGCACGCTTGTTCCGTGAATATCCGTACCACGAGCAGATTTCTCACTTAGTTGGTTATATCGGCCGTATTAATGAGGGTGAGGCTGCACAGCTCGAAGAGGATGAAATGGCCGCCAATTATCGTGGCTCTGATTACATCGGTAAAACTGGCATTGAGCGGAGTTACGAGGGTGAACTGCATGGTAAAACAGAGGTATTGGCCTTTGTCAGCAAGCCAGGCTACGATCCAAATCTGTTCATTGATGGTATTGATGAACAGAGCTGGAATGAGCTAAACAACTCGCCCGATGTACCACTCAATAACCGCGCATTGCGTGGCCAATATTCACCCGGCTCCACCATTAAGCCGTTCATGGCATTGGCCGGGCTGCATTACAACAAGCGCGCACCCAGCTACACTATTAGCGACCCAGGTTATTTCAGCCTGCCCGGCAGTCGTCACCGATACCGCGATTGGAAAAAAGAGGGGCATGGCAGCGTAGACTTATTTAAATCTATTGTCGTGTCGTGCGATACTTATTATTACGGGCTAGCCACCGAATTGGGCATAGACAACATCTATAGTTTGTTTTCAGAATTTGGTTTCGGTAAAAAAACTGGTATCGATATGGAAGGCGAGGTTTCCGGCTTGATGCCATCCCCGGAGTGGAAACAAAAACGTTACAAACAAAGATGGTATGCCGGCGACACGGTTTCGGTTGGTATTGGTCAGGGCTACAATTTGGTTACGCCACTGCAATTGGCCTATGCTACTGCGACACTGGCCAACGATGGAGTAGCCTACCGTCCGCATTTATTGAAAGAAGTGCAAATTTCGCGCACTAACGAAAAACGTACACTGGCGACAACGCCAGAATCTAATCTCAACCTCAATTCGGAGCATCTCGCGCTGGTGAAAAGCGCGATGGTGGCGGTAACACAGCCCGGAGGCACCGCCGCAAAGGCGGGTGCGGATGCACCCTATACCTTCGCTGGTAAAACCGGTACAGCGCAGGTAATCGGCATTAAGCAGGGTGAGAAATATATCGAGAGTAAAATTCAAGAACGGCATCGTGACCATGCCTGGTTCATGGCTTTTGCGCCTTCCGATCAGCCCAAGATCGCGTTGGCAGTGCTTGTTGAGAATGGCGGACACGGCAGTTCCACCGCCGCGCCAATTGCGCGCAAGGTGTTGGATTATTTCCTACTGGGTAAGATGCCTCAGCCCTTGCTAATAGAAGATGACGCCGAAGGAGTAGAACATGATTAAGCGACGTCTCTGGCAAAATTTCATCGCGCACCTTGACCCCATCCTACTGGCTCTGCTTGGATTACTTCTGTTGATTAGCTTGGTGGTGATATAGCGCCAGTGACGGTATTGGTTCCGTGTATTAGCGCAAATGACAAATATACTGGTAGCGTGCGTTGCCCTATGGATTGTGGCCAACATGCCGCTTCATTATCTTATGCGGCCGCCGTGCCGGTTTATCTGCTAGGCCTGGTGCTGCTGATCGCTGTGGCGTTTTTCGGAGAAATCACTAACGGTGCCCGGCGCTGGCTAAACATTGGGGTGACGACCATCCAGCCTTCTGAACTAATGAGGATAGCTGTACCGTTGATGATGGCTTGGTATTTTGAAAAACACGAGGCTATCTTAACCTTAAAAAATTATTTCATCGCAACCTTACTGTTATTGCTGCCGGTGGCGTTAATTGCGCGCCAGCCAGACTTAGGTACAGCCATTCTGATTGCCGCTAGCGGATTTTATGTGCTATTCCTTGCCGGCATATCTTGGCGAGTCATATTAACCTTCTTAATCATTTCAATGGCAAGTATGCCACTTGCGTGGTCCACGCTACATGACTATCAGCGCCACCGCATTATGATGTTACTTGATCCGGCACAAGATGCACTTGGCAGGGGCTACCACACTATTCAAGCCATTATTGCGGTAGGGTCAGGGGGAGTAGTTGGCAAAGGGTATCTATCTGGCACTCAGTCCCATCTCGATTTTCTGCCAGAACGCACCACGGATTTCATTTTTGCTGTGTACTCGGAAGAGTTTGGCCTGCTCGGAAATCTGGTGCTATTAAGCTTGTATTTGTTCGTTATTATGCGTGGTTTCGTTATCACCGCCCATGCATCGACCTATTTTACACGCCTTATGGCCGGAAGCATTACGCTCACTTTTTTCACTTATGCCTTTGTCAATATGGGTATGGTAAGCGGTATCCTGCCAGTTGTAGGCGTGCCACTACCGCTCATTAGTTATGGCGGCACATCCATGGTCATTTTGCTGCTTGGTTTTGGTATTCTTATGAGTATTCATACCGCAAGAAACTAGTCAAACTTGACGAACCACGTTTGCGGTTAAGCATAGTGGCTTCATGGTTTGATTGGCTTTGAACCCGATCATTTATTAGAAACAACGGTTTTTTTCGGCTGTGAAAACTGGCGATTATATATAATAAGAATTATTTTATTTATCAAAACGAATGTCATAATTTTTAATAATCAAAATGTAACATGATTGTAACTGCTATGCAATAGTTGCCTAAATATAAAAATGACGATACCAATATTGAAATATTGCACTTTTCAAGCACTATGATTGAACTTGTCAAGATTGCTCTGCAGAGACCCTACACTTTTATTGTGTTAGCGCTGCTAATCATCTTGTTCGGCCCACTAGCGGTGCTGAAATCCCCTACCGATATTTTCCCCGATATCAAAATCCCGGTGATTGGCGCAGTGTGGTCTTATACGGGGTTGCCGCCGGACGATATGGCCGGACGCGTAATATATAGGTATGAACGAGCGCTTAGCTCGACTGTAAATGACATCGATCATATTGAGTCCCAATCGTTACCCGGCTACGGCATTGTCAAAATATTTTTTCAGCCAAATGTCGATATTAGAACGGCTACGGCTCAGGTTACGTCTATCTCGCAAACAGTTTTAAAGCAGATGCCTCCTGGCATAACGCCGCCGCTCATTTTGAATTACAACGCGTCAACGGTGCCGATTCTACAACTGGCGCTATCAAGTCCATCGGTACCTGAGCAAAAATTATACGATTTAGCCCAGAATTTTATTCGGCCACAGCTGGCATCGGTTCCTGGCACGACTATTCCTTCACCTTATGGCGGCAAATCTCGGCAAATTCAAATTGAATTGGATCAAAAGGCGATGCAATCGAAGCGGATATCCGCCCAGGATGTGCAAAATGCGCTGGCATCGCAGACTCAAATTATTCCAGTTGGGACACAGAAAATCGGTAGCTATGAGTACAGTATCAGATTAAATAATAGCCCGAATGCAATTGACGAAATTAACAATTTCCCCATCAAGGTTGTTGGCGACAGTGTCATAACTTTCCGCGATATTGCGAGTGTTCGGGATGGAAACCCGCCACAGACCAATGTAGTACGTGTGGATGGTGAACGTGCCGTACTGATGACCATTTTAAAAAATGGGGCGGCCTCGACATTGGATATTGTGGCTAAAGTGCGGCAGCTATTGCCAAAGCTGTCTGAGAATATCCCGTCAACGGTACGGCTTGATGGTGTTGGCGATCAATCCGTGTTTGTAAAAGCAGCAATTGCTGGTGTAGCGGAAGAAGGGATGATTGCCGCAGCGTTGACCAGTTTGATGATTTTGCTTTTTCTGGGAAGTTGGCGTTCTACTGTCATTATTGCTATCTCGATTCCGCTTGCAATCTTGAGTTCTATTGTAGGGCTATCAATTGTAGGAGAAACACTCAACATTATGACACTGGGTGGGCTGGCATTGGCGGTTGGGATATTGGTGGATGATGCGACGGTCACTATTGAAAACATTAACTGGCATTTGGAACACGGAAAAGATGTAAAAACCGCCATCATGGATGGCGCTCACCAAATTGTAACGCCAGCTTTTGTCTCCCTGTTATGTATTTGTATTGTGTTTGTCCCAATGTTTTTCCTGGAAGGGGTAGCGCATTACTTGTTTGTTCCCATGGCGGAAGCGGTTATGTTTGCGATGATCGCATCATTTTTGTTATCCAGGACTTTGGTTCCAACATTAGCGATGTATTTACTGAAACCTCATGCATTGGGAATAGGTCATTCATTTAATGTTACCCAGGCAATCTCGTACTCTAAAAATCCTCTTGTTAGATTTCAAGAGTGGTTTAATCGTGGATTTAATGAAATTAGGGACAAATACTATGGGATGCTGGTCGCGTTTATGTCCCATAGAAATAAATTCGTCGCTGGATTTTTATTTGCGGTGGCCATTTCTTTTGCCTTGGTTCCGTGGCTAGGGCGAGATTTCTTCCCCTTGGTGGATGCAGGACAAATAAAAATCCATGTCCGTGCGCCCGTTGGAACAAGGGTTGAAGAAACGGCGAGGTTATTTGATCGGATTGAAGCAGATATTCGCCGGGCTATTCCGGCAAATGAGCTGGCAAGCGTTATCGATAATATTGGCCTTACCGTAAGCGGGATTAACCTGGTGTACAACAACACGGGAACAATAGGCCCGCAAGACGGGGATATTCTGATAGCCCTGCACAAGGGACATGCGCCAACCGATAGTTATGTGCGCCGCTTACGTGAATTTCTGCCGCAACAGTATCCGGGATCGACATTTTCTTTCTTACCTGCGGACATCATTAGTCAAATCTTGAATTTTGGTGCGCCAGCGCCAATTGACGTCCAGGTTATGGGCCCGAATAATGAGGAAAATTTTAAATATGCACAAATCCTTCAGCGTGATATCGCCAAAATTTCTGGAGTCGCAGATCTAAGAATTCAGCAAGCTTATAATTATCCTCAATTTTTAGTCGATGTGGATCGTATTCGGGCAAAGAAAGTGGGGATTACCGAACGTGATGTCACAAACAGCCTGGTCGTTACCTTGGCAGGTAGCGGGCAGGTGTCCCCGGCATATTGGCTTAATAAATCAAACGGTGTTGCATACTCAATCGTGGCCCAAACCCCGAGCTTTAGAATTCAAAGTTTATCGGATCTTGAAAACATACCGGTTGTAGGGAGTGAGGCACGCGACCCCCAAATTCTGGTTATTGAAAAGGTACTGCAAGCCCACGAAAAAGAACGGCCAAAAGGCGCAACGATTACGCTCCGTGGGCAGGTAAAAACCATGAATACAGCATTTAGCGGGTTATTGTTTGGTCTGTTAGCAGCAATCGTTTTGATTTATTTACTGATTGTAGTGAATTTTCAATCCTGGAGTGATCCATTTATCATCGTTGCCGCGCTGCCAGCTGCATTGGCGGGAATAGTATGGATGTTGTTTGCAACTCATACGACCCTATCTGTTCCGGCATTAACCGGTGCGATTATGTGCATGGGCGTAGCCACCGCCAACAGTATCCTGGTCGTGAGTTTTGCTCGCGAACGATTAGCGCATACCGGGGATCCAATCAGAGCGGGACTGGAAGCGGGATTTGGCAGGTTTCGTCCGGTATTAATGACCGCGCTGGCCATGATCATTGGTATGGCACCAATGGCATTGGGGCTGGGTGACGGTGGCGAGCAAAATGCGCCTCTTGGCAGGGCAGTCGTTGGTGGGTTAATTACCGCGACTTGTGCCACCTTGTTTTTGTTCCAGTTTTATTTGGCATGATTCACGGGCGGCAGCCGCGCATAATCAAAACTGAGGGAGCAATTCAGCATGGATGATATTCATTCCCCGCTAACCGTTCGGCGACCGGCAAAACACCTGCTAACGATTATTATGGTGATCGCCGCTGTTGCTGTTGGGATCTTTGTGGGTGGGTTCAAGCAACGGATGGATGATCAGAAAATTCTTGCGGCGACGACAGCAGAAGGGGCGCTGATTACCGTTGCAACGGTAGCGCTAGAGAGTCTGAGAGATACTGAAAAATTGATATTGCCGGGCAGTTTGCAAGCTTATTATTCGGCGCCCATTTACGCGCGGGTAAGCGGGTATTTAAAGAGTTGGAAATTGGACATTGGAGCTGATGTCAAGGCAGGGCAGACCCTCGCTGAAATTGAAACACCTGATTTAGATCAGCAGCTAAAACAAGCAGTAGCAAACATGGAGTCAGCAAAGGCAAACGCAAAACTGGCTGAAACGACGGCGCATCGCTGGCGTAATTTATTGAAAACTGATTCGGTGTCGGTCCAGGAAGTGGATGAAAAAAATGGCGACCATGCTGCCAAGAAAGCTTTTGTGATGGCAGCGCAAGCGAATGTGGATCGTTTGCTTGCTTTGGAATCATTTAAACGGATCACCGCTCCCTTTGATGGGGTCATAACCAGTCGTCATACAGACATCGGTGCATTGATTAATGCAGGCCATCAGTCGGGAAAGGAATTGTTCACGATTTCAGATGTGCACAAATTGAGACTGTACGTCACGCTTCCGCAGAATTATGCAGCCCGCATAAAACCGGACATGGTAGTTCAGGTTGATGTACCAGAATATCCGGGGAAGCATTTTTCAGCAAAACTTTTAGGGACTTCTGAATCGGTCAATGAAAGTTCAGGCGCAATGTTAATGCAGTTTGAAGTGGATAATTCGTCCCATGAATTACTCCCGGGTGAATACGGTAGCGTGACCTTTATATTTCCTGCTAATGAGAAATCTTTACAGATTCCTGCCAGCGCGATTCTGTATAAAAAAGAAGGTCCGTTTATTGCTGTCGTAGCAGGCAACAAACGGGTGATGTTTAAACGCGTTGAAATTCTGAAAGATTTAGGTACTTCACTTGATATTGCAGCGATACTCAATACAAATGAAATGGTGATCAATAATCCGCCCGAGTCACTGATGGAAGGAGATCTGGTTAAATTAAAAATGAGTCACAGCGCCGAGAAAAAAACGACGGCTCCATCGATTATCCCTAACACCGCCTCCAAAACAAAGTCGCAATCATGAGGTATTCGGCTATCGCATATCGATTGCTGTTGCCATTGTCTGCACTGCTCATGCACGGCTGCTCATTTACCACACCCTATCAACCACCAATAGTCGTCCCGGTTAAAGACGCTTGGCGAGATAGTTTATGGAAGGAGGCGCAACCTTCTGACGAATTGCCAAAAGGATCTTGGTGGCGATTATTTGGTGATAAAAAACTGAATGAGCTTCAGGAAAAAATGGAGCGAAACAATCCCACCCTTGCAATTGCAGTTGCGCGACTTGATCAATCCACTGCCTATGTCAGGCAATTAGGAGCGGCCCAATTCCCATCGCTTGATGCCGATGCAGGCATTACACGAAACAGGCAATCTGATCACAGACCGCTGAGAAACCCTAATCAGCCTGGATTCTATAACGCAAATACGGTTAGTATGTTGTTAAGCTACGAACTGGATCTTTGGGGGCGGGTAAGAAATTCTATCGCTGCGGGCAAGGCAGCTGCCCAAGCTTCAGCAGCAGACCTTGAAAGTGCTCGCTTGAGTTTGCATGCGTTACTTGCCGAACACTACATCAGGTTGCGAAATGTTGACGCGCAATCAAATTTACTGGGTGAAAGTATTCAGACTTTTGAAAAAAACCTTACTTTTGTAAAAAATCGACATTCTGGAGGTATCGCATCCGGGCTTGATGTCGCAAGAGCCGAAACGCAAGTAAATATTGTAAAAGCCGAGCTTTACGAGTTAAAAATACAGCGTGCGGTATTTGAACATGCGATCGCCAGTTTGATCGGTGAATCAGCTACTGCATTTACGATATCCCCGGTAGTAAATTCAGATTTAATCCAGCCCCTCAAATCCCAATTGGATTGCCCTCCATGTTATTGCAGCGGCGGCCAGATATTGCATCGGCTGAGCGCAAGGTAGAAGCGGCGAATGCCAGCATAGGCGTTGCCAAGGCTGCTTTTTTCCCAAGTATCTCGCTTGGTGGCACCTCGATCGGATACCAAAATACTAGTGGGGCTAATTGGCTTACAGCGCCGAACCTTTTTTGGTCTATTGGACCCAGGCCGTTTTTAAATATTTTTGATAGACAATTAAGGCAGTCACAGGTTGACCAGGCTAAAGCAGTTTTGGATCAAGCGGGACAAGGGTATCGTGCTGTAGTTTTGCAGGCATTCCAACAGGTTGAGGATGAGTTGGCGCGCCTGAAATACTTGAAGCAGCAGATTATTGAGCAAACTGCGGCTACGATTTCTGCACACAAGGCCGAAACGCTTGCCAACTACCGATACCAGAATGGCGCGGTGACCTATCTGGAAGTATCGACCGCGCAAACCGTAGCTTTGCAAGCCGATCGAGGATTGTTGGCGCTCAGAGCTCAATCCTTAGTTGCTAGCGTGGGGCTCATTCGTGGACTGGGGGGCGGATGGAGCAAACAAACGTAATTCAACGGGTTGTTCAAGAATCCATAAAAAATTAGTTACCAATCGCCAGTTTTAATCCACCAACATGATTGGTTGGCAATATTTTGCCCGAAAAAATGTGATGCATTGGATATAGGCACGATCCGCATACCTATTTAAGACATTTATTTGGAACGCCTGTTTCAAATTTAACCAAATGTTAGTACCCATTTTTTAGCGTGGGTTACGCATCAGAAGTCTAGGTTGAATAGACTTGGATAGATTACGCTATACTTCATGCACTCAATATCCTTCATAAGAATAAAAATGTATTTAATAATGAAATGATAAATAAGGAGTTATGCAAGTGAATAAACAAACTGGACTGATACTATTTGCAGCAATCATCCTCACCGCATGTGGCAGCGCACCTCTACACAAGGAAGAAATGCGTAGTACACCTGCCCCCGTAATCGAAACACAAACCACCCCACTTGCTCAACTTAAGCGTGGCGGTTATTGGGAAGGTGACGGTCCTGGCGCCAATGCACCGGCCAATTTAGATGCCATCCCTAATGCAGTACCGCGTGTTGAACCATTACACCGTTTTGCCAACAACCAATATACTGCCCTAGGAAAGACGTACACACCTTTAACTATGCCTAATAAATTTAAAGAGCGGGGCATTGCTTCTTGGTATGGAAAGAAATTCCACGGCAAACGCACTGCCAGCGGCGAAGTATATGATATGTATGGTATGACTGCCGCCCACCCTACGTTGCCTGTGCCCAGTTACGCGCGCGTAACTAACCTTAATAACAAGAAATCGGTAGTGGTGCGTGTAAATGACAGAGGTCCATTTCTGCGTGAACGTATCATTGATCTTTCGTATGTCGCGGCGCATAAACTTGGCATTGTAGATAATGGCAGTGCTGAGGTATTGGTGGAAGTAGAAAGCTTAGTAGCAGACAGTAACATCCAAACTCCGCCTATCGGGGTAGCCGATTCGGTAATTGTTACTCCCTTAACGCCAGTCGCCACGCTACCTGTTTCAAACGAATCCGCAACAAGCTCAAATGTGTATTTGCAACTGGGCGCATTCCGGTCACAACAGAGCGCTGAGAGCTTTCTCGCGCGCATGAATATTGAATTTGAGGGTAGTGGCAAACACATCGAGTTGTATCAGAAGAACGATGACATCGTACGCGTACATAGCGGCCCTTATCCTACACAGGATGAGGCACGCGCTGTCGCAGAAAAATTGCAATTGCGCCTGGGATTCAAGCCTTTTGTGGTTCTTCATTAATACGAGACAAGTTTTATTAATAGATCCAACAAACAAACAGTGGCGGATTCAACTCTGAAGCGCAACTTTTGTAAGTGCCATTTCGCCACTGCTTCAGCATACAACCCCTCTTCAGTTGCTTACTTAACAGCCTAAGGAGGCGCTGATTAATTCAAAATTTTGCATTTATCCATTTGATTTTAAATGTATAAATTCTGAAACGCGAATTAATCAGCCTTTCCCTAGCTATTACAACTCTTCACGGCGCATCGCATAACGATCAATTACGGTCACCTGTTCAAATTTAAACCATATATAGAACAAGGTTAACTCTGGAAGTTCCACCATTTTTGTGCCATTATTCATTATGGCTTTCTGAATTGTTTTGGTTATTTGCAAGGCAATTATTGCCATACTCTTCTCGATATATATTTTAACCATTAAAATCAATAAATTAAATTATTTTATGGGGTTTTTTAAACTCCGAAACCTTAGGAAATAATAAAAAATCGGCCTGATTTATTGAAATTTGAATGTAGGTAATGCAGCAATGTGTATCAAAGTGCGACACTGATCATTGAAGACTTTAATAGAGTTGCCCATTAAGTCGAAGCCCAATTATTCTTTCAATCGATTTAAGATAAAAGCTCACTGTTTAATGGTCGACTTTACAATGACGGACAGCAACAGACACATGTATTTTATAGCGTAGTCACATGCTGACTAAATCAGGAGTTCTGGCTTTTATTTGAAACAAACTAAATAACATGAACATGCTACATAGCAAAGATTACATAGCAAATAAGTGCGGAATATTCACGGAAGTCGCTAATGACATATATTCAACCCCTTTTTGGACGCCTGAATATTGTGCGGCTCTTATTAAGGAGTTAGATTCGAGACCGGAATTATTTTATGCGCACAATCCAGATGGATACTCCGCTTCCGAGCTTAACCTTTATAACTTAAGCAGGATATTTTCAATAGACATTTGTAAGCAAATTATGAACAAATGTCTCCCTTCTCTTCTCTATGTATTCCCACTACTAAACATTCTAGGATTTACCTCTCCTTATTTTGTACGTTATGGACCAAATGATGTAAAGAATATGAAGCTGCATCACGACGTCTCTCTAGTGTCTATGCTTGTAAAGCTCAATGATGACTTTACTGGGGGCGATCTTGTTTTTCCTCGGCAAGATTACAATAATAAAGACCTTCCTGTTGGACATGCTCTTTTTTGGCCGGGACAGGTTACGCACCCTCATCAAGTTCTTGACGTAACATCTGGAACTAAATTCTCATTAACTGTTTGGGCATGGCCTGTTCCATGGACTTCTGAATATGGAATTGCAGTTGAAGAATTAAAATAACGCGGATTCACTTTCGAACTACACCTCTTGCTGCTGGCTGTTTTGCATTCCATAAACTCTAGTTTGATCTTGTCAGATCCAGTTTAATTCCGGTAAGCGGCCACAGCACCTTACCGGTTTCTCTCAAATTGCCTACCTACGCCACTCTTACCCAGCTCGCTCAAATCAAAAGCGGCAACTTCGCGCTTACTCTTAGCCGACCCTTGAACCGGCTGCCGTCTTGGGAACCAGCGTTCGGTCAATTTACGCAAGAAGTAAACACGCTTGGGCAGACTTTACTCAACCCGCCCGCCGGATCAGCGCGCAATTCAGGCTGGTTCAATATGTCGAGTACCTGCGGGAAATACCTCGATCTATCCGGTGGGCGCGCCCAAAAGATGTAATTGGCTTTAAGGCGATCGCGCGCAAAATCGTAGAGCTGATCTACTCGGGGCGCTTCTTCAGCTGAGCCACCATACCGTGCCGCGATGTAATTACCTGCCGCGACCATGGGTGCCAAGGGCACTATGCCGGCAAGCTTGGGGTAATAGCTGTAAACACCATCAGGCCGATTCAAACCGCGATCATTCACAAAAACATCGGGGCCGCCCAAGCCGGTACCCATCATCTTGAACCGGCTGGTGAGTAGGCCTAGTTTCTTTACAGGGTAATTGGTGAATTGAATCGTCACGGTATTGGGAAAACTGGTCCGCAATTGCGCGTGTAGCTTGAGCAGGTTGTCAAAGAAAGCGTCTTCTTGCTGGGGCGTCGTGGATTCTTCGGATAGCCCCATGGCGGTTTCTTGTAGCCCTATCGCCTCGAAATTGGGGTGCGCATTGAAACGTTTTCCCAAAGCGGCCAGCAACGCGGACAAGCGTTCGTAAACCTGCGGGTTCCACAATTTCAAATTGCTGCCACGCCGCCCAGTCCGGCTTTGGCCATTCACCGCGCCCGGGCCTGCCGGAAACTTAAACACAGCACCTTCGAACTGCAGATCATTGAGCACATAATCCGGCACGATAGAGACTTCATTTGGATAGCCAAAGCTTTTGGTTTCCATTAGCAAGATCAATTGCTTATGGTGCGCCGCCAGTTCGCTCAAATGCTTTTCTATCACGCTGAAATCATAGTTGCCCCTGGTAGGTTCGAGTTCAGACCAGGTGAAACGAAGCAACACACCGCGCAGCGCAGGGGTGGCATCAAGATCGGCGTACAGACCTTTGAGATACACTGGCTTGTCGTTTTGCTTTTTACCCACTGCCGCATAGTGGCCAGGATGCCATTTAACTGCGCCCGGCACCAACGACGAGGTAGAGACCGAAGTCACCGCCCTTTCAACTCCCTGCGCCAACGTCGTACCCAACCCCATGCACAGGCTGACACCAAGCACAACAAATAATTTCCGACAACAAACGCTTTTCATGGGCAATCCTTTCAGAGCCAGAACAAATTTAGAGGTCGACCCGCGTCAAAGGTTCCACTGGCCTGGTGACTGGGCCATGCCTTGCTTCATTTGACACCTCCGATTCAAGTTTAACCAAACATTGATGTCCAGTTTTTCAACTTACCTCAGCTTCAGCATAATTGAAGAAAACTGGTCTAATGAACAAGCTGGGTTAAGAAACCAGCTGGGGAAATAATTGATCTTATTAGCAACATTTGCGGCCAACAAAATTTTGATAAATAAAAAACCTTATACTTTTTTAAAAAATGAAACAATTATATTTAAGGAAACACTGATTTATTCCCGCGCACTGGTTGGAATAATTCGTCAATCTGAGAGAATGTCACTGAACTGATTTTCAGGGGAGAAAATGATGCAAACGAGTTTTTCTGAACTGGAATACGCGGCCAAGAAGAAGCAGACGCGACGGGATCGATTTTTGAGCGAAAGTGAAGCAGTCACGCCGTGGGCTGAGTTGGGAAAAGCGATTGCGCCGTATTATCCGAGCAGCAGTGGACGTGGCCGACCGCCCATTGGGTTGGTTCTGATGCTGGCTCGCCGGTGGTTGCTCAACGTATCCACCCAAGGTGCGTTCTGAAAACGGGAAATGAAGAAAATGATTCGAAAATCGCCGCGATTCATGCCAAAAATAAGCCAATTCTCCGACCAAAACCGCAAAACTCACCCCGAGGTCTCTGGCGGGGTGAATTATTCAGCGCTTCCTTAAGGTAAAATGAAAATTATCTAGAACTACATGTAATAACATTATATTATTATAAATAATGGCTTATATTTTATCGCTATTTAAATATATCAAAAGTATCCACATAAATTTGCAAGCCCCATTTAGTTTTACAAGTAAGTGTTATTTACCCTAATTAATAATGAACATAAAAGAATCTGCTCAACATGACTCTACATGAATCAATAGACGTGATCAAACGTGGTTGCGACGAGCTGCTGTTGGAAACTGAATTAAATCAAAAATTGGTACTAGGCCGTCCTTTGCGCATCAAAGCCGGATTTGATCCAACCGCACCGGATTTACATCTTGGGCATACTGTATTACTCAACAAAATGCGGCAGTTACAAGAGCTTGGTCACCATGCGCTATTTTTGATTGGTGATTTTACCGGCATGATAGGCGATCCGACTGGCAAAAACACAACTCGTCCACCGCTATCACGTGAACAGGTACTGGCAAATGCAGAGAGCTACCGTGAGCAAGTATTCAAGGTACTGGACCCGGATAAAACCGAAATTGTTTTTAATTCTACTTGGATGGACAAATTTAGTGCGGCTGATTTAATTAAGCTAGCGGCTACCCATACTGTTGCGCGTATGCTGGAACGTGATGACTTCGGCAAACGCTACAAAAGTAATCAGGCAATCGCTATCCATGAGTTTATCTACCCCCTGATACAGGGTTACGATTCGGTAGCACTTAAAGCTGACCTAGAGTTAGGTGGTTCAGACCAGAAGTTTAACCTGCTCATGGGGCGCGAGCTGCAAAAACATGATGGGCAACCTCCGCAGTGCGTGCTGACTATGCCTTTATTATTAGGGTTGGATGGCGTAAACAAGATGTCCAAATCTCTTGGTAATTATATTGGCATCACCGAGTCACCACAGGAAATGTTTGGCAAGTTAATGTCTGTTTCAGACAAATTGATGTGGTGTTATCTGGAATTGCTGTCATTTGAATCGATGACGACCATTGCCAAATGGCGCACAGAGGTAGAGAACGAGCGTAATCCGCGAGATATTAAAGTGTTGTTTGCACAAGAAATAGTTACGCGTTTTCATAACCGAGCTGCAGCAGAAAAAGCGTTGACTGAATTCGAGACGCGATTTAAACAAGGCGTGCTACCGGAGGATATGCCCAAAGTTACGGTTTCCGCTAGTACAGGGACTATCGGTATTGCTCAATTACTCAAGCAAGCCGGGCTGGTAGAAAGCACGTCAGAAGCTTTGCGTATGATTACTCAGGGTGCAGTAAAACTGGATGGCGAACGAGTAATTGACAAAGCCCTGCAACTACAAACAGGTGCAGTGGTGGTAACCCAGGTAGGTAAGCGTAAATTTGCGCGGGTGACGGTGGGCTAAGATAAATGAGTCATTTAAATTTAGTATCAGTTTTATTTAAGCTGCCCGCGTTCAATGCTGATACCTACCATGCGGCTATCACGAATAGCATTTAATTTGGCAACGCTGATTTTAACCCATGGCACATTGAAATCGGCCAGCAGAATCTGGGCAATACGTTCTGCAAGTGCCTCTAATAGATTGAAGTGCTGACTGCTTAGCGCGTTTTGAATGTGACGCACAATTTCAGAATAATCAAGTGCATCGTGTATATCGTCACTCTGACAGGCACGAGTATTCGGCAGGGCAATCTCCATATCTAACTGTAGAATTTGCGGAACGCGCTTCTCCCATTCGTAGACACCAATGAGCGTTTCGACTTTAAGTTCGCGTAGAAAAATAATATCCATGAAAAAGCTGCTTGAGTTTGATTGGCGTTTGCTTATTTTAACAAATTCAAAAAAAGAATTTGCCGCTAGCACATTTTAAGGTATTTCAAATGATTATCTTGGTTTTTGTTATATGTGCCTATTTATTGGGTTCAATTTCCTTCGCGGTGATAATGAGCCGACTATTTACATTGCCCGATCCACGCACTTACGGTTCGCATAACCCAGGCGCAACCAATGTGCTGCGTAGCGGAAATAAATGGGCTGCAATATTGACATTATTGGGTGATGCGGCGAAAGGCTGGCTGGCAGTGTGGCTGGCTCAGTATTTTGGGCCACAGGCTGGTAATTCGCTACTGATTGTGGCGGTGGCGCTTGCAGTATTCATTGGTCACCTTTTTCCTGTTTTCCTGCACTTCAAAGGTGGCAAGGGCGTGGCTACTGCATTGGGTATACTGTTGGCACTGAATGCGTGGTTAGGCTTGGCAGTATTGGCAACTTGGATATTAATTGCAATGGTGTTCCGCCTATCTTCACTGGCGGCATTACTGACGGCCATAAGTGCGCCTATCTTTGCCATGGCATTGGCTTTGCCATCCGAATATGTGCTGGCGTTGGTGGGAATGTCATTATTGTTGATCTGGCGTCACAAGAGCAATATTCAGAATTTGTTGGCGGGCAAGGAAAGCCGCATTGCCAAGAAGGAAGACAATCATTTGGAATAGTTGAGTTGTCGCAAGTCCCAGCGCGGATTAACATTGAAACGATAATCGCTTTTCATTTCTTGCTCTTCCAGGCGCAGCGCAGCAGCAAAAGCAATCATGGCACCATTGTCAGTGCAAAATTCAAGATCAGGGTAGAACACTCGAAAGCCGTTTTTGCTGGCAGCTTCGTTTAATTGCACACGAAGTTGTTGGTTTGCACCTACTCCGCCAGCGATCACTAATTGATTAAGTCCAGTTTGTTTTAGTG
This sequence comes from Nitrosomonadales bacterium, assembly GCA_016721605.1. GTDB lineage: Bacteria > Pseudomonadota > Gammaproteobacteria > Burkholderiales > Gallionellaceae > Nitrotoga. The sequence goes on from JADKHS010000001.1 coordinate 303,119, forward strand.
CAGCCAACGACTTGATGGTCAGCACTTCCACAATTGCTTCTTGCGCTGCATAGGCAATATCAGCACGGGTTTGTTCATCCAATATGTGTTGACGGGTTAGGGTTAGTACTGCTGTCTTCAATCCGCTGAAGCTGAAATCCAAATTGCCGCTATGTTGCATGGGGCGCGGCAAATGGAATCGGCCTGGCCGGCCTTGATTAGCCAGCTTAGCCAGTTCGGGACCTCCTGGGTAGCTAAGGCCAAGAAGCTTGGCACTCTTATCGAAAGCTTCACCAGCGGCATCATCCAATGTCTCCCCTAATAAAGTATATTTGCCTACACCGTCCACGCGCATAAGCTGGGTATGTCCACCGGAAACTAGTAGCGCGATGAAAGGAAATTTTAGTGCGGTATCAGATAATAGAGGTGATAGCAAATGTCCTTCTAAATGGTGTATGCCAATGGCAGAGATATTCAGAGAATACGCCAGTGAACAAGCAACACTTGCGCCCACCAATAATGCACCAGACAAACCAGAGCTTTGGGTATAAGCTATGGCGTCCACATCTTTCAGACGGCATTTTGCTTCATCAACTATCAAGCGTATTAAGGGAAGCATGCGACAAATATGGTCGCGTGACGCCAATTCTGGCACTACGCCGCCATATTCATCGTGCATAGCCGCTTGGGTATGTAATGCATGAGCCAGTAAGCCACGTTCAGTGTGATATAAAGCGACACCGGTTTCATCGCATGAACTTTCAATACCTAAGATCAGTTTCATAATGGCCGCTATCTTAATTTATAGTGAGAAAGATATTGTAGCGTTTTGCAAGTATAAGTACTCATTATGCAAAACATACAGAGCGCAAAAAGCCTCCGTTAAACAGAGACAACTCCAAGTTTCAGCAACACAAAATTTGTGCACGATTCGGGTTAGAATGGCAACAGAAAAAATCCGCGCTAACAACATCTGTCACCGTAGCCGACGTGTGCAGAGCCGCGTAAAATATCACCTTCACGGCATACTCTGCCCTCTAATTATATTGATCAATTATGGCTAAAGGATGTATCGTCGTCGGCATATCTGGTGGAGTAGATTCTGCTGTTACCGCACTACTTTTGAAACAACAAGGTTATAAAGTCATTGGCCTGTTTATGAAGAACTGGGAAGATGACGACAGCGATGAGCACTGTTCCTCACGCCAAGACCTGATAGATGCAGTCTCCATTGCCGACACCATAGATATCCCCATCGAAACGGTAAATTTCGCAAAGGAATACAAGGATCGCGTATTCAGCCATTTTTTACGCGAATATGCGGCTGGACGCACTCCCAACCCGGATATCCTGTGCAATTCTGAAATAAAATTTAAGGCTTTTCTGGAACACGCTGTCAATATGGGGGCGGATTCAATTGCTACTGGACATTATGCGCAAATTCGCAAGGTGGCCGACAACTATCAATTACTAAAAGCAATAGACCACAACAAAGATCAAAGCTATTTTTTGTATCGCTTAAATCAGGCACAACTGTCCAAAACAATGTTCCCGCTAGGCCTGTTGCTAAAATCACAGGTGCGCGAAATTGCACGCCAGCATAGACTGTCTAACTACGCAAAAAAAGACAGTACTGGAATCTGCTTCATCGGCAAGCGTCCGTTCCGCGAATTCCTTAACCGCTATCTGCCTGCCCAACCCGGCCCGATGTACACACCCGATGGCCAAATAGTCGGGGAACATATGGGCCTATCGTTCTATACTATCGGCCAACGTCAAGGCTTAGGTATTGGCGGGCAAGGCCTGCCTTGGTTTGTGGCGGCCAAAAACATTGCGAATAATCACCTGATTGTGGCTCAAGGACACGATCATCCAGCTTTGCTGTCCACATTTCTTGATGCAACAGAACTACACTGGATCGATAATCAAATACCTGATATTACACGTAACTACACCGCTAAGATCCGTTACCGCCAAGCCGATGTAAGCTGCCACTTCAACGCAATATCTGACACCCTTGGCAGCATTGAATTTAATGAAGCACAATGGGCTGTTACCCCGAGACAATCGGTAGTAATTTACTATGGTGAAATTTGTCTAGGTGGCGGCACCATTGCACATAGTCAGTAATAACAGAAGACAATGCAAACAACTTTTCTTTAAGGTCGCCAGTTCATTACGTGGTGAATTTAGCTCTGCAGTACAACTTTATGGGACATCTGGGCGCACCACAGAAAATTACAGACACCGATTCATTCGCATCCTTGAAGCTCGTAGAAGGAAGTCCTAAGCAAGAATAACAATAGGCTTGAGTTCAAGTATGCGCTATTAATTTTTTTTCACGTAAAATTTAGCTATTTTTTCCAAGGATTACCTCAATGACACTAACCACGCTCACCGCACTTTCTCCCTTGGATGGCCGCTACCACAGCCGTACAAATTCCTTGCGCACTTATTATAGCGAATTCGGCCTGATTCGTTATCGCGTCCTGATCGAAATTGAATGGCTCAAAGCGCTTAGCTTAGAGGCGGGGATTCCTGAAATCGAACCGTTCTCTGTCGCAACCCTTGCCTATTTCGATCAACTGATTGGGCAATTTAGTGAAGCTGATGCAGAACAAATAAAAATCATAGAACAACGTACAAACCATGATGTGAAAGCGATCGAATACTGGTTGCGTGAAAAGCTCTCAAACAACCCAGAAACCAATAGCAAGCTAGAGTTTATCCATTTCGCCTGCACTTCAGAAGATATTAACAACCTGAGTCACGCACTGATGTTACTCGGTGGGCGCAACGAAGTTATGCTGCCCACTCTAGATAATCTTATTAACTGCTTACGCGATCTTGCTCATCAACTGGCAGACCTACCTATGTTATGCCGGACTCACGGACAAACTGCCACACCGAGCACACTTGGCAAAGAAATGGCCAATGTAGTACACCGCCTACAACGTGCGCGTACACGTTTAGCCAATGTAGAAATATTAGGAAAAATAAATGGCGCTGTAGGCAATTACAATTCTCATTTGGCATCTTATCCTGAGGTAGATTGGGAATCTTTCGCGCAACGCTTTGTCATGGCACGTGGAATCAATTTCAACCCATATACCATTCAAATCGAACCGCACGATTACATGGCCGAATTGTTCGATGCTTACGCGCGCACCAACTCCATCCTGATTGACCTCAACCGTGACCTTTGGGGCTATATTTCATTGGGCTATTTCAAGCAAAAAGTGGTAACAGGTGAGGTCGGCTCTTCCACTATGCCACATAAGATTAATCCAATTGATTTTGAAAATTCCGAAGGCAACCTAGGTTTAGCGAACTCCTTGCTACGGCATCTATCCGAAAAGCTACCAATCTCGCGCTGGCAGCGAGATTTAACCGATTCCACCACTCTACGCAACATGGGCGTAGTGCTGGGCTATACATTGCTGGCTTATGAGTCATGCCTCAAGGGATTGAATAAACTGGAAGCAAATCCGCAACGCATGGCGGAAGACTTGGACAATAGCTGGGAAGTATTGGCTGAGCCTATCCAAACCGTAATGCGACGCTACAGCATCGAAAATGCCTATGACAAACTTAAAAAACTAACACGCGGCAAAGGTGGCATAAACCGCGACAGCCTACATGCTTTCATCCACACCTTAAATATTCCGGAAGCGGAAAAACAACGCTTGTATATGTTAACGCCAGCTACCTATACAGGTAAGGCCAGTGAATTAGCAAGACGTATTTAATGAAATAGTTTTACTTGTACCGCAAAACCTTACCGCTCTCAAAACGGGAGCTATTTTAGCCATAAAACAAAAACCCTCTCACGGTGGAGAGGGTTTTTGTTTTATAAGGAGTCTGACGATGACCTACTTTCACATACGGATGTACACTATCATCGGCGCGAAGTCGTTTCACTGTCCTGTTCGAGATGGGAAGGAGTGGGACCAACTTGCTATGGTCGTCAGACATAACTGTCGACTAACTGGCTACCTGAATTAACAGGTAATCAATCAGCCATCAACTGGAAGAAGTAATTGGTTTTGATTGCCACGCAACTTGTAATATTTAATGTTATAGGGTCAAGCCTCACGGGCAATTAGTATCAGTTAGCTTAACGCATTACTGCGCTTCCACACCTGACCTATCAACGTGGTGGTCTTCCACGACCCTTCAGGGGGGATCAAGTCCCCAGGGAAATCTCATCTTAAGGCGAGTTTCCCGCTTAGATGCTTTCAGCGGTTATCTCTTCCGGATTTAGCTACCCGGCAATACGACTGGCGTCATAACCGGTACACCAGAGATCCGTCCACTCCGGTCCTCTCGTACTAGGAGCAGGTCCCTTCAAATTTCCAGCGCCCACGGCAGATAGGGACCAAACTGTCTCACGACGTTTTAAACCCAGCTCACGTACCACTTTAAATGGCGAACAGCCATACCCTTGGGACCGACTACAGCCCCAGGATGTGATGAGCCGACATCGAGGTGCCAAACTCCCCGTCGATATGAACTCTTGGGAGGAATCAGCCTGTTATCCCCAGCGTACCTTTTATCCGTTGAGCGATGGCCCTTCCATACAGAACCACCGGATCACTATGACCTGCTTTCGCACCTGCTCGACTTGTCAGTCTCGCAGTCAAGCATCCTTTTGCCATTGCACTATCAGTACGATGTCCGACCGTACCTAGGATACCTTCGTACTCCTCCGTTACTCTTTGGGAGGAGACCGCCCCAGTCAAACTGCCTACCATGCAATGTCCCCGATCCGGATTACGGACCTAGGTTAGAACCTCAAACACATCAGGGTGGTATTTCAAGGTTGGCTCCACGACGTCTGGCGACACCGCTTCAAAGCCTCCCACCTATCCTACACAGATCTGTTCAAAGTCCAATGCAAAGCTACAGTAAAGGTGCATGGGGTCTTTCCGTCTAGCCGCGGGTAGATTGCATCTTCACAAACATTTCAACTTCGCTGAGTCTCGGGTGGAGACAGTGTGGCCATCGTTACTCCATTCGTGCAGGTCGGAACTTACCCGACAAGGAATTTCGCTACCTTAGGACCGTTATAGTTACGGCCGCCGTTTACCGGGGCTTCAATCAAGAGCTTGCACCCCATCATTTAACCTTCCGGCACCGGGCAGGAGTCACACTCTATACGTCCACTTTCGTGTTTGCAGAGTGCTGTGTTTTTATTAAACAGTCGCAGCCACCATTTCACTGCAACCCCATCGAGCTTCGGACGCGAAGTCCTACACTCTACCGGGGCGCACCTTCTCCCGAAGTTACGGTGCAAATTTGCCGAGTTCCTTCACCCGAGTTCTCTCAAGCGCCTTAGAATTCTCATCCTGCCCACCTGTGTCGGTTTGCGGTACGGTCTCAATACAACTGAAGCTTAGTGGCTTTTCTTGGAAGCTTGGTATCAGCAACTTCGCGCCAAAATGGCACTCGTCATCACGTCTCAGAATTGACCCCCCGGATTTACCTAAGAGATCTCCCTACACGCTTAAACCAAGACGTCCAACACTTGGCTTGCCTAACCTTCTCCGTCCCCACATCGCATTGTATTGAGGTACAGGAATATTAACCTGTTTCCCATCGACTACGCATTTCTGCCTCGCCTTAGGGGCCGACTCACCCTGCGTCGATGAACGTTGCACAGGAAACCTTGGGCTTTCGGCGAGGGAGCCTTTCACTCCCTTTATCGCTACTCATGTCAGCATTCGCACTTCTGATACCTCCAGCAGCCTTCTCAAGCTGCCTTCGCAGGCCTACAGAACGCTCTCCTACCATATGTACAAGTACATATCCGCGATTTCGGTGCATAGTTTGAGCCCCGTTACATCTTCCGCGCAGGACGACTCGATCAGTGAGCTATTACGCTTTCTTTAAATGATGGCTGCTTCTAAGCCAACATCCTGACTGTTTTAGCCTTCCCACTTCGTTTTCCACTTAACTATGTCTTGGGGACCTTAATCGGCGGTCTGGGTTGTTTCCCTTTCGACACCGGACGTTAGCACCCGATGTCTGTCTCCCATGCTCGCACTTCTCGGTATTCGGAGTTTGCAATGGTTTGGTAATCAGCAATAGACCCCTAGCCATGACAGTGCTCTACCCCCGAGAGTGATACATGAGGCACTACCTAAATAGTTTTCGGAGAGAACCAGCTATTTCCAAGTTTGTTTAGCCTTTCACCCCTATCCACAGCTCATCCCCTAATTTTTCAACATTAGTGGGTTCGGACCTCCAGTGAGTGTTACCTCACCTTCATCCTGGCCATGGATAGATCACTTGGTTTCGGGTCTACACCCAGCAACTATCGCCCTTATCAGACTCGCTTTCGCTGCGCCTCCCCTATTCGGTTAAGCTCGCTACTGAATGTAAGTCGCTGACCCATTATACAAAAGGTACGCAGTCACGGAACAAGTCCGCTCCCACTGTTTGTATGCATGCGGTTTCAGGATCTATTTCACTCCCCTTCCGGGGTTCTTTTCGCCTTTCCCTCACGGTACTGGTTCACTATCGGTCGATTACGAGTATTTAGCCTTGGAGGATGGTCCCCCCATATTCAGACAGGATTTCTCGTGTCCCGCCCTACTTGTTCCAACCCTATTTCCACTCCTGAATTTTCGCGTACGGGGCTATCACCCACTATGGCCAGACTTTCCAGACTGTTCCACTAATTCAGAAGCTAAAGGTTGCAGGCTGATCCGATTTCGCTCGCCACTACTTCCGGAATCTCGGTTGATTTCTTTTCCTCCGCCTACTTAGATGTTTCAGTTCAGCGGGTTCGCTCTACCTGACCTATGTATTCAGTCAGGAGTGACCCTTGCGGGTCGGGTTTCCCCATTCAGATATCCCCGGATCAAAGCTCTATTGCCAGCTCCCCGAAGCTTTTCGCAGGCTTACACGTCTTTCATCGCCTGTAATCGCCAAGGCATCCACCACATGCACTTATTCACTTGACCCTATAACATTAAACCCTCAGCTTTTTAAAGACGAAGATTTTTGTTACAAGATTTTTTTGCGTTTGTGACCGCTTCCATCCGACTTGAATGGTTACGGCTTGATACAATCAAAACCCATGTTTTTCATGCACGCGCATTAATAGGTTTCCCCATCAACACTTGTGCGTGAATCACTTTCTTACTTCTTCCAGATTTTTAAAGAACTACTAAACTACTATTAGCAAAAGCCAATATCAAAACAAATAGCTTGGATATAGGTTCTTACTTTGAACACAATAAGAATTAATGGTAAATGGTGGAGGATGACGGGATCGAACCGACGACCCCCTGCTTGCAAAGCAGGTGCTCTCCCAGCTGAGCTAATCCCCCGCTAAATTTTGACAGCCTGCGCAACTCTGCGTTGCTCGGCAGCTTGTGTACATTCGCACACGCCGCAGCCTCGCGCCTTGATTTGCTTGGCTCTCAAACTTTACCGAATAATTTTTTCAAATTACCAGGCAAAACTGGTGGGTCTGGTAGGACTCGAACCTACGACCCCTGCGTTATCAACACAATGCTCTAACCAGCTGAGCTACAGACCCAAATACAGCCCGTAACCGGTAGAGTGTAGCAACGTCAATTGCTACCAGCTACTCGCTACTAGCTTCATAGACAACCGATGAGTGTGGATACGTACGCCAAGGCTTCTCTAGAAAGGAGGTGATCCAGCCGCACCTTCCGATACGGCTACCTTGTTACGACTTCACCCCAGTCACGAACCCTACCGTGGCAACCGCCCTCCTTGCGGTTAAGCTAGCTGCTTCTGGTAGAACCCGCTCCCATGGTGTGACGGGCGGTGTGTACAAGACCCGGGAACGTATTCACCGCGACATGCTGATCCGCGATTACTAGCGATTCCGACTTCATGGAGTCGAGTTGCAGACTCCAATCCGGACTACGATCGGCTTTCTGAGATTAGCTCCCCCTCGCGGGTTGGCAACCCTCTGTACCGACCATTGTATTACGTGTGAAGCCCTACCCATAAGGGCCATGAGGACTTGACGTCATCCCCACCTTCCTCCGGTTTGTCACCGGCAGTCTCATTAAAGTGCCCAACTAAATGATGGCAATTAATGACAAGGGTTGCGCTCGTTGCGGGACTTAACCCAACATCTCACGACACGAGCTGACGACAGCCATGCAGCACCTGTGTCCAGGTTCCCTTTCGGGCACCAAGCCATCTCTGGCAAGTTCCTGGCATGTCAAGGGTAGGTAAGGTTTTCGCGTTGCATCGAATTAATCCACATAATCCACCGCTTGTGCGGGTCCCCGTCAATTCCTTTGAGTTTTAATCTTGCGACCGTACTCCCCAGGCGGTCAACTTCACGCGTTAGCTGCGGTACTAAGGAAGTCTCCTCCCCCAACACCTAGTTGACATCGTTTAGGGCGTGGACTACCAGGGTATCTAATCCTGTTTGCTCCCCACGCTTTCGTGCATGAGCGTCAGTATCGACCCAGGGGGCTGCCTTCGCCATCGGTATTCCTCCACATATCTACGCATTTCACTGCTACACGTGGAATTCTACCCCCCTCTGCCGTACTCTAGCCTTGCAGTTACAAATGCAGTTCCCAGGTTAAGCCCGGGGATTTCACATCTGTCTTACAAAACCGCCTGCGCACGCTTTACGCCCAGTAATTCCGATTAACGCTCGCACCCTACGTATTACCGCGGCTGCTGGCACGTAGTTAGCCGGTGCTTCTTCTTCCGGTACCGTCATCCACACAGGGTATTATCCCATGCGTTTTCTTTCCGGCTGAAAGAGCTTTACAACCCGAAGGCCTTCTTCACTCACGCGGCATGGCTGGATCAGGCTTGCGCCCATTGTCCAAAATTCCCCACTGCTGCCTCCCGTAGGAGTCTGGACCGTGTCTCAGTTCCAGTGTGGCTGGTCGTCCTCTCAGACCAGCTACGGATCGTCGCCTAGGTGAGCCTTTACCTCACCTACTAGCTAATCCGATATCGGCCGCTCCGAAAACGCGAGGTTCTTGCGAATCCCCCGCTTTCCCCCTTAGGGCATATGCGGTATTAGCGTAACTTTCGCTACGTTATCCCCCATTTCCGGGTACGTTCCGATATATTACTCACCCGTTCGCCACTCGCCACCCACAGGGTTACCCCCCGTGCTGCCGTTCGACTTGCATGTGTAAAGCATGCCGCCAGCGTTCAATCTGAGCCAGGATCAAACTCTTCAGTTCAATCTCTATGCTTGTTTGATTTGCCTTCGCAGGCAAATCGATCTCACTCAAAGCGAATTAATATTTCATTTCTTCGACTTCGTGTGAGGCACTGCTTTTATGTCTTGAGTTATGACGGCCACGCGAACTAATTCGCCTGACAATCATCACCTTAACGCATGTACCCACACTCGTCGGTTGTCTGTAAACTTTTAAAGAACGGGCTGCCGTTATATCTTTTGATATAGGGTTGCGGGGGCAGGATTTGAACCTACGACCTTCGGGTTATGAGCCCGACGAGCTGCCAGACTGCTCCACCCCGCGTCAGCTAAGAAACGAGACTATAGCAAAGCAGATAAAGCTAGTCAAGCAGTAACATCTTCCTTCGCATCGGCTCAAAATAGAAACATCTCCCCTTTTCTTTTTCCCCCCCTTTAACAATTCACACCCCCCTTATTCCTTTCCGTGTTTGTCGCAGACAAGTTTCTCCAAGGATGATCTGATACTAATTCCTGCCCTGTATTGCGCAGTATCATTGCCTTATCCACTCGCATATTAACAGCCTTTTCTAGAGAGGTTCTTTTTTCAGAGGTTCTTTTTTTCCGTCAACGCGTTCATACACAGTAATCTTTAAATCGGCCGGGGCTTTGTTTTGTTAGCCCCTAAATGGGCTCATGAGCGCCTAAAGGCTCTGGCACATTCCCAATTTCAGCTTGGTCGCGCATCTCTTTATCCTGATTTCTGACGTACGCTCTGACCATCTCTTCATCAAGTCCAATCGTGGTCACAAATACCCGGCCCAAAAATTTTCACCCGTAAAATTTCTTGTCTTGCCCGCGAACCATCTGCTATCGATATCGCACTTTTGCCTTTGATAAAACAATTACAACGACACCGAATGTGGAATACTGATGAGATATGCACAGATCCGCATCTCCACAATCTGACATCTTCGCCAACTCGAAATTCACCAAGATGTTTGGATTGCCCAAAATCTCTTTCGTCCCTTTGGGATAAATCCACGTGATTGCAATCCCACTGTATGACAAAGACTTGGTACTTTCTTTGATCCCAACTTTTAGCCAAGTCAAGAATCAGGCCGACCGTAGCGCCTTGGTCAAACAGGAGTCCCCGGCAAAGCCGGGGGATTACCTTACTTATTTACCCTCATCTTCAGTCTTATGCCCATAGCCTCTATTTGCAGCAGATAATTTTCGTACTGACCAGAAAGGTTTTTTCAATAGCATTTTTGTCACATAGCCTGACAGGATATGCGCCAACTCTGCCGGTATACCTGGATAGACCAACTTACGTCAGACGTATCGTGTAAATTCCACTGCAAAACGCCGGTCGTCATCTTCAATATCAAAGTCTGATTGGCGCACTTCAATTCAATGCTGCTTGCTGGCTAAATCTTGCCATCTTTGACAATAGACCCCATAGAGGTATGTGACTAATCAGGTTCATTTTTGGCAAATTACAGAACCGTCGGACTCCATTTTTTCCAGCCTATCTCAAAACCGCCCCCTCTCCTAAATATTGTAGAAGTGAGAAAATTACAATTGAAGTCAGCATGATTGTGATTGTTGTACAACTGCTGAATTTTATTCTATTTTAGTTGACTGGCATTGAGGGTAGCTAGCAACTATAATTGCATCCTTGTTTAATTTTTGGTCTTTACTCCAGACTATGCAATTATTCGCCTTCGGCATTAACCATCAGACCGCGCCACTTGTTGTGCGTGAGCAGATTGCGTTCAATGTCGATACAATGGAGCCAGCCCTGCGCGACTTGGTCGGGCAAGGCGCAGCCAAGGAAGCGACCATACTTTCCACTTGCAACCGCACCGAGGTGTATTGCAGTACGCACAAGCCAGCTCAGATCATTAATTGGCTGGCGAATTATCATGAATTACAGCCGCGTGAAATTGAGCCATATCTCTATACTCTGCCGCATGAGCAGGCGGTGAAGCACGCTTTTCGCGTTGCCAGTGGGTTAGACTCGATGGTGCTGGGTGAACCGCAAATTCTGGGCCAAATGAAGCAGGCGGTGCGTTATGCGGAACAGGCTGGCACGCTGGGTTTTCTGCTCCATAAGTTATTCCAGCGTACCTTTTCGGTAGCCAAGGACGTGCGTACCCAGACCGAAATTGGATCAAATTTAATTTCCATGGCGGCGGCGGCGGTCAAGCTGGCTGAGCGCATTTTTCCTAGCATTGCAGAGCAGAGTGTATTGCTCATTGGTGCAGGGGAGATGATCGAATTGAATGCCGTGCATTTCGCGGCTAAATTGCCTAAGCATATTACCGTTGCAAACCGCACACTGGAGCGTGCCCAAGTCTTGGCACGGCGCATTGGCGGACACGCCATCACGTTGAGTGAATTGCCGGAACAACTGGCGCAACACGATATTATCGTGACCAGTACCGCCAGCCCGCTGCCGATACTGGGCAAGGGTATGGTCGAGCGCGCGCTTAAGGCACGCAAGCACCGCCCTCTTTTTATTGTCGATCTTGCCGTACCGCGCGATGTTGAAGCCGAAGTGGCCGAACTGGACGATGTATTCTTGTATACCGTTGATGATTTGTCCGAAGTTGTGCGCGATGGCTTGGATGCACGTCAAGGTGCTGTGAAAGAAGCCGAAGTGATTATAAATTCTGGCGTGGTGGATTTCATTCATTGGATGGAATCACGTGAAGTCGTGCCCACTATCCGAGCGTTGCGCGATCAAGCTGAACGCCAACGTCGGCACGAGATGGAAAAAGCTTTGCGCTTGCTGACCAAAGGCGAAGAGCCGGAAAAGGTACTGGAATCTTTAAGCAATGCGCTTACCAATAAATTTTTGCACGCGCCAACCCATGCATTGAATCATGTACAAGCCGAAGAGCGCGGCGCTTTCCTTGATATGATGCACCGTATTTACCACATGCGTCCCCCTGAATGAAACCTAGCATTGCCGCTAAACTCGCTCAATTAGGCGACCGTCTGGATGAGGTTCGCCGTCTACTAAGCAGCGAAAATGCCACTCGTGATATGGAAAGCTACCGTAAGCTCAATCGCGAACGCGCGGAGCTGGATCCCGTAGTGGAGCTTTACCATGCTCACCAAGCTTGCGCTGAAGATATCGCAACCGCACTGGAAATGGTGGATGACCCGGAAATGCGTGAATTTGCCACGGATGAAGTGAAGCAGGGGCGCGAACGACTAGAACAAATTGAGATGGATTTACAGCGGCAGTTACTGCCTAAGGATCCCAATGACGATCGCAATGTATTTTTAGAAATCCGCGCGGGCACGGGCGGCGACGAAGCCGCATTATTTTCCGGCGACCTGTTTCGCATGTATGCGCGTTTTGCCGAACGTAACCGCTGGCCAGTTGAAATCATTTCCGAAAGTTGCGGCGAAAAGGGCGGTTTCAAGGAAATCATCGCACGCATAGTCGGGCAGGGTGCATATTCGGTACTGAAGTTTGAGTCTGGCGCACATAGAGTACAGCGCGTGCCCACCACCGAAACGCAAGGCCGAATTCACACATCGGCCTGCACCGTGGCGGTGCTGCCGGAAGCGGATGAAGTCAGCGATGTGGTGTTGAATCCTGCCGATTTGCGCATCGACACTTTCCGCGCTTCAGGTGCGGGCGGTCAGCACATTAATAAAACTGATTCGGCCGTACGCATAACACACCTGCCTACGGGTACCGTGGTGGAATGCCAGGATGGCCGTTCGCAGCACAAAAACAAGGCCCAAGCGCTGGCGGTTCTGGCCGCGCGCATCAAGGACAAAGAGGAGCGTACCGCTCACGCCAAGCAGGCCGCCGAGCGCAAGTCGCTGGTAGGTAGCGGTGATCGCTCGGAACGCATACGCACTTACAATTTTCCCCAAGGCCGTGTCACCGACCATCGCATTAACCTCACGCTGTACAAGATGGATCACATTATGGATGGCGACATCGGCGAGATGTGCAACGCATTGATGGCGGAATATCAGGCAGAACAACTTGCAGCGCTAGCGAACGAAGGCAGCAGCTAAACTTGCCGCGTTCCATACAAGAAACGCTGCTTCATGATGCAGTACGTCTGACCGACGTGCTTGCGATAAACCCCAGCAGTGCACGCATCGAAATACAATGTTTGTTGCAACAAGTGTTGAATGTCCCACGCGCCTGGTTGCTGGCACATTCCGAGCACTATCCGAACGAAACCGAACAAATGCATTACCAAGAATTATTGCAGCGCCGCCTCCGAGGAGAGCCTGTTGCCTATTTATTGGGTGAACGCGAATTCTTCGGGTTAATGTTCACGGTAACGCCCGCTACGCTCATTCCCCGTCCAGAAACTGAATTACTGGTTGAACTGGCTTTATCACATATCCCGCAGCAGAGTTTTTACCGTGTGCTCGACCTGGGTACGGGCAGTGGTGCAATTGCGCTGGCGCTCGCCCATGCGCGTCCAGATGTTGAGGTGCTGGGCTGCGATGCTTCCACTACGGCATTGGCGGTTGCGCATGCCAACGCACAGCAACTGGGCGTCGCCAATGCAGCTTTCATACACAGCGACTGGTTCGAAGCATTCACAACACAAAAATTCAACATCATTGTATCCAATCCTCCCTACATTGCGGCTGGCGACCCCCATCTGACACGGGGCGATGTGCGCTTTGAGCCAATCTCCGCGCTGGTATCCGGCAGCGACGGCCTGCACGATATCCGTCATATTGCGGCTCATGCTCCAGACCATCTCGAACCCGGTGGCTGGTTGCTCCTTGAGCATGGTTACGACCAAGCCGCACAGGTTCGTGAACTGCTGCAGCAGGCGGGGTTCGACGTAGTGTTCTCGGCGTGTGATCTGGCGGGGATAGAGCGGGTCAGCGGTGGACGTATCGCTTGAAGATATGTTCGCAACTGATCAAGTTGGTTGCACGCAATTATCAAACCATAGATTCGCCTATGGACATGTAATCAGAATACCTTGGCGCTCCTGCATACACATTATTTGTGGGCGTTGAATTTGCTTTTTTGCTTCGCGTAATCGGTCAGCTGATTCAGCAACTCCACTCTGTTTCGTGGCTTCCCCCGCTTGAAGTCTGGCAAGGAAGTTCTCTATCTTATGGACTCATGCTCTCTAGTCAAATAATCATTTTAGCTGTCATGATACGCATAACACGCAAACACGAGACAAGTTGCGTTCAAAAGAATCCAATCAAGGGTAGATGGCTGTTGACATTGGGAGCACTGTATTTTTTCAGCATGTCAGCCCGGATTGTAATAGGCCTTGCGAATCTTTCCACGCATCCATGGTTTCACAAGTCACTTCCCGCTTTTTTCCATTTGGCGTTGGCAACTTTTGTCTTGTCACTTGCGGCATTCCACATGAATTGGATATGCAATAATAAACCCGATTTGTGTAAGGATTTGCAATGAGTAAAAAGACGATGAATTATTTAATTTATCCCGCCGTCGTTTCATTGGCTGTCGGAATATATGCATTTTCAAGCAGTCATGGGAGCAATCTTCTCATCAGCGCATTCGGAGCAGTTTTATTTGGAGCAATGTTGATTGCAGTGTTTGAACAAATCATACCCTATCAACTGAAATGGCGACCGAGGCCACAAGACGTGAAGGATGATTTGCTCTACACAATCCTTATACAAATTGCAGTCCCCAGGCTGTTGGGTTTGTCATAGTGTTATTGCTTGCAGATCAGATTGACCCAGACGCGCCATTTGCCGGAATTTGGCCACGCAATTGGCCTGTCCCTGCACAGGCATTATTGTTGATCATTAGCGCTGATTTCATGCGCTACTGGCTACATCGCCTGTCACATACTGCCCCCGTTTTGTGGCGGCTGCATGCGGTGCACCATTCGACCGACCGGCTCTATTGGCTCAATACCAGCCGCTTTCATCCTATCGAAAAAATATTCCATTTCACTCTGGATTCGTTGCCATTCATTTTGATGGGTGTTAATCCACATGTGATTGGATTCTGGTTTGTGTTGTATTCGGTTAACGGTTTCTTTCAGCATTCAAATATTCAGTTACGGTTTGGTTTACTGAGTGGCATATTCAGCACAGCAGAACTGCATCGCTGGCACCACTCGCAGAACCCAGCCGAATCAAATTCCAACTACGCCAATGTGTTCATAATTTGGGACCGTCTCTTTGGCACATACTCTCGCCCCACCAGCGAAGTTGGCACGCTTGGACTGTTGAATCCAGAATACCCCATGGGCTTCATTCAACAAATGAAGGCTCCGTTTGTAGATGATCTATATAGTCACAATGCATCTTCGCAACAAAAAATAAATGATTGAAAACTTGCTGGTACATGTTCGTATGTTTGCGATACGTCATACGTATTGGCGCAACCTGGTCAACTCTGCAAAAAACCCGCTTGAGACTCAGGAGAAAGTGCTGAAAGCAATACTGCAAAACAACCATACCACGCAGTATGGCAAAATCCACCGCTTCGATAAAATCTCGTCATACCATCAGTTCGCGCAACATGTACCCGTTATTACCTATGAAACATTGCGGCCGTATATAGAGTGCCAACTTGGCAGCGGCGTACCAGCACTCACCGCTGAACAGCCTGTCATGTATGCAACTAGCAGCGGCACAACAGGCGAACCGAAATATGTGCCGATTATTCGTGATGAACTTCAACGGCAAAAACGCCACACTGCATTATTGACCTATTCCCAGTATATATTTGATCCCCTCGCGTTCAGCGGAAAAGTCTGGGTAATGGCGGCATCTGCCGTGGAAGGCCGCTTCGAGAATGGAATTCCATGGGGCTCGGCTTCTGGATTTCTGTATGCCAGCATGTCACCAGCGATTGCCAACAAATATTTGATTCCTCCGGAAGTCTTTGCAATAAAAGATAATTCACTAAAATACGATTTGATCCTGCGTCTGGCTCTTGCCGAAAAAAACATCACCTATTTCAGCGCGGCAAATCCAACTACGCTGCTGCGATTATGTGCATTGGCAAACCAACAGGGCGATGTGCTGACGGAGGATGTAGAACTCGGAAGATTTAGCCGGGAAGCCGAACTAGAACTTGATGTGATGACAGCAATTCAAAAAATGCTGAAGCCCAATCCCAATCGAGCTGCTGAATTGCGCAAAATATTTAATTCCGACCGGGTAGCTACATTCAGCGACCTTTGGCCACACATTCGGCTTGTTTCCACTTGGACGGGTGGAAATTGCGGCATGGCCGCACGATCGGCCAGAACACAACTT
Organism: Nitrosomonadales bacterium; assembly: GCA_016721605.1. Taxonomy (GTDB): domain Bacteria; phylum Pseudomonadota; class Gammaproteobacteria; order Burkholderiales; family Gallionellaceae; genus Nitrotoga. Next base: position 319,524 of record JADKHS010000001.1, read on the forward strand.
TCTACTGACACACAGATGGTCGAACTAGGTTATCTATCCAGTGAGTTCTGCGGAACGCTTACAGTGGATTGCAACTTGACTGCAGGGTTGCCGACCATCACCGACTATTTTTTCGAATTTATCGAACCAGATGAATGGGACGCCGGAAGCCGCAAGTTTCGCCTCATTCATCAGCTTGAAGCTGGGCAGGACTATTACTTGGTAATCACCACACCATCAGGCCTTTACCGTTACTTTATCAATGATATCGTTCATACAGAGGGGGCCTATCACAACACCCCATTGATCCGTTTTGTACAAAAAGGCAAAGGCGTCACTAATATTACCGGTGAGAAGCTTTATGAGAGCCAGTTAACTGAAGCGATGTCCGGAGCCGAGAAGCACTTCGATTCCCATCCGAATTTCTATCTTATGCTAGCTGACGTGGAACGGCAGATCTACCATTTATATTTAGAAGTGAATGGCATGATGGAAAACACGGCAAAACTCGCACCATATTTAGACAATGCTCTCTCCGATTTGAATATTGAGTATCGTACAAAACGTGAAAGTGGCAGGCTTCATCCGCTTGAGGTCACTTTGTTAAAACAGGGGACAGGCGAAAAGTATCGCGCACAGTGTATTCAATCTGGCCAGAAGGATGGACAATTCAAAATGGTGACCTTGCAATATGCCCATCAATGCCCGTTCCCATTTCAAACCACGCAATTGGTAACTGTAGCGATATGAAAATCGAACGATTGAAAGCGATTTCTCTTGAAATTCCATTCAAGACAAACTTTAAACATGCTTCAGCTGATCGCGCTAAGACGGCAAGTATCTGGATAGAAGCCTGCTCGAATCATGGCGCGTTGATAGGCTACGGTGAAGGGTGTCCCAGGGAATATGTGACAGGTGAAAATCTGAAATCCGCATTAGATTGGATCAACCGACACACATCTTCCATTGTCAAGGATATTACCAATCTGAAATCATTAAAGGCCTGGGTAGTGAAACAAGAGCAAGTGATTGATAAGGACCCTGCGGCTTGGTGTGCAATCGAGCTCGCGTTACTGGATTTATTGGGTAAAAGCGAAGGTCTCTCGCTTGAGTCGCTGTTGGCATTGCCACCTATGCCACCCATTCTCCAATATTCAGCAGTGTTGGGTAACAATGATTTGGCGATATTTTCAAAGCAGGTATTAAAGTACGTGAGTGTTGGATTTCGGGATTTCAAAATCAAGCTTTCAGGCGATCTTGAAATAGACTTGAGAAAAATTGCGTGCCTGCTTGATACTGGGGAAGCCGTGAAAATCCGTGGTGATGCGAACAACCTCTGGCACAAACCTTCGGATGTAATCGATTATATCGACCAGTTAGGCCAGCCCTTTTGGGCAATCGAAGAGCCGCTTGTTTCGCGAGATTTTGCGGGATTATCAAAAGTTGCTTCTCGCACAGGGATAAAAATTATTCTTGATGAAAGCTTTACTTGTGCGCAGGATATTCGTGACATCAGAGATATGACTGACCATTTTATTCTTAATTTTCGTGTATCAAAACTGGGCGGCTTAATACGATCCATTGCTCTCCTGGAAAATGCACGCTCTTTGGGGTTGCCGTTGATCATAGGCGCGCATGTCGGCGAAACCAGTGTTCTTTCTCGCGCCGGCATTACCTTGGCATCGGTAGCTGGAAATGCCACAGTTGCGATGGAAGGTGCATTTGGCACTCATTTGCTCGAACATGATGTATGCGAACCTCCCGTCATGTTTGGTAACGGTGGAATGTTGCGTCCTAAAGAATGGCATTTTCAAAATGCTGCGGGGAATGGCCTTGAGATAAAAGGGCAGAATGACCCAACATATAAATAACCAACTTCAATAACTAACAACAAAATTTACACCCAATCCTTGGGCACTAAAAATTTCTCATACAACTCCGCCTCAGGCGAGCCATTCTCTGGGTGCCAGTCATAGCGCCACTTCACTAGTGGTGGCATGGATAGCAAAATAGATTCGATACGCCCATTGCTTTGCAGCCCGAAGATGGTGCCACGGTCTATTACCAGATTGAATTCGACATAACGCCCGCGCCGATAAAGCTGGAAATCACGTTCACGCTCACCATAGGGCGTGTCCTTGCGGCGTTCAAGAATAGGGGCACATAGGCGGAAATAAAGTGATTCCCAACGCTTTGTTGAATGGCAAAGCAGTAGCAAAATCCGGCTCGCTCAAGTCGTCGAAGAAGATACCGCCCACACCTCGAGGTTCATTGCGATGCTTAACAAAGAAATATTCATCGCACCACTTTTATATTTTGGGAAGAGATGATTACCAAACGGTGTTAGCGCGTTCTGGCAGTCTGATGGAAATGTACGGCATCTTCCTCAAAACCATAATAGGGGGTCAAATCCATTCCACCGCCAAACCAGAATGCGATTTCACCATTATTTTTTTTTGCCATGAACATGCGTACATTCATATGCACAGTGGGTGCATATGGGTTACGCGGGTGAAATACCAATGACACGCCCATTGCCTCCCATGTGCACCCTGCCAATTCCGGACGATGTGCCGTAGCGGAAGGAGGCATTTTGTCGCCTGTAACATGAGAGAACGCTACCCCGCCGCGCTCTAGGACATTTCCTTCTTCAAGGATGCAACCTCTACCGCCGCCACCTTCCGGGCGATCCCAACTGTCACGCCGAAATTTATTGCCGTCCACCTGTTCCAAACGAGCCACAATCGTGTCTTGCAACTCGAACAAGAATTTTTTGACCGCGGCACTATCCATGCTTCCTCCGATTGATTTCGTATTTATTTGCGATGAACTACTACTCATCCATGTACGTATTCCTTGAGCCTTTACAGATGCTGTATCACGCGCTTGTATGCTGGAGTAGCCTTAAGCCATACCGATATTCTGCGGAATTGAAACAGCTGCATTCTGAAATGGCCGTTATTTTCTGGACAGGGTAGCGCGATAGCCGATATCGTGGCGCATCTGACAGCCATCGAAATGAATGCTCTCGGCAACCTGATAAGCGCGGCGCTGCGCAATTTTCACGCTATCGCCTAACGTAGTAACGCACAACACACGTCCTCCACTGGTAACTATTTTGCCATCCTGCATAACGGTGCCAGCATGAAACACATGTGCATCTTCCTGTGCTTTGGGCAAGCCGGTAATGACATCGCCTTTTCGCGGCGGGATAGTTGGCGGCAGCCAATACCAGACCGAGCGCAGCGCGTCTGTCCCATTCCGCCTCTACCTTATTCAAGGTACCGTTGACTGCATGCTCCAGCAACACCAGCAGATCACTCTTCAGGCGCAACATGATTGGCTGGGTTTCCGGATCACCCATACGACAATTAAACTCCAGCACCTTGTAATTATTTTGTGGGTCTATCATCAGGCCGGCATATAGAAAACCGGTGTAAGTAATCCCTTCTTGTTCCATGCCCTGTACTACTGGAAGTATCACCTCGCGCAACACGCGCGCATGCAGTTCCGGTGTCACCACCGGTGCAGGGGAATACGCGCCCATGCCGCCGGTATTAGTCCATAATCACCATCTAGCAAGCGTTTATGTCCTGGCTAGTCGCCAGTGGCAGCACATGCTTGCCGTCCACCATGACAATGAAACTGGCTTCCTCGCCGACCAAAAATTCCTCGATTATTACGCGTGCGCCGGCATCCCCCAATTTGTTGCCGGACAACATCATGGTTATGGCTTCGTGAGCTTCTTGCACTGTCATTGCTACAACTACGCCTTTGCCAGCAGCTAAGCCATCAGCTTTGATCACAATGGGTGCACCCTGTTTTTCCACGTAAGCGCACGCATCCGCGATGTTACTAAAGGACTGATGAAGTGCAGTGGGAATATGGTGGCGCACCATGAAATTTTTGGCGAAATCTTTGGAGCTTTCCAGTTGTGCTGCCGCTTTGGTAGGGCCAAAAATTTTAAGGCCAGCGGCACGAAATCTATCCACTATTCCAGCCGCTAAGGGTGCTTCCGGGCCAACTACGGTAAAGTGGATTTGCTCACGTTGCGCGAATGCAATGAGATCGGGAATAGTTGTGATGGCAATGTTTTCCACGCCGCCTTCAAGCGCTGTGCCGGCATTGCCTGGAGCGACGTATACCCTCTGTACCTTAGCGGCTTGCGCCAAACGCCACGCTAGTGCATGTTCACGACCACCACTCCCAACAACCAGAATTTTCATAACATAACCCAGAATTTGTCACAGAAATCACAAAAACAAAAACTTTGGAGCAAGTAAAGCGAGAGCGTGTCCCTGCGGTTAAAGCTTCTAATGTCTGAAATGTCGATAACCCGTAAATACCATGACTAGCCCATGTTCATCGGCTGCTGCAATAACTTCCTCATCGCGCATGCTGCCACCGGGCTGAATGACTGCTTTCGCGCCTGCTTCAGCTAGCACATCTACGCCATCACGAAACGGGAAGAAAGCATCTGATGCGACGACTGAATCAACTAAACTACAAGTCGCATTTTGTGCCTTGATTGTAGCGATACGGGTGCTATCTACCCGGCTCATTTGCCCGGCGCCTACGCCTAGCGTACGTCCATTTTTGCAGAACACGATGGCGTTTGATTTCACATACTTCGCCACGCGCCAGGCAAACAACAGGTCCTGTAACTGTTCAGCACTCGGCTGTAGTTTGGTAACCACGCGCAGTTGCTCAACTTGTACGTCCAAAGTATCAGGTGATTGCACCAGTAAACCGCCATTCACGCGCTTAAAATCATATTGATTATGCGACTTAGACAGTGGCACGGTGAGCAGGCGCACATTTTGTTTTGCTGCTAGGATCTGTTGTGCCGCTTCAGTCACCGAAGGCGCAATAATCACTTCAACAAATTGATTGGCTGTAATAGCCGTTGCGGTATCTGCATCCAGCTCGCGGTTAAAAGCGATGATGCCGCCGAATGCGGAGGTAGGGTCTGTTGTATAAGCCAACTTGTAGGCATTAAGCGGTGCATCGGCAATCGCCACGCCGCACGGATTGGCATGCTTGACGATGACGCAGGCGGGCTGCCCAAAGGTCTTGACACATTCCCACGCCGCATCGGCATCGCCGATATTGTTATAGGACAACTCCTTGCCCTGCAACTGGGTGTAATCGGCAATGCCGCCCGGCACCGCATCCAGGTCACGGTAGAAAGCTGCATTTTGGTGTGGATTTTCGCCGTAGCGCATGTCCTGCACTTTGGTGAAGTTGAAGTTGATTTGTGTCGGATAGTCGCTTCGTGTGCCGTCGGATTGAATTGCAGTCAGGTAATTGCTGATCGCGCTGTCATACGCGGCAGTGTGCGAGAAAGCTTTTTCGCCAGATCGAAACGCGTGGCGCTGAGAAACCGCGCCGCCATTAGCCTGCATTTCGGTCAGAACGGCGCTGTAGTCTTTTGAGTCGGTGACGATGGCTACATGCTGATGATTTTTCGCTGCGGCGCGCACCATGGTAGGTCCGCCAATGTCGATGTTCTCGATGGCATCTGCCAGCGTGCAATCGGGTTTGGCAATGGTGGCACCGAACGGATATAAGTTCACTACTACCAGATCAATGGTCGGAATGCTGTACTTCTCCAGCGTGGCGACATGTTCCGGCAGATCCCGTCGAGCCAGAATGCCTGCATGGACTTTCGGTTGCAGTGTCTTCACGCGTCCATCCAGCATTTCAGGAAAACCGGTGTAATCGGCCACTTCCGTGACTGGAATACCCTTGTCGGCAAGCATCTTAGCCGTGCCGCCAGTAGACAGGATGGTAACGCCTAGCTGATGCAAACCCTTGGCGAATTCCAGCACGCCGGTTTTGTCCGACACACTAATGAGGGCTTGTTTGATTGCTGCCATAGTTAACTTTTCTTTTCGTTCGTTTTAACAAGTTGAGGCCGTTGAACAGCCTTGTGTTCGGATCGGATATTAGGCCGTAATTTCGAAGTTTCGCTCGGAGTACTGTGTTGCTGAATTTTCTTGCGTAATGTATTACGGTTAAGGCCTAACAATTCAGCTGCACGCGTCTGATTTCCGCCCACATGTTGTAGAACCGCTTCAATTAATGGCTTCTCAACGCAGTTCATTACCATGTCATACATCGCACACGAAGGGGTTTCGCCATCAAGATCTTTGAAATAATCGCCCACTGCCTTACGCACATATTTCGCGACGTCGTTTTCACCTAACAAACAATCATCTTCATTTTTCATGCGGCCAGCCCCTCAACATATTGTAGGCGCTCGCCGCCCTGAAATTGCCGATCAAAAAAATCATTCACCGCCATCAACTGTTCTGCACTACTTTCCAATTGATTCATATGGTGGCGAAAATGCGCAGAACCAATCAGTCCTTTCGTATACCAGGAGATGTGTTTGCGCGCTACGCGCAAACCCGTATGTTCACCATAGAATGAGTAAAGTTCATATACATGCTTAAGCAGCACGCGATGCACCTCGATCACTTGCGGAGCAGGTAGATGTGTGCCGGTCTTGATGAAATGCTCGATTTCACGAAACAGCCACGGACGTCCTTGTGCGGCACGCCCTATCATTACGGCATCAGCGCCGGTCTGCCGTAAAACATAGCGGGCTTTTTCCGGGGAGGTGATATCACCGTTAGCGATAACCGGAATGTTGACGTTGGCCTTCACTGCGGTGATGGTGTCATATTCCGCATCGCCGGTATAAGCGCAAGCACGGGTCCGGCCATGAATGGCGAGTGCCTGAATGCCGCTCGCCTCGGCGATTTGGGCGATACGAATTGCATTTCGGTTTTGCTTATCCCAGCCGGTACGTATTTTAAGCGTCACCGGCACGGCCACCGCACCTACCACCGCCTCCAATATTTGCGCTACCAGCGCTTCATCTTGCAACAGCGCAGAACCGGCCATCACGTTGCAAATTTTCTTCGCGGGACAACCCATGTTTATGTCGATGATCTGTGCGCCCTCATCCACATTATATTGGGCGGCCCGCGCCAGCATTTTGGGGTCGGCACCGACAATCTGCACCGAGATAGGATCGACTTCGCCCTCGTGATTAGCGCGCCGCTTGGTCTTTTCAGACCCGTAGAGCAGGGAATTGGAAGACACCATCTCGCTCACCGCCATGCCTGCGCCCATACTTTTGCACAGCATGCGAAATGGACGATCGGTCACTCCCGCCATAGGGGCAACGATCAGGTTGTTCTTGAGGTGATAGGGACCGATGCGCATGACGTTTTCCGAAAGGTGGCAGATTATAAATTAATCAAACGTCCCGTGCTATCATCACCCGTCCAGAAGTGAAAAAATATTTTAGCGATGACATTCGACGTCCTGATTATCGGCGGCGGCCTGGTTGGTGCCAGCCTAGCCGCAGCGCTCAAGTCCAGCGGGTTGAACATGGCTCTGGTGGAAACCCAACCCACAGCCCACTCTAATGACGGCTGGGACAACCGCATCTATGCTATCAGCCCCGGCGGAGCTGCCTTTCTTACGCAATGCGATGCCTGGCAACAACTGGATATGAACCGCGTGCAGCCGGTCGAAACCATGCGCGTGTTTGGCGATGAGGACATGGAACTTGATTTCAGTGCTTATCAACTGGGCGTGCCGGAATTGGCGTTCATCCTTGAAAATCGTCTGCTGCAGCAAGTGCTGTGGCAAGGATTACAAGAGCAGGACAATTTAACCTTGTTTCACCCGGCGCACTGTGCCAGCCTGGTCTGGCATGATGATGCCGCGTACCTGCAACTGGAAGATGGACGGACGCTCAAGGCAAAACTGGTGGTCGGCGCGGATGGGGGAAATTCCTGGGTGCGACAACAGGCCGATATCGTTGCACCGCCCACACTTTATAACCAACATGGCGTAGTAGCGAATTTCACCGTCGAAAAATCACACCGGGCCACGGCTTTTCAATGGTTTCAGCCGGACGGCATTCTCGCCTTGCTACCATTGCCGCAGCAAATGGTTTCAATGGTGTGGTCGGTAAGCCCGGAAAAATCAGGAATCTTGCTGCAACTGCCGCATGAAGAGCTATGTGCGCAAGTTGCTGCCGCCTCGCACCACACCCTGGGCGCACTGCAACTGGTCACCCCTCCCGCCGCATTCCCGTTGCGTTTGTTGAACCTGCCACAAATCATTAAGCCACGTCTGGCGCTGGTGGGTGATGCCGCGCACAATATACATCCTCTTGCCGGACAGGGCGTCAACCTTGGTTTTCGCGATGCACGCCAACTGGCGCAAGTATTGTTACAACGTGACGCACTACAAGATTGCGGTAACATGCACCTGTTACGTCGTTATGAACGTGCACGTAAGGAAGATGTCCTGTCCATGGTGCTCACGACTGATGCACTAAAAAAATTGTTCAATAACAGTAATCCGCTACTGCGCGCCGTGCGCAACGTTGGTCTTGCGGCTACCAACCGTATTGCACCGTTGAAAAAAATGCTGGCGCGCCACGCACTCAATTAACTTCTTTCAGGAATTCATCATGATTAAATTATTTCTGGTACTGCTTGCCTCGCTTTCCTTTTCCTATGCTCATGCCGATGCAGCCAAGGTTAAAGACATTCTGCAAAAAAATTATCCACAGCTTGGCAAGATCGAAAAAACCAACAAGGCCAATATTCTCGGCCTGTACGAAGCAGTGGCACAAGGCCAGTTGTTGTATACCGATGAAAAAGCGCAGTACCTCATCAGCGGCAACATCACTGACCTAAAAACTATGCGTAATTTGACGGAGGAACGCTCACACAGATTATTCGCTATAGCCTTCAATAGCCTCCCTTTCGACCTTGCCATAAAAAAAGTTAAAGGTAATGGACAGCGGAAGATGGCTTATTTTAGTGATCCGAATTGTGGCTTCTGCAAAAAGCTGGAAGGCGAGTTGAAAAATGTGGACAACGTCACACTTTACTTATTCATGCTATCTATATTCCAAGGTTCCGACAAAAAAGTACAGGGTGTTTGGTGCAGCAAGGATCAAGTCAAAGCGTGGGACAATTTGATGCTAAATAACGTGCAACCACCTGCGGGAACATGCGACACCCCCACCGCGAAATTAATGGAACTCAGCCAAAAATTAAACATAAATGGTACCCCGGCACTGATCTTTGCTGATGGTGTTCTGATCCCCGGATTCAGACCTGCCGCAGAATTGGAAAAATCATTAAATAGCCCAGTAACCCGCTGATTGTTTTTTATTTAGACTTGCCACAAGAGCCGTTCTGGCGGACATCATCACTGCACCACGTAACCAGTTACCTTTAGCTTCTCATTAGTGGCAATGAGAAGCTAAATCACCACGTCAACTTGAGGCATTTGTGATGCTTTACGTTGGTACTATTTCTCATCAAATCAGTGCCAGCCCCCCGCAAGACAATCCAAATATATAGTGCTCACGTGCCTGGACGACCCAGTACTGGATAAATGGGAATAGATACACCCAACCCGCACTTCATTGGCACCAGCCAGCGTCGAACATTGACCTCCTGCCGAAACTCCATCACCCTATTGCCCGGCAGTTCAAGTCAATGCGGCTAACAGCGGAAAAATCAGATGGATAGACAGCGTCTTGCCAATATTCATTAACAGCGTTCAGGCGAAAAAGGAAAAGCGTCCTAGAATTGCTTGGCGTAGTTCAATTGGAATCCAACGTTCTCGGTGATTTCAGCGGTTCGCCCGTTCCCACTTATCCGAAACGTAATGTAAAATGAACCATTCCCTGGAAACAAAATATAGGCCACTTTAAAAAATGCGACATCTTTCTCTAGTTATTCTGCTAATTTTTCCTTTAATAGCTTATGGCCAAGACCATGAAAATAAAAATGGAAAATCAAATCCTCCGCAAGACGCATCCTATTCAAAAGTTACTGATAGCTACAGCAACGCGTATGCATCGGCAATTATAGGAAATGGATTCGCGTATGGCGACGGCGTAGTGGGTGACAGATCCATGGAAGGGCGAACCTTTGAATTTCGGTTCGGTAAAGAAATAAGTGTCCCCGCATTCCTTTCCGAAAAACTTAATCTAACGGATGAAAAATTTCGTCTCGATGTCTTTCATTTCAATGAAGGACATCCTGATAATAACCACCGCGATGGCTTTGGTGCCCAGATAGTTTACAGAAAGCCCGTAAACCAAAAGCTAAATTTAGAATTTGGACTCGGCCCCTACTTTAGTATGAATACCACAACCATCAAGGGTACCGAATTCAATGATGCGAAATTGGGAGCGCTGCTTTCAGTTGCAGCTTTGGTGGATCTGGAAAGGTTTTCTCCAGGATTGCATATGCGGTATGCACTAAACCATGTTTCCATTCCGGCAACACACTCCTCAATTGCCTTGCTTGTTGGAGTCGGGAAATATTTTGATAACGCTCCCGCACGCATTCCGTCAGGAGCCTATGAGAATCCGATTTGGCTTGGAGTAACCGCAGGCATCTCCCAAACGAATCATGGAGGATCAGAGGGGGTTCCGGGGTTCGCTGCCGAAGCAAAAAAATACTATGGGAACCATTGGGGGGCTTCGGTTTCTGGGATTATGGAAGGTGACGATGAGGTACGAGTGCATCGCCATGGTGTTGCTGTCCAAGGATGGTTTGTACAACCCTTGGACAAGAATTGGGCTGCCAGTGCTGGTATCGGCCCTTACGTAGCGACTAATAAACGGGGATCGGGCAATCTTCAATTGCATAGCCTGATTTCGTTTCAAGTCGAACGATTTATTGACACCAAATGGAAGGGATTTGTTAATTTCAGCCGAGTTACCACCTTTACATCAAAAACGATCGAGATCTCTTCAGAATAGGCATCATGAGACAGTTCGACATATAGGTTGCATTTCCCAACACTCGCATCGGGGAAGCCATGTACCAATCTGTACTTCAATTCTGGTTCAAAGAAATATCTCCTGTCCAGTGGTGGAAAGTGGACGCAGAGTTTGATCAGTTGATCGTGAAGCGGTTTTCTGATCTCCATGGCCGGGCAACCCGTTCGGAGTTGTTCGAGTGGCGCGAACAGCCCAAAGGGAGACTGGCTGAAATCATCGTTCTGGACCAGTTTTCCAGAAACATGTACCGGGGAGACAGGCTCGCCTTCGCAGCCGACACTTTGGCCTTAGCACTAGCCCAAGAGGCTGTGGCGGCAAAAGCGGACCTCACGCTCCCGGAAGAAGAGCGCATCTTCATATACACGCCGTACATGCACAGCGAGTCGAAGCGGATCCACGAGATAGCAGAGCGTCTATACAAAGAGAACGGGCCAAAAGCAACTACGACTTTGAGCTTCGGCACAAGGCTATTATCGACCGCTTTGGTCGTTATCCGCATCGCAACGCAACGCTTGGCCGCCAATCTACAGAGGAAGAGCTTGCATTCCTGGCTCAACCCGGATCAAGTTTCTAAGAGCAGAACATAAAGCCTATCGCTCAATGCGAACGGATTTAATCTGCACTTCCCTGTTATTAAATCGGCGTACTTGTCAACGGTCATTTAAAGGTATACGTTTTTACCGATATACACAGAATTATTAGAGTGGTTATGCAATGGCTTGGAACTGAATGATGATCGTTGTCTCCAATTATCGGTCAAGCGTGTTTTATGAAAACCAGAGTGGAATCGCTTCTTAAGCGTACGGGATAGCAATTCTGCAAATCAGCTTTATTACATACACTGAACGATAGGGGCATAGACATGATACGAACATCAGAAATCAGCCGGCCATTAGTTTTAATTACGGTGCTGTTGGTTGGAACATTAATGAGCACTGCGGCATTTGCGGCAGGCTTATGGGGCGGGCAAGCCAGAGGGTCAGGCGGTGGCGGACAGGTAGGCGGCGGTCGTGCGGGAGGGCCTGGATTTAGCGGCGGTGGGCACGTTGGCGGCGGTCGTGTGGGAGGCCCTGGATTTAGCGGTAGCAGACCCGTAGGCGGCAGCTGGCGCGGCGGCAACTGGAATCGGGGTAGGAATGTGGGCATCTACTTGGGTGCGCCGATTGGTTTCAGATATGGATCTTACCCATACCCGTACTATAGAACCTCGTATTATGGAACCTCGTACTATGGAGCACCCTATTATTACCCGCCTGCTCCCGTTTATTACCCAGTGGCACAGCCCGAGACCGTAACTTACATCGAGCGAAGCGACGAACCTCAAATTGATACACAAGAAGCATCTAATGATTCCCCGCAAAATGCTCAAGCATCATGGTGGTACTACTGTGTTGATGCCAAAGCCTATTATCCGTACGTCAATCAATGCCCTGGAGGATGGCTGCGGGTCGCACCTCAACCGGCATCTGATTCAGACAACCAACCTTCACCAGATAATTCACCGGCGTCATAATTTCGTAAGGGCGCCTCTAAAAATTAAGAATGCTCCCTATAGTAAAAACTATCAGTTCTTTTTGCTCCACACCTCTTTTAAGCGGGCATCGCGACCACAGCTGTAACGATAGTATTTGTAACGAACTGGATTTTTGATGTGAAAATCTTGGTGATACTCCTCCGCCGGATAGAATGCTGTGGCAGGCAACAACTCGGTCACAATTGGCTGGGTAAAACGGCCAGAAGATACCAGCCCGGCCTTAGATGCTTCGGCTTGTTGTCGTTGATCCGCATTGTGATAAAAAATGACGCTACGGTACTGCATGCCACTATCGCAAAATTGGCGATTAGGCGTTAGCGGATCTATCGTCGGCCAGTATGCGGCCAGCAGTTTGGCGAAATTGGTCTTGGCTGGGTCAAAACGCACTTGCACCGCTTCAACATGGCCAGTCTTGCCGGCAGATACTTGTTCGTATGTCGGATTGATCACTGTGCCGCCGATATAACCCGATGTAGTGGAAATCACGCCCGGTATCTTGTCGAAATCTGCTTCGGTGCACCAGAAGCAACCGCCAGCAAAGGTGGCAACGCCTACCACTGGTTCAGCCCGCCCGTTGGAGACTACGGATGAATTCTGTGCTCTCGATTGCCCACAGGCAGCAAATACGGTAAGTACCAACACGGCAATGCTAAGCGTACTGCGGGCTTTTTTATCAAAAAATAATGGACTCAATATTGTCATAATCAGCTCCTGAGCGCTGGCAAGGGTTCGTTTTTCGGAATAAATCGCAACGCTACACCGTTATTGCACCAGCGCTCATTACGAGGCGGTGGGCCATCATTAAACAAATGGCCTTGGTGGCCGCCGCAGCGCGCACAGTGATATTCGGTGCGGGGCAGAATCAGTTTGAAATCGCGTTTTGTTCCCACATGCTCCGCAATGGCCTGGGTAAAGCTAGGCCAGCCCGTGCCACTGTCAAATTTGTGCGCACTTTCGAACAAAGGCAAATAACAAGCGGCACAAATATAGGTGCCATCACGATGCTCATGATTAAGCTCGCTACTATTTTGCCGCTCGGTATCCTCTTCAAACAGCACCTTGTACGCATCAACGGAGACCAACGCACGCCACGCCTCATGCGGTTTATTCAGAGGCGTAACCGTGATTGCATTGATGGCATTTACAGCTGCCCTGTCGCGCGAACAAGCCGAAATCAACGGGAGCGCGGCCAGCATGGCAAGACTTTGCAGTAGGGTTCGTCGTTTCATGGCAATTCCTTTTGGAAGTTTGAAAGATTTGACCGTGTACTCACATTATTGTTCTCAACTGCAAAACGGCGATATTAATCTGATTCCTCATGGCGCTTTTGTAAATAGCGATTCGATGAGAAAAGCATCATCAAAATGGCGGCGACCGACAAAAGCGGTGGCGTGACGCCCCCACTGGCGCATCGCACCCGGCGAGCGGATGCCCATGGGCCACAATAGAAAACGCTCAGGGCGCTCCGTGCCGGCGATTAAACCGTATCGGCCGAACAGGCTGTGGTAACCGTCAGCAGTGGGCAGGGAACGCAATGCATCGTATTCCTCCCAGGCCCTCGGTTGTACCTCAGACAGTAATTTCAGCGGTGATTCATCGTGATAGATTCGCTGAATAAAGTGGGTGCCGGGAGCGATGCGCAGCACCAGTGGTGGTTGTTCAGGTGCAGGTTGTGGCAGCAGTGGGCGTTCAAAATAGGAAGTGGGAAGGTCGTCGCGCAGACGTAGGTGACGGCTCGGGAAGAATTCGTGGTAGCAACCGCAGTTATGGATAACGTCATACAGCCACGGCTCGCCGTTCGGGCCTAACGTCACTCGCCAGTTTATGCCGTCTAGCTGTCCGGCATAAATGTCGTTGCCGGGGCGCGCTGGAAACCAGACAATATAATTGAGTTGTAATAGCACTTGATCGCCGAAACGGGTGTGCGAGACCTTGCGATACAGTGTCGGGCGCGCCACGTCCACCACCGGCCCGTTATCCCAGCGCGCCATTCCGATACGATCATTGTTATCCACTACATCCACCTCCCATACCGGGGCAAAGGTGTCGAAGAGCCGGTCGAGGTCGCTGACCGTCGGCATGGGGATACCGAGTGGATCCAGGGAGCGATGCAGAATGTCGCCCACCTGTGAAGCAGTGAGCAGCGCACCGGGCGATGACGCCCAGCGTACCAGTTCGCCAGCAACTGGCAGCGCTTCCAACGGTGTGGCGAAGGTGTTGTGTGTCTCGATATGCCAAGCCGATATTCTGGTGGAAACGACCGGCGCGGTGAGCGGATAAAGGCCGAGCACTTGCCACCAGGTGACATAATCATCCGGAACGTGAGCGGCATCGCGCAACATGGCGCGGCGCTCCGGTTGCGCGAGATCGGCGGCAAGCAAGCGTTCGCGGCAGCGGTTGAGTTCCTCACCTAAGGTGTCGTTGCGTCGCCACCCTACCGTCGCGGGCAGATTACGTAACTCCAGCGCACGTGACTCAGCATCCAGCTCTGCCATGTGCGTGGTCCATGCCGTCCAGTGTTTCTGTGCGGTCAACTCGCCGCCGAACGAAGCGAGCAGGCGTGTTGTACGCAAGTAGGGAAAATCTCGAACCGGCGATGAACCGTAGTCGCGTACCCCCGCACGATCAATGGCTGCATCAACTTCCTGGTACAGCGTCCGGCAAGCAGTCAAAACATCGTCTTTAAGTACCGCCGGACGGTTTTCCACCGTGGCGCAGCCCGTTAGGAAAGACGTGACAAACAGCAGAATCAATTCTGCTATGGTCAGCACGAAGAGGCGTGTATCGTTAGTGATATCCATTGCTACCTTTTCCATAGAATAAGTAGTGTGGAATATTGTACCGTTCGATACAATAGAATTCACTTTCATACGCTGTCAGAAGCAACGGTCTAGGAGAAATTACTTGAGTAGCAGTTTTGACCGCGACATCAATCGTGCCGATACCGCCAGTGTCAAATATGACGGGCGGAATAACATGTTTGGCACAAGCGAAGTCATCCCGCTGTGGATTGCCGATATGGATTTTGCCGCCCCGCCCGCCGTGACCCGTGCCCTCGCCGAGCGCGCCGCCCATCCCGTGTATGGCTACACCCAGTACCCGGACAGCTTGTACGAATCGCTGATAGATTGGCTTAGGCGACGCCACGGTTGGGAGGTACAGCGCGAGTGGATCATGATGTGCCCCGGCGTAGTGCCCTCGTTGCACGCCGCTGTCATGGCTTTTGCCGAGCCGGGTGAAGCGGTAATCGTACAGCCGCCAGTGTATTTTCCATTTTTTTCGGCTGTCACAAACACCGGTAGAGCTCTGCTGCAAAATCCGCTGCGCATGGAGAATGGTCACTATGCCATCGATTTCGACCACTTGGAACAATGTGCAGCTAAGGCGCGTATGCTGTTGCTATGCTCACCGCACAACCCGGTTGGGAGGGTATGGCGCAAGCCGGAATTGAAGCACCTCCTGCGAATCGCAAAAAAATACGATCTGCTCATATTTTCAGACGAAATCCACGCAGATTTGATCTACCCCGAAAATAAACACACCACGCTCGCGACGCTGGCAGAGAACCCGATCACGTCATTACTGCCGTTGCACCCAGCAAAACATTCAACATCCCCGGGCTGAATCTTTCCACGCTCATCGTGCCGGATGCTAAGCATCGCGCGGCTATCACCCAGATATTTGACAGGATGCACATCAGCGCAGCCAACCCCTTTAGTATCGTTGCTTTCGAAGCCGCTTACCGGGAAGGTGAGACTTGGCTGGATGAGTTACTGGCCTATCTGCGGGATACACGAGATTACGTCGAAAATTATCTGGCCGCCCATCTCCCGGAAATCCGGCTTATCAAACCAGAGGGCACCTACCTGCTATGGCTTGATTGCCGGGCACTGGGGATGAGCGACGCGCAGCTCAAGCATTTCTTCGTGCATGAAGCCGGTGTGGGCATGAGCCCCGGCATTCTGTTTGGCGAGGGCGGCAGCGGATTCATGCGCATGAATATCGGCGCACCTCGCCATGTTATCGTGACCGCCCTCGAAAATATAAGGAAAGCAGAACATGTGATATGTATAGGTGAGATTGCTATCTATCTCAAGTAGAGCAAATCTTGATTAGCGAGGACATTGGATTGATGCTAAGGTTCAAAACCTTACAATCCCCCTTAGGTTTAGTTCTACTATTGCCAGAGGTTTATCCGCCGTCAAAAAAATCGCGGTTTTAGCAAACTTGGAGAGAGCAGCAGATAAAAGCTATACGTTATGTTTGACTCACGTTCAAATAGTAGGTGCTAATGGATATCGATTTGGTAGTAGATTTTTTAATAAGAACAATTCCAGGAGTTGTAGCTGCATTTCTTGCAGCCAGACTAGCTGTTAATAAGTTCTATAAAGAAAAAAGCTGGGAAAGACGAGAGATGGCCTATGCTGAAATAATAAATAATTTATATAACCTTATTAAATATTTTCGTGTTCATAAGGAAGATTATGGTCAGGGTACTGGCTTATCAGAAAGCAAGGAAGTTGAGCTCTACACTGATTATATAAGTGCCTCATCTTCCTTAGCAAAAGCTACAGATATAGGTTCATTTTATATTTCAAATGAAGCAAATTACGTTCTAAATAAGCTTCGGAATAGAAAGCTGCTAAATTACCGTGAAGAGCCCATGTCTGAAATATATGAATCAGAGTATCAGGCTCACCAAACAGCCCTTAATGAAATTTTGGTTATTGCTAAAAAGGATCTTAAAATAAAGTGAACTTAACAAGTCGCTCAAGCGTCAATTGCTACGCGCATTGGTCAGTTTGTAAGTCCTAGTTTTGTGACTTTTCTGCACATATATAATCAATAACACAGCGACTTACAAACTATCTTTAGCTCGGCGTTAGAGCGCATTGTAGAATCTGGAGAGGCTATGCGACAGTTGAAAACATTTGCATTCTGGTTTGGTGTCGGTGCAGGACTCATTATCTCTGGCTTATTTGCGGTTGCCGCGTTTCGAGAATTAAAATGGAATGGTGAGGACGGCGAATTCCTTATTCTGCTGGCTGTACTGGCAATATTTGGCGGAATATTTGCCGGGGATATTCGCGCAAAGCGATTCGAAGACTAATCGAACCACTTCCTTTAATCAACGCACCACTACGTGAAGCTCTTTGTGATGCACGCAACGCAACTCGGTGTTCCCTACAGCACATACACGATTCGAACGGTCATCTTTTGGAAGTAGAGCTTCAGCGTCGTGTACTCGAAATGGAGAAGGCACTTCGAGAAAGGAGAGGTTACGTGGTAGCAGTGAGCGCCGCAGTTATCTCGGCCGTTGGAGCATGTGCCGCGTGGCTTTCCCACTAATTTGGCGGCGCACTGGAGCCTTCAAATGATGCTTACTAGATTTTTCCTGTTACTTGTTGCAACTGCGTTATCTGTCGGGGCCTGTTCTCCGTCCAACTCGCCGAACCAACCAAAACAACGTAAAGAAATCAAAAACGACGGCGAAGAGATTGCACGAGCCGCCATTAAGGCATTCGTGAAAAAATCAGGTGCCGACACATCTTGGATGACATCAATTGCGAAGATAAAGGCTTCTTATTTCCAGTCGATATACACGGTCGATTTGGAAAGGCTTTGGCTAGTTGACCAGCCAATTGTTTTTGTTGGTGCGTTGCGAAATGTTGCCACGGAAACTGAGGCTGACTACTCACTATTAATTACCGCATCTGATATTCAGTTTCAGGAACTTCGCTTAGAGATTCTTTGTGCAAAGTCTAAAGTCTCCACGATCCTTGCGCGGGTGAAATCTGATAAAGAAAGTTTTCCCCCGGGAGTTGTAATTACCATGAATATAACCAAGATTAAGTCCGCAATCGAGCCGAAAA
>JADKHS010000002.1 GCA_016721605.1 Nitrosomonadales bacterium
AGTGAAGCCGTTGTTGGGAATCATGAATTACAAGGAAATCAGGGACGGATTGAACAAGGAGGGCGCGGATTACATCAAGCTTGGTGCGTATCTGGAGCAGGTCATGCAGGACGTACTCGATAATCTGGAACACTTCAAGGTTTCCGATACTGATGAAGAAAGTCGGCAGGAGGCATTAAGCAAAGTATTGTCCCGTTATCGGGTGAACCTGGTAGTTGACAATCATGACCTGAGTGGTGCGCCGGTAATTGTTGAAGATAACCCATTATTCCGTTCACTGTTCGGCAACATTGAATATCAAACCGTAAACGATGTACTGGTAACTGATTTTACCTGCATCCGCGCTGGTAGCCTGCACAAAGCGCACGGAGGCTTCCTCATGCTGCATCTACGCGACCTGCTACCCGATGATCTGGTGTGGGAAAAGCTGCGGCGCTTGTTGCGTAGCGGCAAGCTGCAAATCGAAGAGCCGGGTACAGGTCTCACACCGATTGCGGCCGTTTCGCTCGAACCAGAGGCGGTGGATGTTGAAGTCAAGATCATTTTGATCGGTTCGCGCGAACAGTATTATGCGTTGCAGGAGGAGGATCCAGAGTTCGCACGCCGCTTTCGGGTCAAAGTGGATTTTGCCGAAAGTTTTTTATCCAGCGCTGAAACCCGCCGCGCTTCGTCAATTTTTATCGCCCACACTTGCCGGGAGATGGGGCTACCCCATTTTTCCGCCGCTGCCGTAGCTCGTTTGCTAGAAGATTCCCATCGCGAAACGGATGATCAATCTCGCCAAAGCGCGATCTTCGCCCGCGCCGAGGCGCTCGTAATGGAAAGTGCTGCGCTCTGCCGCGCCCATGCCGGTCTGCTGGTCGAGGTAGCGGATGTAGAAGCTGCACTTCGTGCGCACATCTTACGCCACGATTATCCCGCTCAACGCTTACAGGAATCCATTGCCGAAGGTGATGTACTGATCTCCGTACATGGTGAAAAAATTGGCCAGCTTAATGATCCACGATAAGGGCGTGTTCATTTTGCAGAACTACATGTCCGCCTTATTTGCCCATATTGCACCGCTCGCGCTTAATGCATCCATTGTGTTTGAACAGGATTATTACGGAGTAGAGGGGGATTCTGCTTCCTGTGCCGAGCTTTATGTTTTGCTTTCATCCTTGTCGGGCTTGCCTCTCAAGCAAGGTATCGCGGTTACCGGCGCGGTCAATCAGCACGGAGAAGTATTACCGGTGGGTGGAATTAACGAAAAAATAGAAGGTTACTTTCGTGTCTGCGAAACAGCCGGACTGGACGGCAGCCAAGGCGTGCTGATTCCACACCGTAACCGCCGGCATCTGATGCTGGAACACAAGGTCATTGAGGCCGTCGCCAAAGGTTTATTTCATATCTACACTGCCGAACATACGAGCGAAGGCATAGAACTGCTTACCGGTTTCTCGGTCGGCACCGCGAACGGGACGGGTAATTATCCTTATGACAGCGTGCTGGGCCATGCCCAGAAAACCTTGCTGGCTTATCGCCGCGCATGTCAGGTGATGGAACATCCGAAAGAGGGACGCAAGCATTTGCGCTGAGTAAGGGAGCAGATTTCGACTATTGGCATTGGGCTGTTTTACATATGCAGGAACAAAGCGCGCCTACAATTTAAAACGCAATGCTGGCCGCATAACGCTTTACACCCGCATAAATTCGTGTAGCCGCATTTTGCGGTTTGTACCAGCCCCCCAAAGCACCCTCCATGTACAGTCGTAAATGTGTGAAAATAGCGACTGCAAATCGGGCATTTAAGTAAACCCTACAATAAAGGCGACAAATTGGTACAACCTAATTTTCAATTCGAAAAGCGTCAAAAGAATTAGCCAAGAAAAAAGAAAGAAGAAAAAAACAACGCAAATTAGAAGATAAAAGCTTCCTCAGACCAGCCCGATCGCACTAATGATGGAAGCCCGTCCACCTAAATCAGAACAACGCAACTTCCGGCAAGTCTGGCTGGCTTGCCGGTAAAGCGTGGGAATAATACCTAATACCTACACTAATTGCCCCAAGCACGGATACAAGTTGCCGCAATCTTTACCGGGCAATGCCGCTTGCCCTGCTTGCGGCATTTACTTTTGCTTTGATCAACGGCCCAATGCCCAGCACTGGGGTGCGCTGGCGCGCACGCTAAGCGCGGTTGCTTGCCACGCTAAGTTGGGCAAGCGCTGTGTGTGGCGGCAGCGGTTGAAATTAAGCGAGTCGTTAAGCGCCGACTAGCCAATCTCAATGTCCGCGAGTGGACGGCACTTTTAGCAACACCCGTTCCACCTGCGCACTGTCATTCCCATCGCTCAACCATACCTGCCCATCCTGAATGGTGCATTGCAACTGCATGTTACGCTGAGCCAGCTTGGCGATGGCGCGCGTATTTTCCAGCGGTAGGTTAATCACGCTCAGATTCTTGAGCCGTTCGAATTGACTGTTGTTTTGTGCGAACCACATATCCGCGACGCGGCCGCCATAGGTGTAAACAATCACTTGATTAGAGCGGCCACAGGCTTTACGTATTAGTTTTTCGTCGGGAAGCCCGACGTCTATCCACAACTCAATCGCACCCGTTAAATCTTTCCGCCATAAATCCGCCTCATCATCAGCGGTCATCCCTTGGCCGAACTCCAGATATTCGTGGGCATGCAATGCAAAGGCTAACAACCGCACCATCATGCGCTCATCTGTTTCAGAAGGGTGTCGTGCAAGAGTAAGCGCGTGATCTTGGTAATAGTGACGTTCCATGTCTGCGATTTGCAGATTGGCTTTGAAGATGGTTGCTTTAATAGCCATATAGCTCCTGGATCCGTCCCATGCAGAAGTAGACTTCTGCCAAAATTATTCTATTACCCGGCCACGCATACTTTTAATTGCGCCATGCTTGGCTTTGCTATCCATACGCTTTCTCTGCGAACTGCGCGTAGGTTTTGTTGCACGACGGACGGTGGGCAACACTGCGATACTCTGCACCAACTCTTTCAAGCGTCGCAATGCTTCACCCCGATTCATTTCCTGACTGCGAAATTCCTGCGCCTTGATAATCACCACGCCGTCTTTGGTGATGCGGTGATCATGCAGCTCAAGGAGCCGCGCTTTAAATGCTTCCGGCAACGATGAGGCATTGATGTCGAAACGCAGATGCACAGCACTGGAAACCTTGTTAACGTTCTGTCCGCCCGCTCCCTGCGCACGCACGGCGGTTAACTCGATCTCATGATCTGGAATGGTAACGTTGTGGGAGATATACAGCATGAAAATTATGCAAGCACTGTGATGCGCACGTCGCCCAGGGTCACCACTGACCCTGCACGTATTTTGCAGGTTTTGCGCAATTCCACGTGCCCGTCCACCGACACCACACCTTCCGCGACCAGAGCCTTGCCCGCTCCACCACTATCGCACACGCCAACCATTTTAAGCAATTGGTTTAGCTCGATAAATTCGCCATTAAGCTTGAATTCAAGTTGTTGCATGTTTACCTATTTTAAAAAATGAGAGCTACGAATTAATTTTTTTCGGGGTCAGTTTACTTTCTGTCCTCACTTCTTCCGAGTATGGCTTCGTTGTTCAATTAAATTGTCAATCGCACGCTTACCAAAAACTAGCGAAACCTCGTGAAGCACGTCTGGATGAGATAATTCATTCCATGTTTTAAACGTGAAATGTTCGATGGAGAATCCGTCTTCCCTCTGGCGGAATATCCACAATCCACGCCTTGCAGCTAAAGCTAACACTATTGCACGCAGCCGCAATCCATAAGATTTTGCTTGGACAAATGTTTCCTTCAATTCTTTATTTGTACTGATGTCCAATTTGCATTCAATCAATGCGACAGCACTTTCCTCTCCGGGGCGGGGATCAGCCCCAAACACGTAGTCTGGGTAGTTGCGCTCACCGCGCCCCATCCTCACTGGAAACTGCCGAATCCAATCATTTTCAGTAAACCCGAGTTTTCTTAATAGCGGTTCTACGAGTTCGGTTTCTACGGCGCGTTCGTTTTCAAGTTGGGCGTTATAAAATTCTTCCGCTACAGGTGATTGTGGTAATTGTGAAGGATCGAATCCTTGCTTCCGCAGTAAATCAATGATTGCGGCATATTCCTCGACAGTAAACGGCGTTCCACTGGCACCCTGAAAATGTGCGCGAACAGATGATTTCTTGCCCAGCAAAGGGTGTTTTGAAAATTCCGCAAAAGGAATGGGCGTAATTTTTATCGGTTGTCCAACGCGGATCGTCGAATAATAATAAAAGAATGGATCATTGAATCCTTCATCCAATGCACGCCAAACCGAATGCAGGTAGCTTCTTGGTGAGGCGCACCAAAGCAGAATAATGTCTCCACGCCGTGTTTCCAAATTTCCTTGCCAATGACTAACTGATTTTTCATCTGCTGCGTCCAACCACATAAAATCCCCATTGTTTTCGACCCCTCCTATGGAAAACCAAATACGGGAAGGCCGCGGCAATTCGCCATCAGGACGAGGAACGAGGCTTTTTGGAGCAAAGTCATAGAGGAAAGCATTGAGTTCCTGTGGTGAAGCTCATGGCGCTTGCGAAAGTCGTAAAGCGATCGGTTAATGGCGAGGTAATACAATGCCCGCTCGCATTTTTTCAGTTTGCCCGGAACTTCGGGAAGTCGAATATTAAAGGACTGGCAAAGTTTGCTGAACTTATCAAATCGGGTTGCGAATAGGTAAGGGGTGAAGAACTCAGGATAAGTTGTATGCAGGCCAGCCGAGAGGCCTGCTATTGATCCAAAAATATCGCCATAAAGTGTTGCATTGAGTTTACCCCCGCCAAACCCACCCCAGATGTTTTTGCCTTCATCACCTTCAAAGCTCCATACCACAGCGTTATCGGCAATCGAAGTAAAAAGCTGCTCTGCCTCGCACATATTGGTGACAGTGTGCTCCGCTGCATACTCGGCAATCAATTCGCGAAGATTAACTGCTTCTGGTTCGAGAACAACATCTTCCACCAAATCATCATTTGATTCCTCGAAGAAACCCATTATGTGTGTGAATGATGATGTCTCTAAGTTGCTGAGTAGCTGCCAAGTGACCGGCAACATCGCGCTCAATGGCTATGCGTCCATCTTTGGAGTCGCGATATAAGTCCCACAAAAAACGATTAAATTCCAAAGCCTTAATCCATTTAGCAAAAAATTCTTGTTATTTTTCGTAAGCATGCCAGACGGCATGAAGATGATCGGACATTATCACCCATACAGCAATGCCAAAAGGCATTTCCAAATTTTACTGATAGTGTTGCATAGTGATCAAGGCAGTGCGGGTTGGTCAACAGCATCTAACAAAGGGGAATGGGAACAGTGAAGAAAGATGCGTTTGGTGTGCAAGCGCACTCTACAAATTCTCCGACCACTACAGCTTCACCGCATGTTCGCGCGTGGTGTGGAAAACAACTTTTGGCCAGCGTTCCTGGGTGAGCTTGAGATTGACGCTGTTCGGTGCGAGATAGGCCATGTTGTTGGCGGCATCGTAGGCGACGTTGTGCGATAAGGCCTTTTCAAAATCGGCGAGCATTTTTTTGTCGTCACAAGTAACCCAGCGCGCGCTCGTGGTATTGGTGCCGTCGAATACCGCATCCACGCCGTACTCACCCATCAAGCGGCTGGCCACTACATCAAACTGCAGTACGCCGACCGCGCCCAGAATTAAATCACCCCCACTCACTGGCTTGAATACTTGTACCGCGCCCTCTTCACCCAGCTGCTGCAAACCTTTATGCAGCTGCTTGACCTTGATCGGGTTCCGGATACGCACGGAGCGGAAGAAGTCTGGCGCGAAATAAGGAATGCCGGTGAATTGCAATAACTCGCCTTCGGAAAAGCTGTCGCCGATCTGCATGTTGCCGTGGTTGGGTAAGCCGATGATGTCGCCAGCGTAAGCTTCTTCTACCTGCTCACGGCTGGAGGCCATAAAGGTGACAACGTTGGACACACGAATTTCGCGGCTAATGCGCAGGTGTTTGATCTTCATGCCACGCTCGAAGCGCCCGGAGCAAACTCGCAAGAAGGCGATGCGATCACGGTGATTCGCGTCCATGTTGGCTTGTATCTTGAACACGAAGCCAGTAAAAGCCGCCTCGTTAGGTGCAACAACACGTACAGTGGCATCGCGTGCACATGGCGCTGGTGCCCAATCCAACAAGGCGTTGAGAATTTCGCGCACGCCGAAGTTATTGATAGCGGAGCCGAAGAATACGGGGTTTGCGTGCCGGCCAGAAACGCGGCAAGATCAAAAGGATGCGAAGCGCCATGTAAAAGCTCAACTTCTGCTTTAAGCCGCTCTATTTCCAACGGGAACATTTCCATAAGGCGCGGGTTATCGATGCCTTTAACTATTTCAAAATCCTGATCGGCGCGTTCTTCGCCAGCCGCGAACAGTAGAATCTCGTCGCGCAATAAGTGATAGACACCCCGAAAAGTCTTGCCCATCCCCAGCGGCCAAGTCACCGGTGCGCACTGGATATTAAGGACCGACTCAACTTCATCCAGCAATTCCACCGGGTCGCGCGTTTCACGGTCCATCTTGTTAATGAAAGTTATGATGGGCGTGTTGCGCATACGGCACACGTTGAGCAATTTGATGGTTTGCGTTTCCACGCCCTTGGCCGCGTCGATAACCATAAGCGCTGAATCCACAGCAGTGAGCACGCGGTAGGTGTCTTCTGAAAAATCCTGGTGGCCGGGGGTGTCGAGCAGATTGACTGCATGGTTGCGATATTCGAATTGCATCACTGAGCTGGCTACAGAAATGCCGCGTTGCTTCTCGATGTCCATCCAGTCGGACGTTGCGTGGCGGCCACTCTTGCGCGCCTTCACCGTACCCGCCAATTGAATCGCACCGGAAAACAGCAGTAACTTTTCGGTCAGTGTGGTTTTGCCCGCATCCGGGTGAGAGATGATGCCGAAGGTGCGACGGCGCGCCACTTCTCGCGTGATTAAATCACGCGCAACAGGTGCGGGTACATCAATTACTTGTAGTACAGGCTCTGTTACAGAATCCGTTGCCATGATAAGCCAATAAATTCTAGCGCTAAAATACGGGTGTTGCAAAAACAAGTACATTGGCCTAACAGCACTCTAAGAGTGCTCAAGTCTAACTTAGCGAATATCTCCGTCCACATAAAACCATAGGTCGCCTTCGCGCACGAAGCGGCTCACTTCGTGCAGTCGATATGCACGGCCACCTATTTTATAGCGCGCCACAAACTCCACTACGGCGCGGTCCGGTTCCTGAAGATTGTACTCATGGCGCTTCACCTCCAACCCCAGCCACTTTGTCTTAACTTTATCAGCCGCATCCTGCGGGGCGGGGCGTGTAGAGGGATGCCAAGTTGCCAGTATGTAATCCTCGCATTCCAATGTGTAAGCGACATAGCGGGAGCGCATCAATGCTTCTGCGCTGGGGGCAGGCGTGTTGCCCCCGATATAACACCCGCAACAATCCGTGAAATTTTTATTGCTGCCGCAAGCACAACGGGCTTGCATATCAATCAAATCGGCCATAGCGGAGGCTCATCCATCAGCGCGATCTGCTCGCGCAATTCCAGAATGCGATCTTGCCAATAGTGTTGAGTATTAAACCACGGGAAGGCTTGCTTGAAGGCTGGATCATCCCAACGCTGTGCCAGCCAGGCGGAATAATGGATCAGGCGCAAGGTACGCAGAGCTTCGACCAGATGCAACTCACATGAATCAAAATCGTAAAAGTCTTCATACCCCGCCAGCACATCATTCAACTGCCGCGCCATGTCAGCACGCTCGCCCGACAACAGCATCCACAAGTCCTGCACAGCAGGGCCCATGCGGCTATCATCGAAATCAACGAAGTGCGGGCCATCGTCCGTCCACAGCACATTACCCGCATGACAATCTCCATGCAGCCGTAGCGCTCTTACGTTGTTGCCGGCACGCTCAAAGCAATGACGCACACCCGCCAGTGCCTGCTCTGCTACGCTGCGATAGGCCGCATCAAGATCAGCCGGGATAAAATTATTTGTCAGTAAGAAATCAAGCGGTTCAACACCGAAGCTCGCTATATCCAGTGTGGGGCGATGCTGAAACGGTTTGAGCGCGCCAATGGCGTGGATGCGGCCCAGAAAGCGCCCCATCCATTCCAGCGTGTTTCGATCTTCAAGTTCGGGCGCGCGTCCGCCGCGCTTGGAAAAAACGGCGAAGCGAAATCCTTCAAAAGTGTGCAGTGTTTCGCCCCTTAGTACCAAAGCGGGCACCACCGGAATTTCGCGCTCAACCAACTCCTGCACGAAAGCGTGTTCTTCAAGTATGGCTTCATTCGTCCAGCGCCCCGGCCGATAAAATTTTGCTACCAGCGGAGAGCCTTCTTCCATGCCTACCTGATAGACGCGGTTCTCATAGCTGTTCAGCGCTAACAGACGGCCATCGCTGCGGCAGTTTAAGCTGTCCAACGCGTTCATGACGCAATCGGGGGTAAGTAAAGAGAAAGTGGGTGATGTCACCATTACAAGGTCTTTGCGCAGTTATTAATTTTTCAGGGAAGGATTAGTTAGCCCCAAATCATTCCAGCCTGCGTGACCCAAACGGCGCAGTGTCTCAATGTTCTTATCGAATATTTTTTCGGATTCAGGAAAAGCCGACACCGCCTGCACGACACTTGCTTCGCGCAGCAGATGCAACATAGGATACGGCGACCGGTTGGTGTAGTTTTCAATATCGTCAGGTTGTGTGCCAGCAAACTGATACTGTGGGTGAAAACTAGCCACTTGCAACAAACCTTCCAAATCCATGTCTTCCAGCGCCGCATCGGCCACATCGAGAAAGTCGTTGTACTCGATAAAATCAGTGAGCACATAGGGATGAACAAGCAAGGTAGTGTCGATATTTGTAGCTGGCGTTTCGGCCAACACTTCCAGCTCTTGCATGAGGTCTCTTAGTAAATCCTCATGCGTGGTCGCAGAACTCACCACATAGCGTATCTGATTTTTCACGTGGACGGCCTTGGCAAACGGGCACAGGTTGAAGCCAATGACGACCCGCTCCAACCACAGTTTGGTCGCAGCGATGATTTTTTCGTCTGTTGTGGTATTCATTTTAGTAAAAAAACAAATTTATTAATTTTGTCGGAGCCAGTCCAGTTAATTACTTGGCCCTGCGTCTTGGCAAAGGGCATCCCTACAAATTCAGATTTCGTCACAATACGTTGTTGCTCACAAAAATGTTTCTTACATATCAATTATATGCTGCGTCAACATTTTTTATTCGCGCCTAGTCTTGTTTAGAATTCTTAATTTTTAGAGGTGCCCCTAAAGACATTGTTTAGCGACTGTAGCCACCGGAACGCTGTAATACCGGTTTGCGGGCAACAGGTGTGGACATAATCTTCCGATACATTGGGCATCTCGAAGTTAACTACGTGCGGCAATTCAATAATGTCGATGCCACGCGCAGCAATGTCAGTTGCCACTAGCACCTGCAGTTTGCCGGATTTAAATTCCGCCAATGCGCGGGTGCGCGCCGCTTGGCTCTTATTGCCATGGATGGCCAGCGCTGGAATGCTGTCTTTATTGAGTTGTTCGGCTAACTTGTTGGCACCGTGTTTGGTGCGGGTAAACACCAGCACCTGATGCCAGTTATGTTCCTTGATAAGATGGGTGAGCAACTCACGCTTTCTTTCGCGGTCCACCGGGTAAATTTTCTGCGTAATCAGTTCTGCGGTAGCGTTGCGGCGCGCCACTTCTATCATCGCCGGTTTGTTGAGCAGCCCATCGGCCAGCATTTTGATTTCGTCGGAGAAGGTCGCAGAAAACAGCAGGTTTTGCCGCTGCCTGGGCAATATAGCCAAGATTTTTTTGATGTCGCGAATAAAGCCCATGTCCAGCATGCGATCAGCTTCATCCAGCACCAGTATTTCTATATGCGATAAATTTAGCGTTTTCTGCTGTAAGTGATCGAGCAACCGGCCAGGGGTGGCAACCAAAATATCCACACGGCTTTTCAAGCGCTGTATTTGCGGATTGATGTTAACGCCACCGATCATTGTCATTGAAGTAAGTTTCAGGTATTTGCCATAATCGCGCACACTCTCTTCTACCTGTGCGGCAAGCTCGCGCGTGGGGATAAGAACCAACGCGCGAATCGGTGCCTTACCGGTTGCAGGTTTCGCAGAAGCAGTAAGACGTTGCAGGATAGGTAGGGTGAAGCCAGCAGTCTTGCCGGTGCCAGTCTGTGCACCAGCCAGCAGATCGCCGCCTGATAGCACAACAGGAATGGCCTGCGCCTGAATTGGCGTTGGTTCAGTGTAACCACGCTCAGTAACGGCGCGGACGATTTCATCGGACAAACCGAGGGCTGAGAAAGTCATAAATTATTCCTAGAAAAAATCGGCCTGTCGCCTTTAATGGCGCCAGTCTTAGGCAGATAGATGGGTTTTTAAAACCAGTTCAGATAGTGGCAAGAAGACTAGGAACTAATACCACAAGTTAAATTGTAACAGAAACCAATTGCGTTACCGGATTGATTTTATCTTGAGGGGAAGCGAGATCGTGTATTACATATATTATATAAACTACCTGCATCATTTTATTTCATCACAACGAATTTACTTTATATTGTTGTGTGAAATCTGACCCCACACTGTGTTAATAATCTAATCACACAAAACTTGATGTAGCGCTGCACCCAACTCAGTAAACTTGAATTGATAGTCAGCACCTAATATCCGCCTGGGAATAACACGTTGACTGCCCAGTAGCAACTCAGACATTTCACCCAGCAATGACTTAAGAACCCATACTGGTGCAGGTAGAAAAGCGGGGCGATGAAGGGTTTTTGCCAATGTTTGGGCAAATACCTGGTTAATAACTGGGTTAGGTGCGGTTAGGTTAAATGGGCCATCAAGCTCAGTGCTATTAAGTAATGCCAAGCAAATGGCCACATAGTCGTCAATATGAATCCAGGGCATCCATTGTTTACCACTACCTAGTCGCCCACCCAACCCTAATTTGAACGGCAGTATCATCGGTTGTAAGAAACCGCCATTTTTGCCAATAACCAGGCCTGTGCGTAATTGGCATACTCGAACACCATGCTCCTTGGCTTTTTCTGCCTCGTTTTCCCATTCGACACAAAGCTGGCGGCCAAAATCGTCTTGGCCAGGTGATGTTTCATCGAGTATGGTATCGCCCTGGTTACCATAGAAGCCAATTGCTGAGCCACTCAAGAAAACTTCAGGCTTAATTTGTGCACGCGCAATAAATTTCACCAGATCCTCAGTAATATCAATGCGGCTATGTAGAAGAACTAGTTTGCGTTCATCCGTCCAACGTTTACCAAAAATCGGGGCGCCGGCAAGATTGATAATGGCTTCAAAATAATCAGACTCAGATAGTGTCTTCAAGGAATTGAGTGGCGCAACTTGATCGCCAAGCATGGCAGTGACTTTATCAGGGTGGCGGCTATAAACCGTTAATGTGTGACCCGCTGCAAGTAATGCTGGGCATAATGTTTGGCCAATAAATCCAGTTCCGCCTGTTATCAGTATTTTCATGAATTGGCTCCTTATCAATCATAAAGCGCAGTGTAACTGGGGTTAGCTCACCCTGTGCCGGAACTGGTAGCGCGCAGGCACAATCCAGCTCTTCGGGCATTTGGAGATAGGCTGAGTAGTACAGGGCTGGTACCTAAGGCGGTGGCGGGAGCGGTGATGCGCAAACTGGCGCATCTTATTTACGGGGTGATCAAATCGGGACAGCCGTTCGATGTCAGTTTTGCAAGCCGCAATCTTGACTTTCAAGACGGTATCTGACCCAAATGGCACTTACTTAATGCTTAACCGCATGAAGTAACAAAAGAAACAGGCTGGCATAGTGGTACGATTCAGCCGCCAAACCATCGCAACCACCCGGAGCCAGCCCGCATGCATATTAATCGTTCTGCGTTATCCAAACAACATCGCGTCCAACATTACGCTGCCGCCAACGACGCATTCGATTTTTTCAATATGCTCACTTCTCCCGATCTGCTGGACACGCTGGAAACTTCATTGCCCGAGTATCGCGAGCGGCTATTTCCGCCAACAGAGACGCTGTCCATGTTCCTCGCGCAAGCTCTAAAACCGGATCGTTCGTGTCAAGGCATCGTCGATGATGCTGCGGTGAAACGCCTGATCCACGGCTTGCCGCATTGCAGTACCAATACGGGGGCATACTGCAAAGCCCGCAACGGCTGCCGCTGAAAACGGTCACGGGAATGATTCGGCAGAAGGCTCCACGTGGCTCTTTTGGTTGGCTTGGAGCGGGATGTCAGCGCGAGAAGAGAACGGGGATAACCTCAAAAAATACTGGCGCTGGTAGCCGAGCAGTCTGTCGGCAACCGCCCCGGACGAATCGAGCCAAGGGCAATCAAGCGACGCCCCAAACCCTATCCGCTACTGATAAAAACAAGGGATTTGGCAAGGGAGCAAGTGATGAAATATGGGCATCTGAAAAAGCTTAAGTAAGTGCCATTCTGGTCTGTCCCCTGTTGTTTACCGCATAACCAATTAAATTTATTCGGTTTTCAACCGGACAGCAATGCCGGAATACAGTCATTTTTTGATCGATTATCACCGTGTTTGACAATTGAACCAGCTTTCAGTACATTCAAAAATTATGGAAAAAGTGGTTTATTTTTCCTATACTTACTGCCGAGGCTAGCATTCCGGGCAGGCCGTTGCAGCCAACCGGCGTCGATACCGGTCACTTCAGGATGACCACTGCCAACGATGCCGCAATGATCGATTGCCGCCTACCACCCGAGCGGGCATGACCCGCTACGGGACGGCCATACCGATCAGGCCTACCATTAGTTATGCTTTATGAAATACTTTAATAGGCTTTACAGGTGTTATTGGAATGACAATAGTTTTATTTTTAAACTTTATGTTTATGCATGCAATTGGATAGAGTGTTCGACGTAACCATTTCGTCAGTTCACTGACAAGCCGTTTTCCAGGCGACTGGCCAGGCCCCCAACCCGGTTGCCCTTTCCATCTGTTTCACTTTTTAAGGAGTCCACATGAAGCCGAATTTCTTGCAGACGTCGCTGGCGCTGGCGCTTTTGGCCGCCGTCCCCGCACGCGCCGACCAGGTCATCCCGGACGATCTGATCGTTCAGGGCTCGATTTGCGCCGGGACCGATTGCGTCAACAACGAGAGCTTCGGCTTCGACACCGTGCGCTTGAAGGCGAACGACACGCGCATCAAGTTCGAGGACACCAGCGTTGGCACTTTCCCGAGCAATGACTGGCAGCTGACGGCCAACGATACGGACAGCGGCGGCGGTGGTAATTACTTTGCGATCGACGATATCACCGGCGCGAAAACGCCCCTGAAAATCATGGCGGGTGCGCCCAGCAATTCCCTACATATCAACGCCAGCGGACTCGTCGGCCTAGGCACCGCGGCACCGATCCTGAACCTGCACATCAAGACCGGCACATCACCTGCCATCCGCCTGGAACAGGATGCCAACGGGGGTTTTAGCCCGTATACCTGGGACCTAGGCGGCAATGATGCCGGCTTTTTCATCCGTGACCTGACCGGCGGCAGCAACCTGCCGCTGCGCATCCGGCCAGGGGCACCGACCAGCAGCATCGATATCGCGGCGGATGGCAAGGTGGGCATCGGCAACACGTCGCCGGCCGCCAGCCTGCACATCCTCGGCAGCCAGGGCAGCAGCAGCCTACGCATCGAGGACGCCAACGCCACGACGGCGCCACGCACCCTGCTGACGCTGGTCAACAACGGCGGGGTGACCGCCAGCTATAGCGTGGCACCGGGGATTGCCTGGGAAACCCGTGCCGACGCCAGCAGCTGGACCATTGCCCAGGCCGGAGCATCAGGGTCGGGACAGTTCAGGCTCGATGACTCGGGCAATCTGGCGATTAGCGGCACCCTCAGCCAGGGTTCCAGCCGCACCCTGAAGACCGACATTCACTCGGTCGACCGCAACGCCCTGCTCGACAAGGTCCTGGCGCTGCCACTGTATGCCTGGCGTTACAAGTCAGCACCAGTTCACGAGCGGCATCTCGGGCCGATGGCCGAAGACTTCCACGAGCTGTTCGGCACCGGCAGCGATCCGCGCCGGTTGGCACCGTCCGATGTCGCGGGCGTCGCCCTGGGGGCGCTTCAGGCACTGGCCGGCAAGGTCGCCGAAAAGGACACCCAGATCAACGCGATCAAGCGCCGCATCGAGGCGATCGAAGCGCGCCTGGCCGGTTCACTCTAAGTACTGCGGAGATCATGATGAAACGACTTTTCTGCATTCCGCTAGTGCTTGGCCTGTCCCTGGTAAACAGCGCTCGCGCCGATCAGGTGATCCTGGACGACCTCATCGTCCAGGGCTCGACCTGTACCGGTTTTGATTGCGTCAACAATGAGATCTTTGGTCTCGATTCCCTGCGCCTGAAGGAAAACAACCTACGCATCAAGTTCGAGGACATCAGTCCTGCCCCCTTACCCGGCAATGACTGGCAGATCACCGCCAACGATTCTGCATCGGGCGGCGCAAACCAGTTCTCCATCGAAGACATCAGTGCCGCGCAGGTGCCTTTCAAGCTGATAGCCGGTGCCCGCAGCAACAGCCTGCTGATCTCACCGACCGGGGCGATCGGCCTGGGCAGTGCTGCACCGGTGCTGAACCTGCACATACTGAAATCGGATACCCCAGCGATGCGTCTGGAACAGGATGCCAGCGCAACGCCGCAGACTTGGGACGTTGCCGGCAACGAAGCGAATTTTTTCGTGCGTGACGTGACCTCGGGTTCACGCTTGCCGCTGCGCATTCGGCCCGGCGCCCGGCATAACAGCCTGGTGCTTGCCGGCAATGGCGCCATCGGCGTCGGTACGCCGCTTCCCCAGGCGCAGATGCACCTGTTTGGCAGCGCCGGGGACACCCAGCTCAAGGTGGAAGAAACCAGCGGCACCACGGCGGCACGCACACTGCTTGAAATCGCCAACCTCGGCGAGATCGTCAGCCGTTTCGATGCCGCCAACAGTCACTGGCTGCAACAGATCGCCGCCAGCAACTACCGGCTGACCACCGGGAGCAGCAGCCTGCCTAGGCTGACCTTGAGCGACAGCGGCAATCTGGCCATCCCGGGCAGCCTGTCTCAGGGTTCCAGCCGCAGCCTGAAGCAGGACATCGTGCCGCTGGATATTGGCGGCAGCAGCGCCAAGGTGCTCAACCTGCCGCTGTTCGATTGGCGCTATATCGAAGATGTAGCCGCGGGGCGCGCCAAGGATAGCCACATTGGGCCGATGGCCGAGGATTTCCACGCCCGCTTTGCCACCGGCGCCGACCCGCAACGCTTGGCGCCCGGGGACGTCGCCGCGGTGGCCTTGGTCGCGGTCAAGGACCTCGACCGGCAGCTCGCAGAAAAAGACGCCCAACTGGTCGCCCTGCTGGACCGTCTGGACCGCCTGGAGCGGCATCTGGAAAGCGTCGAGAGGACCCAGCCATGAACCGGCCCACCCTCCACCCCGAAGCCCGCAGCCTGGGCATGGCTGGTCGACACCTGCTGGGCACCGCACTGTTCTGCCTGCTCGCCGGGCCGGTATCCGGCGCACCGTTGACGGTGTCTCCGCCCAGCCTGCCGCCGGTCGTCGCCGGCAGCCCCTATAACGTCACCATCACGCCCAGCGATGGCAGCGCGCCTTACCATTTCAGCCTCGCCGCCGGCCTGCTGCCGCCCGGCCTGACGCTCAGCACCGCCCCGACGAATGCCACCCTTAGCGGCACCGCCGGAGCCTTCAGCAGCTATGACTTCACCCTGGCGATCGGCGACAGCATCGGCGCAGAACGCTATCTGAGAGGACTTTCACTGCCGAACACCGTGGCCAGTGGCAGCAACCTGCCGCTCAGTCCGCCAGGGTCGACCGGCCCTTATGGCATCGTCATCCTCAGTGGCGCCCTGCCGCCGGGCATGGTCATCGACAGCAACGGCAACCTGACCGGGAATCCGAGTCAGTCGGGCCGGTTCAGCGCGGTCGTCGAGTTCACCGACAGCCTCGGCAACAAAACCATCCTGACGCTGAGCCTCGATGCCATCGCCCCGGAGCCAGCCCGCCCGGTTCCGACGCTGTCCACCTGGGCGTTATGGCTGCTCAGCCTGGGCGTGCTTGTCCTGGGTCTTCGCCGCACGCGTATCTAGAGGAGCCTGCCGGCTGCGCACGGACCGCGAGCCGGTCCGTTGCCGCTTTCTGGGCGTTGACCCGACGAATGCATATGCGACACAAACAAATTTGGAAAATTCAGTAGAATGGGGGACAGACTACGGCTTATCTCATTCACCAAGCAATTCCCCCGTTTCTGGCTCCACCGCTCAACGTGGCCTTCCCGACTTTCCGGGCACGGCACGCCGCCCCAAAGCCGTTGATACCTGTGCCGCGAAGGCCGCATTTCCAAGCGCAAAATTTCCGTTCGTTGCACGGCGGATTTCATCGACCAGGCCCGGTTCCAATTCGAATCTAAACAATTCACGATACGCCGCTGCGCGGCTCGCCGCATCCTTACCAAGTACCTGGTATAGCGGAGTTCAAGGAGCCAGTTCTAATATTTCAACATTTCGTTCCATCACAGCATCCTTACTATTGCACTTTCTCAATGCTGTAGGTTACATGCAACGAATGGGTTGCGCCCGCTGCGACTTTAACTATGTTCTCTGCCGCATTCGCGCTTTCCACGCAGACCATGCCGCGATAGCCAGTGTCGCTGCCGAAATCGCCCATTTTCGCGGCTTTTTCCACCCATGGGTTCCACACAACCGTGGAAAGACTGCCGCGCTTGGCAATGCGAATACGGCGCTTATGGCCGCTGTCATCAAGCAAACAATCCGAGTTAGTATCCACGTAAAGGCGGTCTACTTCTGCGGCTATGGTGATTGCGTCTGCCTGTGTTCTGCGCTGCCAATCACCCACCTTGTCAAGATAAGCGCAGCCTTCTAAACCGGTGATGCAAATATTATCCACATCGCTGATAGCAAAATATGTATGCAACGCTTCGCCAATTTCAAACATTGCTTGGCCGGTATTTTCGGTGACAAGTTCCACACTCATCTCCTTACCAACAGTAACGATGTTCCGCACCCGACAAGCATGCGGCCATTGCGCAGAAGGAATTGAGCTCTGTGGCAATTCAAAGGTAATGCGCGTGCCGCCATCTGATAATGCTTCGCTGGCCACCACTTGCCAGGGAACGGTACGGGCAAACCCATGAGCTGAAAAGGTGCTGTCGGTTGCATGGGCACCAAACCACGGCCAACAAATTGGCACACCGCCACGAATGGATTTGCCGCGCACTAATTTGGCTGCAGGACTGATCCAAATAACCGGTTTTTCGCCCACAGGCTCAAAGGTCATGACATGCGCACCCTGTAATGCAATAGTGGACTGTGCTTGCTTATTGGCAATGCGCGCCATAATCAAACCGTTCACGTCCTCAGTAAATTCAAGTTGTCCAGGAATGGCGAATTTTTGGTTAAGCGTGGTTACATCTAGCTGGCTCATTTTTTAATCCTTGAAGTATCGTTCCACGTTAAATTAAATTTATTTACTATTAGTCAATCCACAGTTCGGGCACATATCTCAGCAGTGTATTTCGTATCCCATGACGCCAGTTTAAACACCCATGTGCCCGGATCATTTCACTAGTAAGTTTGGAAAACACTGGTCAAACGAAAAAACAATTTTGATCGTCCAAGTTTCCATGTTGAAATTTGATACGGTCGGGTGATTTTGATGCCCGCAAATAATTTATTCAAAGTTAAATGCGGGGAAAACCAATTACTTTATCTACGGCACATCATACAACAATTATTCGATATGAATTACGCGCCTATCCACGCTAAGCGGTATGATTGCCTAACGCTTAACATCGGATGTATATGTGGGCTGAACCTGATAAAAATACGTTTGGCAAATTTGCCAAGTAGCTAAAACTATATTGTAATTGCATCTCCGCCCCTTTATCTCAAGTAGCAAAATTCTGCCGCACATCAACCGAGGAGATTAAAATGGAAAAGAAAGCTAAATTACCCACAACCAAAGCCAAGGCAATGTCGTTGCACATTGGCCTAAATGCTGTGAACCCTAGCGAATATGGTGGCTGGAGCGGCGAGCTCAGTGCCTGCGAATTTGATGCCAAGGACATGGCGGCGATTGCCAAGTCGCGTGGCATGAAATCCACCGTGTTGCTGACCAAAAAGGGCACCCGTGCCAATATGCTGGCCGCCCTTCGTAGTGCCGCCAAGCAATTGGCAGCCGGTGACCTGTTCTTCCTTACCTATTCCGGTCATGGCGGCCAAGTACCCGATGTCACTGGGGAAGAAGATGACAAAAAAGACGAGACTTGGTGCCTCTATGACGGCCAACTCATCGACGACGAGCTGTATTTCGAATTAAGCCAATTCGCAGCGGGGGTTCGTGTGCTTGTGCTCTCCGACAGTTGCCATAGCGGTACCGTAACGTGCTGCACCACCGCAGCCCGGCATGATCTGGCTGCCGACTGGGCGCTCAAAGATGATGCCGCTTGCCGTGGGTATGCGTACCTACCGCGAACACCAAGCATTTTATGACAAGCTGCAACAAGACTTGGCTAAGGCCGCCGGTAAAGCTTCACTACCGGATCCGGACAGTGTGCTCGCCCAACTGGCCGTGAGTCCGCGGCTAACTGCGATCGCGAAAAAATTCAAACCGGCGGTCATTCTAATCTCCGGCTGCCAAGACAACCAGACATCCATGGATGGCGAACACAACGGTGCATTCACCGAGCAGCTGTTAAAAGTGTGGAATAACGGCTCCTACAGCGGCAATTATGCCAAGTTCCATGCTGCCATTAAGACCCTTTTGCCTGCCGACCAAACGCCCAACCTGTTTACGCTAGGTGCGGCGGCGCGCTTTCTGACTCAGCAGCCCTTTAGTATTTGAGACGACGCTCGGTGTTGTCTGCGGTAAGCGAACAATGGCCACCACCACCTCAAGGTAATATGGTACTAATTGCCCAGCAATTGATGAACATCAATCATGGCAGGGCAATTTTCCATAAAAATTTATAGGATACGCAATGGCAAGGGGGAAACGGGACGTAAAAACTTACTGCGGTGATCGATCATAATTATCCAGAAGTTACGAACATTCCCGCTAAATAATGGCTACCTGTTACTTGCCCTTCGCCGCCATTAGTTTTTCATATTTAGCTTGAAGTTGCTCCCTGCTTTCCGTATGAACGGGTCAAGCGGAATGCAATCTACCGGACAAACTTCCACGCATTGTGGCGTTTCATAATGCCCCACGCACTCAGTGCATTTGCTGGGATTAATGTAATAAATAGTATCGCCTTGCGAAATAGCTTCGTTCGGGCATTCTGGCTCGCACACGTCGCAGTTGATACATTCATCGGTAATAATCAGGGCCACTCTATTCCTTTGTTAATCAAGTTAATTTTCTCAGTCAATTTGATCGCCACCAAAGGAGAAACAAACTTACTGACGTCGCCGCCAAAGCGCGCGATTTCACGCACTATGCTAGCGGAGATGAAGGTGTAATGTTCCGCCGGCGTCAAGAATAATGTTTCAACATCAGGATGCAGGCTGCGGTTCATTCCCGCCATCTGAAATTCATATTCAAAATCCGATACTGCGCGCAAACCACGCAAAACTACGCGCGCATTTTGCGTTCGCACATAATTCATCAGCAAACCAGAAAAACCTTCCACCCGTACATTGGTAAAACCAGCGAAAATTTCTCTCGCCATGGCCACGCGCTCATTCAAGGTAAACAAAGTGGCACTGCGACTTTCCGCCACGGCCACTACAACTTCGCCGAACAGCCCGGCGGCACGGCGAACTACATCTTCATGCCCGCGCGTGATTGGATCAAAAGTACCAGGATAAATAACTTTAATCATACTGTTAACGTATTTTCGCGGCTCAATAATTGATAATGCACAGCTCCCGCTTTAGCCCGGCTCACTACCTGCCAAGCGTTGTCAGGTTCAAATACCGCACCGCTTTCAACATACACCAACCCGTCTTGCGTTAGCTTGTCAGCCAGCAGGGGAAGCAATTTTGGCAGATAGTCACTCTGAAACGGGGGGTCAAGAAAAATGACATCAAATAGCCCATTTTTTTGGCGCGCGAATTCTAACCCATCTTCACAACGCAGGAATACATTAGAGCAGGCTAATTTAATGATGGTCTCTTGCAAGGCGCGAAAAACCGTACGATTGCGCTCAACCATTACTACTTCTGTCGCACCGCGCGATGCCGCTTCCAATCCTAATATCCCACTGCCAGCGAACAAATCAAGACAGCGCCTGTCATTAAGACTCTGTCCCAGCCAGTTGAACAAAGTCTCGCGCACGCGATCCGGTGTGGGCGTCAAGTCTTCCGCGTCGAAACTCAACCCAACGACGACGATGGAGTACCACCGATGATGCGTACCCGATTTATTGCACGGCTCCCTCGTTACCTGGATTTGGGGTCTCCGGCGCACCGACTATCACGGTGGCCATCGCATCCGGATTCACGCGCCGTTCAAAGGCTGCGCGAATTTGCGCGATGGTAACTTTATCAACGTTTCCGACAAAATCATCAAGATAGGTCAAAGGTAATTCATAAAATCCAATGACACTCAAATAATCAACTATTTTTTTGTTGCTATCGATACGCAGCGGAAAGCCGCCAATGATATTTTGCTTGGATGCCTGTAATTCCTTTTTCGTCACGCCTTTATCAATAAACTCGCGTAGCGTAGCGCGCACTAGTTGCAGCGCTTCATCGGCTTGATTTTTTTTGGTTTGCAATCCGATCTGATACGCGCCGGGCAATTTCATCGGTATAAAATAACTATATACGCTGTAGGCAAGGCCGCGTTTCTCGCGGATTTCGTGCATCAGGCGGGATACAAATCCTCCTCCGCCGAGAATGTGGTTGCCCACATAAAGGGCAAAATAATCGGGGTCTTTGCGTGCCAAACCAGGCGCACCCATCAAAATATGGCTCTGAGTAGCCGGATGTATTATGCGTTGCTCATTCGCTTTAATTTGCATAGTCACCGGCGCAACCTGCACCGCTTCAACGCCTTGTGGTAATTGCGCGGTAAGATTTTGCGCGATAGCTTCCGCTTCGGCGCGCGTTACATCGCCCATAATGGCCACCACGGCAGTTTTAGCCAAATAATGTGACCGATAAAATGCTTCAGTGTCGGCGCGCTGAATATTTTCTACGGTAGAAACCTCACCCGACGACGGCAAACCATAAGGATGGATACCAAATACTGCTTTGCCGAAGGCTTTTTCGGCAATCCTTTCCGGTTTGGTTTCATCTTCTTTTAAACCAGCAATCAAACGTGTTTTTTCTCGCGCCAACACATCTTCTTGAAACAGCGGATGTTGCAGCACGCGCGCCAAAATATCCAGCGCCTGAACACGTTCCGCAGTGCTGCTCAATGTACGCAAACTTATTCCCACGATCCGCATCGAAATTTTTTCCAAATTGCGCACCAATATCGGCCAGATTTCGCGCAATATCGTCCTCGCTTAAACCTTCCGCGCCTAGATCCAGCATTCTATGCGCCAGCCCTGCCAATCCGGATTTATCCGTTACATCAAAAGCTACTTCCTGCGGCAAAAGTCACTGTTAAATCCAGCATGGGTAAATCATGATTTTCCACAAAATATGCACACGCGCCACTCGGCGATGTCCAATGCTGGATATGGGGCGTGGCGAGTGCTGAGGCGATGCCGGCTAGAAACAACACCACAGCGGCAAGTAATTTAGTGTGCATGTGATGTCCCTTTATTCATTTGTTTCGGTTTGCCGGAAAGTGGCTGTGGCTCAAGCACGGCAATGGTCAGCTGGTCGTCCTGCAGAAACTCCCGCGCCACGTCCTGCACCTGCTGCGCTGTTACCGCTTGCAATTTTTTCAGAATCAAAGGAATAGTTTTGTATGACAGCCCCATACTTTCCATCTGTCCAATCTGCATCGCCTGATAAAACAGCGAATCGAGCTTGTACACTTCACTGGCAGTTACCTGCGCCTTTGCGCGTTTAAGTTCGTCTTCGTTTACGCCGTCACGCTTGAGAATTGCTATTTGTTCACGCAATCCCTCTTCTATCTCTGCCACGCTCTTGCCTTCGCTGGGGGTTCCTTCTAGCATGAACAAGCTTGGCCCACGCGAGGTAGCGTCATATTCAGCGCCAACATCACTAGCCAATTGCTTTTCCCGCACCAATGTTTTATTCAAGCGCGCCGAAGCATTGCCATCGAGAATGCCAGCCAGTATCTGCAAGGCATAGGGCTGCCAATCTTTCTCTGGGTCGCGTAACGAGGGGGCGTGATAAGCCATTACCAGCTGCGGCAGCTGTGCCGGAGCTTTTACTACAATGCGCTTCACGCCTAACTGGGGCGGTTCGTTAAAATGCTTGCGCGCAGGCAAACTACGCGC
The DNA here is from genome assembly GCA_016721605.1 of Nitrosomonadales bacterium. GTDB lineage: Bacteria > Pseudomonadota > Gammaproteobacteria > Burkholderiales > Gallionellaceae > Nitrotoga. Next base: position 22,514 of record JADKHS010000002.1, read on the forward strand.
TGGAATCCCGCCATAAAAGCGTTGCGCCAGCGCAAACACCTCGCTCGCCTTGACATCTCCTGCCACTACTAGTGTCGCATTATTAGGCACGTACCAATTTTTATACCACGTCTTGGCATCGTTTACGGAAAGTGTCTGCAAATCGTTCATCCAACCAATTACCGGAGTCCGGTAAGGATGTTCCTGAAAGGCCACGGCCATCAATTTTTCATTCATCAGGGCGTGTGGCTCATCATCCGTGCGCATGCGCCTCTCTTCCATGACGACTTTAATTTCTTTGCTGAATTCAGTTTCGGTCAGATGCAAGTTGCGCATACGATCAGATTCAAGTTGCATGGCAAGAGGTAACTTGGATTTGTGCAATTGCTGGAAATAAGCAGTGTAATCGTTACTGGTAAAGGCATTTTCGCGTCCGCCCGCAGCAGATATGCGCTTGGAAAACTGCCCAACCGGCACGTTTTTGGTGCCCTTGAACATCATGTGTTCCAGCACATGTGCGATACCGGTAACGCCAATATTTTCGTCCATACTGCCGGCGCGATACCATATTTGTTGGACTATAACTGGGGCACGGTGGTCTTCCTTGACTATGACCTTAAGACCATTGCCGAGAGTCTTCTCAAACACCTCCGCCTGTGCCTTAACAGCGAATAAAAGCACCGCAGGCCATAAAACAGCAATAGTCAGCAGATATTTTAATATGTGTATACGCATTTTTTTAGCCCAAGACAACTCAATCAGAATAGAATAACGATGGCGGCAAAAGCCGCCACAACTGATGTGTATTATGCGCTATTTAGTTATCTTTCTGCCACCTCCCAAAACTCCCTTAAAATGTTCGGCTTCCTAAAAAAAACTCCAATTGAAAGCAAGTCCAACCCGGTCGAAGACACGCCTAAAAAAAGCGGCTGGATCAGCCGACTTAAGAGCGGGCTGGCGCGCACTGCCGATCAAATGTCCGATTTGTTTGGCCGAGGCGGCAAGATCGACGACGAGCTGTATGAAGAACTGGAAACCATCCTAATTACCGCAGATGTCGGAATGGACGCAACCCGTTTCTTGCTGGCCGAATTGCGCCGACAAGTCAAAGTGCAGCGACTCACGAAGCAGTTCAGCTAAAAGAGGCGTTGGCGCGCGACCTGATCAAACTGCTCAAGCCACTGGCCCAGCCTTTGGAAACGGACTTACATAATCCCTGCGTCATTATGCTGGCCGGGGTAAATGGCGCTGGCAAAACAACCTCCATTGGCAAGCTGGCGAAGTATTTCCAAGGGCAAGGCAAGTCAGTACTGCTGGCCGCAGGTGATACCTTCCGTGCCGCTGCGCGCGAACAGCTGATGGAATGGGGGGCGCGCAACAACGTCACCGTCATTGCCCAACAAAGTGGCGATGCCGCAGCGGTGATTTTCGATGCGGTGCAAGCAGCCCAGGCACGTAAAATCGACATAGTTCTGGCAGATACCGCCGGACGCCTGTCTACCCAAATTCATCTAATGGAAGAAATCAAAAAGGTCAAACGCGTTATCGCCAAAGCGTACCCGGTGCACCGCATGAAGTGCTGCTGGTACTGGACGCAAACACAGGGCAGAACGCGTTAAGCCAAGTCAAAGCATTCGACGATGCGCTGGCCGTCACAGGATTGATACTGACCAAGCTGGATGGCACTGCCAAGGGCGGCGTAATTGCTGCCATCGCTAAGGCGCATCCCATTCCCCTGCGCTTTATCGGTGTGGGAGAAGGACTCGATGACCTGCGTCCATTTGTAGCGGAAGACTTCGTCACGGCACTTCTGGGGCTGGACGAATGATCCAATTCAGCCAAATATGCAAGCGTTACCCCGGAGGTTATGAAGCACTAAAAAATGTTAGTTTTGAGATCGCTGAGGGTGAAATGATATTCCTCACCGGCCATTCCGGCGCAGGCAAGAGCACTTTGCTCAAACTCATCGCCGCCATTGAACGTCCTAACTCGGGCAGCATTGTAGTCAAAGGACAGAACGTCAGTTCGATCAAGGGGGGAGCATTGCCCTATCTGCGCCGCAACCTTGGCTTAATTTTCCAGGATCATAAAATACTGTTCGACCGCAGTGTGTTCGACAACGTAATGTTGCCACTGCAAATCTGCGGCTTCGACCATCGCGAAAGCGCCAAGCGCGTGCGGGCCGCGCTAGACAAAGTAGGCTTGCTCAAGCGTGAAAAAAACAACCCGATCGGGTTATCCGGCGGCGAACAGCAACGTTTGTGCATTGCACGCGCCATAGTCAACCGCCCTTCCATCCTGCTGGCAGATGAACCAACCGGCAATCTTGATAAGGACTATGCCAGCGACATCATGGGTATCTTCAAATCGTTCCATCAGGTCGGTGTCACGCTGCTAATTTCTTCCCATGACGAAAGCATTCTGCGCCAGTTCAAGGGACGCGTGCTAGCACTAAAAATGGGGAGTTATGCCCATGAAAAACTGGCTGATATCACATACCCACGTGTTGTTGTTTACCCTGCGCCGTTTTCTCACCACACCGCTATCCAGCCTGCTAAACATTCTGGTGATCGGCATTGCACTCAGCTTGCCGGCAGGCATGTATTTAATGCTTAAAAGTGTACAAAGTCTGGCTGAACAAGCAGTTGGCACACCACAAATCAGCATATTCTTGAGCATGGATGCCAGCAATGACGAAGTCGCCCATATCGGCAAACAATTAAAACAACACGCTAGCATCAACCAGGTAAAATTTGTGCCACGTGACCAAGCGCTGGAGCAACTAAAACAAACCACCGGACTGACCGATGTAATCGGCGGACTGGCACAAAACCCGCTACCGGATGCTTATGTTATTTACCCAAAATATCTGATGCACAAGCGCTGGAAGCGTTGCGCGATGAATTTAAAAAAGTGGCCCAAGATCGAGTATGTGCAACTGGATTCAGCTTGGGCACGCAAGCTTGAGGCAATGCTTAAATTCGGCCTGTTGGCCGTACTTATTCTCGCCGTGCTGCTTAGCTTTGCGCTAATAGCCGTTACCTTTAACACCATCCGTTTGCAAATTCTCACCCAGCGCGAAGAAATTGAGGTATCCAAACTAATCGGCGCCACCAATGCCTTCATCCGCCGACCGTTTCTTTACTTTGGTCTTTTACAAGGGCTGCTAGGAGGTGCCACAGCCTGGTTTATCATTACTATCAGCTTACGTCTGCTCAATAATAGCCTCTCTGAGTTGACGCATTTGTATGCCAGCAGCTTTACTCTGCATTTACCTTCCATAGGCGACAGCTCCATACTGTTGCTATTATCAGCCTACCTTGGCTGGTTAGGCGCTTGGCTGTCTGTCGCCCAGCATTTATGGCAAATTGAACCCCGTTAAGACATCCCAAAAAAACAATTAAACTCAAAAAGCAGTTGTTCATTAGAGTAGCCATGGCCTAAATAACATATTCAATCGTTATCGACTTGACAAAAAATTCAGGGATAAAACCTGGTTTGTGTTAAATAAGCAAACCACTATTATCAACCCTAATCCCTATACATGGCATTGTCTAAAAATTAAAATGAGGAAATCATGAGATTCCAATATTTTTACTCAGTGCTGGTCGCCAATTCTGCACTAGCTTTGCTTTCTACGCTTGCCGCAGCCAAGGCACCAGAGCAAATTTTTGAACAGGTATCACCTTCCGTTGTAATAGTAGATATCTTCGATTCGAAAGATGAATTCATCGGACAGGGCAGTGGCGTGGTCATAGGCGTCGGCCAAGTAATTACCAATTGTCATGTTGCGAAAAGAGGAAAGAGTCGACAAGTACGGCAATCCGGCAAAACATTCTCGGCCACTATGCAATATTCGGATCCTAGTCGCGATCTGTGCCAATTAAATGTGCCGGATTTGCGGGCACCCCCCGTCGTTCTGGGTACCGCTAAAAAGCTCAAAGTAGGCCAGCGCGTCTATGCCATCGGCGCACCGGAAGACTTGGAACTGACCTTAAGCGAAGGGCTTATTTCCAGTCTGCGGCCGCACGAAGGCGCGGAATACATCCAGACCTCCGCCGCGATTTCTCTCGGCTCTAGCGGTGGTGGACTATTCGATGACCAAGGGCAATTAATCGGCATCACCACGTTTTATAACGCCGAGGGACAAAATCTCAATTTCGCCCTGCCCGTAGATTGGATAGGGGAATTGCCAAAACGGGCTCAGGGCGCTCCGATGGCAGCGAAAAAAAGCGGCCTGGTTTGGCTTAACCGCGTCGTTGCGCTGGAACACAAACAAGACTGGCAAGGAATGTTGAAGCTTTCGCAACAGTGGGTCAAAAGTGAGCCGGTAAGTGCAGACGCTTGGTTTAGCTTAGGCATTGCCCACAAAAACCTCAAACAATATGAGCAAGCAATTAAAGCCTATCGAAGCGCACTGCGCATTCAGCCTGAATATGCCGACGCCTGGAATAATCTAGGCAATATCCATAACAACATCAAACAATACGAACAAGCAATTCAGGCCTATCGGGAGGCACTACGCATTGATCCAAAATATGCCTCCGCCTGGAATAATTTAGGTATCGCTTATGGAAATCTTAAACAATACGAGCAGGCGATTGCTGCCTATCAAGAAGCGGTCCGCATCGAACCGGAAAAGGCAAGTAGCTGGTACAACTTGGGCGAGGCCTATTCACGCCAAGGTCAACAGGACAAAGTGCTGGAGATCTATCAAACCTTACACAAACTCGATTTGCAAATGGCGAAAGCGTATTCAAATGCATTCATATTGCCTTCAGCCAAGTAAAGTGAATATGCTCCAGCATGCGATCGCACACTGTTTTACACGAACTAAGGTAAGCTGGGAAAAATGGACACCAACGTTTTGTTAAACTTGAAACGGAGGTGAGAGATGAAACAGAGAGTACCAAGCGCAATTTACAACAAAGCATTTCGTGAACAGGCGGTCAAGCAAGTCCAAAAAGAAGGGTTAAGCCCGAAGGAAGCGGCGTGGCGTTTGTCAATGCCTGTTCCCACATTAGAGTACTAGCTAAAGGCCGCGAAGTTTCGCCGGGCGGGTATTACGCTTAGCTTGGACGTCCGCCATCGAAACAGGCACGTTTGGAATATCTGTCTCCTGTCGCATTTGAGCGCCAATTCTATGAAAATAGGTTGGCGGTATGAACCTGTTGGTCTCCATTATTGACAACCGACCTCACTATTCAATATTAGGGACACCTCTAAAAATTCAGATTTCGTCACAATACGTTGTTGCTCACAAAAAATATTTCCTTACATATCAATCATATGCTGCGTCAACATTTTTTATTCGCGCCTAGTCTTGTTTAGAACTCTTAATTTTTAGAAGTGCCCTTAGGACTATTCGGTAATACCTAAATTTTTTTCAATATCACAAGGGAATAACCAGGAACACTCAGGCAACAAAAAACCCGCCATGCTTTTATTCATGCGGGTTGTACGGACTAATCAGGGACACTAAAGGCAACTCTATCGTTTTTCAGTAAACCACAACATCCCCGTCGCCAATAACAAAATAACAAAGGCATCGCCACAGCACTCAACATGGGCTGCCACTCATTAAGCGCACCCAAATTGGTGAATAGTTTACCCACAAAGTGAAAAGTCAGCCCCAATATAATACCCAAAAATATTTTTGCGCTAATTCCGCCATCACGCCGTTGATGCGAAGCAAATGGCAAGGCCAGCAGCAGCATCACCAATATCGCGAATGGATACACCACCTTATTCCACATAGCAATTTCGTAAGAAACAGTCCTCTGATGGTTGTCGCGCAGGTGCCGAATATATTGATAAAGATTCAGCACCGACATCTGTCCCGGTCCCACCAGTATCGCCCTCAAAATACCCAAGTTAAGCGCCGAGCGCCACTCCATGCTTGCTTGATGGTTTACTGTCGTGCCTTGTTTGTTAAAGAGGGTTTGCGTCACGCCTTCTAGTTGCCAGCGATTTTTTTCCACATAAGCAGCGCGTTTTGCTGCAGTTATGGCGCGCAGATGGTAACTCTCATCAAATTCATAAATACTAATATTCAATAGGGTGGTATCTGGCAGCACGTTTTTTACATTTACAAAACTGCGTTCATCTTTAGCCCATACACCCGAACGGAATTCTCTCAGCGACACTTCAGCATTTTGGGCTTTAAGCCTAAGCTCCTGCGCCATACGTTCACTAATAGGAGCAATCATATCGCCAGACAAATACGTCAATAAAAGGAGCGGTAAACCTATCTTAAACAAAGCCAATATCATTTGTCGCAATGAAACGCCAGAAGAACGGTAAACAGTCAATTCCGAATTAGCAGCCATCTGCGTCAGCGCGAAAATTGCGCCAATAAGAACTGCCACTGGGAACAACTCATAGATACGGCCAGGCACCGTTAACAGAACAAACAGCACCGCATAGCCTAGATGATAATTGCCGCTACCCAGTGCATTCAGTTCATGTATCAGGTCAAAAAAAGAAAACAGCATCAGCAAGGCCGCAAACACCAGTGCGATGCTGGCGTATATCTCGCGCGCCAGACAACGGGTCAACAGCTTCATCGCGCCAACCGCCGCCAAGAAAATACCGACATACGACGATAGAACAGCAATACCATCACTACCCACATCAGCACATGAATACCCCAAAAACCAATGACTGGACTAATTTTACCCTGCCCAACCAATGTATTAGTGACACTAATCAGATTGTTATAAAGCATATAAACCACTATCGCCATAATAAGGTTGAGCGAACGTCCGGCGCGGGGATTAACGAAGCTCAACGGAATTGCCAGCAATGACAAACTTAGTGCACTAAGCGGAAAACTGAGCCGCCGCTCCAGTTCGGACATGTTCCAACTGTTAAGGTTCTGCAGTAACTGTAACGTAGGTAATGAATCAACAGGGACAGGGCGTTGCCTCGCTTCTGCTGCCTTAATGCGCACTGCGTAGCGCTCAAATTCAACGATCTTGAAATCAAGCTGGCCAGGCGCGCCTTCATAGCGCGTACCATTCAGCAATACCAGGAAACGATCACCGTTAGGCGCAGTTTCCTGCATACCCTGCTTGGCCACCATGGTGCCCATCTTGCCATGCTGCAGCGATTGCACAAAAATGTTGCCAACCCGGTTTTTGCCCACATCCACGTTTTCGATAAAAAACACACGGTCAGCTTGCTTGGATTCGCGAAATGTTCCAGGCGATGCGGCAGTGACATCATCACGGCTATCCAGCCTGCGCTTTAATTCTTCCACTTGAGACATCGCCCAAGGCGACAACACCAGACTTAACAGCGCAATCAAGCACACCACTGGCAGCGCATACCACATCACCGGGCGTATCCAGCGTGTCAAGCCAATACCGGAACTGAACCACACCACCATCTCGTTGTCACGATAGCTGCGCGTCAGCGTCAATAACACCGACAAAAACAAACTTATGGAAAGTAGGGCTGGCAGGTAATTCAGCGCACTAAAACCCAGCAATGCCAGCACGCCATCCACCGCCAAAGAACCCTTAACGGATTGACCTAACAAGCGGACTAACTGAGTAAAAACAACAATACCGAGTAGAATGGCAAATACCAACAACCCCATGCTAGCGGACTCACGCACTAGCTCACGATGAAAAATACTGCCACGCAATAACTTAAATCGCGACGGCTTTGACTTTTGCTTTGGAATCTGCAGATAATCCGGCACTTTGTGTAAAACAAAAATCGTTAAGGAGATACAAGTGAATTTAGCATAAAACTGGGCAGCCCGGAAAAACAGCGTAGCGGTTGCGTAGTGGTGGGGGTGTTTGAGGGTGGCAAGCTATCGGATGCGGCGCAAATATTGGACAATGCCGCCAGAAACACGCTCAGCGGCATCATCGCGCGCGGCGACATGGGTGGCAAGATCGCTACTACACTGCTGCTGCATAGCGTGCCTAATATTCCAAGCGAACGGGTATTACTGGTCGGGCTGGGCAAACGTGATGAGTTTGCCGCACGCCAATATCTGGACAGTATCCGTGCCACAATGCGCGCACTATTTGCCACTGGTGCCAAGGATGCCGTGCTCTATCTGGCTGACTTGCCATTGGCAGGCCGTGATAGCGCTTGGTGCATCAGCCAGGCAGTGCTTGCCGCATTCGATATGGCCTATCGATTTGACCACCTAAAAAGTAAGGCCGACAAAAATAAAAAAGCCGCATGCAAAATTCGGTTTGGCTTGATGTCCGGCAAATCAACCGCTAAACAAGATGCGGCTCTCACGCAGGCCACAGCAATCGGACAAGGCATGAAGCTGACAAAGGACTTAGGCAATCTGCCGGGTAATATATGCACCCCGAGCTACCTGGCACAACAAGCAGTGGCTTTAGCCAAGGCGCACAAATCACTCAAAGTTACCGTGCTGGAAGAAAAAGACATGCAAAAGCTTGGCATGGGTTCGCTGTTGTCTGTAACCCGAGGTACAGACGAACCCGCCAAGCTGATTACTTTAGAATATCGCGGTGCCGATAAGAAACAAAAACCCATCGTACTGGTTGGCAAAGGCGTTACTTTTGACTCTGGCGGCATCTCGCTCGCCGGGCGCCGACATGGATGAAATGAAATACGACATGTGCGGTGCAGCCAGCGTGCTCGGCACACTACAAGCCATTGCTGAAATTGGGCTCAAGCTAAATGTAGTCGGCATTATTCCCACTTGTGAAAACATGCCTAGCGGTTCCGCCACCAAACCGGGCGACATCGTCACCAGCATGTCCGGGCAGACCATTGAAATCCTGAATACTGATGCGGAAGGCCGTCTTATCTTGTGCGATGCACTTACTTATGCCGCCAAGTTTGAGCCAACCGCAGTCATTGACATAGCCACCCTTACCGGCGCCTGCGTCATCGCATTAGGCCATGTTGCCAGTGGGCTTTATAGCAATCAAGATACCCTGGCACAGGAACTGCTGGCAGCAGGCGAACAAACCTATGACCGTGCTTGGCACATGCCGTTGTGGGATGAATATCAACCGCAACTGGATAGCAATTTCGCCGACATCCAAAACATCGGCGGACGCGCAGGCGGCAGTATCACCGCCGCCTGCTTCCTGTCGCGCTTCACCAAAGACTATCGCTGGGCGCATTTAGATATCGCCGGTACCGCATGGAAATCAGGCAAGGAAAAAGGTGCCACTGGACGTCCCGTTCCGCTACTGGCACAGTATTTGATCAACTGTGTCCAAGCTGATAATTAAGTTCATAACTATTTGGGTCAACGTGAGAAATTCAGGTAGCAGCGAACTGTGCAGTCCTTGCCCTGCAGGACAAGGACTACATGACCCCCACCCAGTAGCCATACATAATTTCTCTAAATCATCATCACTACCACTCGTAAATTCATTAAATGACCAAGGTTGATTTTTATACCGGTGTGGATGACAAATTGCGCACTGCTTGCCACCTCAGCCACAAAGCCACGCAAAACGGACTGCGTGTGGTGCTGCATACCCCGGACGAAACCACTACTGAGGCGTTGGACAAATTATTGTGGCAGTATCCCGTTACGGCCTTTATGCCGCACTGCCGCAACGATGGAGCAACAGTCGCTGAGATGCAGGTTGTAATCGATCATCGAGGTGAGAATTTCCCACACAATGAAGTGTTGATCAGCCTCCACACCGTGTGTTTGCCATTCTTCAGCCGTTTCGAACGCGTACTTGAAATCGTCAGCCAAGATACAGAAGATGCACGCTTAGGCCGCGAACGCTTCAGCTTTTATCGAGACCGCGGCTATGAAATGCGACATTTCGACCTGAGTAAACAAGCCGAATATTAAACATGAGGGCATCTTTAAAAATCCAGACTTGAAAGCATCTGCCACACAACAGCCCTCAAGAAATTTATTGTAAGTTTTTATAGACACCTATGAGCTATCCGTCCGAACAGTTAAATAAATTAAGTGACCTTCCTGTACTTACTGACGTAATCGATACTAACTCCCCGGAAATTCCCACCCTGACAGAAGTCGTGGCTGAAGAATCTTCAGCGTTCCCAGCGGAAAATAAAGAAGAAAATAAAGAACTCACTACCTTATCTGACGCACAATACCAGCATCTCGCGACGCACATCGCACCGCAACTGGAATCGCTGCTACGCGCGAAACTTGCGCCACAATTCGATGCGCTATGGCAAGAGGCTTGGCGCCAGGCCAAATTAAATCTGCCCGAATTAATTCAAGCGCACATTTCCACACCGCCAGTACCCTCTCCATCCGCTATAATCCCGCCCTTTCTCACTGCACCCGACAGAATTAAATCAAATACTATCAACATGGAACTCACAAAAAGCTTTGAACCGCAAGCAATTGAAGCGCGCTGGTATCCGATATGGGAAAGCGCGGGTTATTTCCAGGCTAAATTAGAGAGCGACAAACCCGCTTACGCCATCATGCTGCCGCCACCCAATGTGACCGGCACTTTGCACATGGGACACGCCTTCCAGGACACGCTTATGGACGCGCTCACCCGCTATCACCGCATGCGCGGAGACAACACCCTATGGCAGCCGGGCACTGACCATGCCGGGATTGCCACGCAAATCGTGGTAGAACGCCAGCTGGACGCACAAAAAATTAAACGCCACGACCTTGGCCGCGAAAAATTCATTGAGCGCGTGTGGGAATGGAAAGAAAAGTCCGGTTCTACCATCACACACCAGATGCGCCGCCTCGGCGCCTCGTGTGATTGGTCGCGGGAGCGCTTCACCATGGACGAAGGTCTGTCTGAGGCCGTTACCGAAGTATTCGTCAAACTCTACGAACAAGGTTTAATCTATCGCGGTAAGCGATTGGTGAACTGGGATCCGGTGCTGGGTACCGCAGTATCTGATCTGGAAGTGGTAGCGCAGGAAGAAGACGGCTTCATGTGGCATATCGCTTATCCGCTGGAAGCCGGTGTCGGCGCTTTAATCGTCGCCACCACACGCCCTGAAACGCTGCTCGGCGACGTTGCTGTCGCGGTGCATCCTGAAGATATGCGCTACCAGCACCTGATCGGCAGGCGTTTGCAACTGCCACTGTGCAATCGCACTATTCCCATCATCGCCGATGAATATGTCGATCCAGCTTTCGGCACTGGCTGCGTAAAAATCACGCCCGCGCACGATTTCAACGACTACATTGTGGGGCAGCGTCACGGCCTTACACCGATCAACATATTCACGCTGGACGCAAAAATAAACGAACATGCACCTGGCGTCTATCAGGGGCTGGATCGTTTCGAAGCGCGCAAGCAAATCCTTTCTGACCTATCCGCACAAAACCAGCTTGTAGACACCAAGCCGCACAAGCTAATGGTGCCGCGCGGAGACCGCAGCCATGCGGTAATTGAACCGATGCTCACTGACCAGTGGTTCGTGAAAATGGAAGGTTTGGCACAACGCGGGCTGCAAGCGGTGGCGGATGGTGAAATTAAATTCGTGCCGGAAAACTGGACCAACACATACAACCAGTGGCTAACCAACATTCAGGACTGGTGCATCTCGCGCCAACTGTGGTAGGGACATCGCATCCCGGCGTGGCATGACGAACAGGGTAATATATTTGTCGCGCGCAACGAAGAAGACGCACGCAAGCAGGCGGGCCACACAAAATTGCGCCAGGACGAGGACGTACTCGACACCTGGTTCTCCTCGGCACTGTGGCCATTCTCCACACTGGACTGGCCACGACACCAAAGAACTCAAAACTTTCCTGCCGACCTCGGTACTGGTTACCGGCTTCGACATCATCTTCTTCTGGGTGGCACGTATGGTGATGATGTCGCTGCACTTCACCGGCAAGGTACCATTCCGCGAAGTGTATGTGCATGGCCTGATCCGTGACGCGGAGGGACAAAAAATGAGCAAATCCAAGGGGAATGTGCTAGACCCGCTGGATCTCATTGACGGCATCTCGCTGGAAGATTTGGTGGCCAAACGCACACAAAATCTGATGAACCCCAAGCAGGCAGAAAGTATCGAAAAACAGACACGCAACATTTCCCAAATGGCATCCCAGCCTTCGGTACAGATGCCATGCGCTTCACTTTCGCCAGCCTGGCCTCGCATGGGCGCGACATCAAATTCGACCTGCAACGCTGTGAAGGGTATCGCAATTTCTGTAACAAACTATGGAATGCCACGCGCTTTGTACTGATGAATTGCGAAGGCCAGGATGTCGGGCTGGACGAATCATTGCCAGTTAAATACAGTGCGGCAGACAAATGGTTGATTAGTCATTTACAGCAGGCGGAAGCTGAAATGGCAGACCACTTTGACCACTATCGTTTCGACATGGCGGCGCGTACGCTGCATGAGTTAGTGTGGGACACCTACTGTGATTGGTATTTGGAATTAGCCAAGGTGCAACTCAGCCCTCACTCCGGCAACCCACTTCCAGCGGAAGACGTGGCTTTAAATGCCGCACGGCAACGCGCCACGCGGCGCACCTTGGTGCGTGTATTGGAAACTATACTGCGCTTGGCGCACCCTATCATCCCTTTCATCACTGAAGAGCTATGGCAGAAAGTTGCGCCGCTGGCCGGGAACAGGGCGACAGCATCATGCTGCAACCCTATCCGCAAGCCAACGCTAAGCTAATTGACCCAATTTCCTTGCAACAAATCAGCCTGCTACAGGAAATGGCCACTGCCTGCCGCAAACTGCGCAGCGAAATGAACTTGTCGCCAGCGCAGAGAGTGCCACTGATTGCGAGTGGCGATGCGACTATCCTGCAAGGCTTCGCGCCTTATCTGCAAGCGCTGGGCAAGTTAAGCGGGGTTAGCCTGCTCGATGAACTGCCTAACACCGATGCGCCAGTCGCAATCGTCGGTAACTTCAAGTTGATGCTGGAAATCGAAATTGACGTGGACGCAGAGTGTGAGCGCTTGGACAAGGAGATAGCCCGTCTTGCGGGCGAAATCACCAAGGCACAAGGTAAACTGGGCAATGCCAATTTCGTCTTACGCGCCCCACCGCAAGTGGTAGAACAAGAGCGCAGGCGTATGGACGATTTCACCGTGACGCTGATCCAACTACAGGCGCAGCTCGACAAACTTGGTTAAATCTATCGGCGACGCAAATAAAATACGAACTCGTCGCCCTGCTGCGTAGCAGACAACAAATCATTTCCGGTTTGCTTACAAAAATCGGTGAAATCATCCGGTGATTTTTTGTCTGTAGCAACTACTTTAGTACCTGCCCACCTTGCATCTGCGATAACATTTTTTGTACGCAAAATAGGCAGGGCAACTCAACTTTGCGGGCATCCAACTCGACATCGAATTCCATTATGTGCACCCTACGGGTAACGCACTTACTTGCGTTCTATCAATAACACCACTCTGAAGCTTGTATGTTTCCGCAAAACTCAGCGCTGGGGCAAAATCCGAAGCATGTGCGCAATCGCCGTCTATTTGAACCTGCAATTCTGTCTTGTTAATATTCATGATCTTTACGGTTAATAATTTTTTCAGTGTTTACGCAAGCTATCGCAATCATTAGGCAGCACATGTGCAGTAGCAACATTTACAAATTTACCTCCAACACACGGTCATTATACCTTGCGCATAAGGAAACACCGGCATCCCCGCCTAAATGCCACTTTGAAATCCTGCGCTCCAAGCGTGGGAACCATCGGGTAAAGCAGGTATCATATTGCCATGAAAAATTTGCTGTACATAGTGCTCTACGCATGGCCAATGTTGTGCCGCGCTGAAGGTTTGCCCGATTTAGGCGACGTATCGCAAGAGGCTATGACACCGCAACAAGAGCGAAAAATCGGCGAACAAAGCATGTTTGAAATCCGCTCCGATAAAGACTATCTTGATGATGCTGAAGTCAACGATTATCTTAATCAACTTGGGTATCAACTGGTTTCCAACAGCAACGAACCAAGCCAGGAGTTTGAATTCTTTGCCCTCAACGACAACACCATCAACGCTTTCGCATTGCCCGGCGGCTTCATTGGAGTAAACACCGGGCTGATACTCATGGCACAAAGCGAGTCTGAACTCGCCTCAGTGTTGGGCCACGAAATCGCACACGTCACCCAGCATCACTTGGCACGTATGGTAGCGGGCCAGAAGATCGACTCAGTCGCCGCCATAGCCGCTCTTGCAGTGGCTATCCTGGCAGCACGCAGCAACCCGCAAACCTCACAGGCCGCCATAGTAGGGATGCAAGCCAGCTCTATCCAACGGCAATTGAATTTTACCCGTATTCATGAACAGGAAGCGGACCGCATCGGCCTCACCACTTTGAAAAAAGCAGGCTTTGATCCGCACGCCATGCCCATTTTTTTCGAACGCTTGCAAAAATCCACACGCCTGCTGGACAACAGTATGCCGACTTATCTGCGCACCCATCCGATCACCAGCGACCGCATCGCCGATGTCGCTAACCGCGTGCAGCAGACCCCTTATCGCTTGGTTGCTGACAGCCTCAGTTTTCAGCTGGTGCGTGCCAAACTTCGGGCCATGCAGAAAAACTCGCAAGAAGCGGTAAACTTTTTCAAAAGTGCGATTGGGGAGCAAAAACATGGCAATCAGACAGCCCAGCGTTACGGCCTGGTGCTAACACTGATGCGCACTGGACAAACCGCACGCGCCACGCAGGAATTTACCCCGTTGCAAGCACTAACTTCACAAAACCCGATGATCGCGACGCTAGCCGGACAAATCAAGCGTATGGACAAGAACAACACAAACACTACTGAATTCTACCGTAACGCCACACAGAGTTTCCCACAACACCGGGCACTAGCCTATGATTATGTCGAGCTGTTGCTGGAAGCCAAACGTTTTGAAGACGCGCTCAAATTACTCAACGAACAACTTATCACCCATCCCAATGACCTGCGTCTGCACGAGCTACTGGCGCGCAATTACGCGGCATTAGGCAAACGACAAGAAGAGCACCACGCACTAGCCTACACTTACATTCTGCGCGGTAACTTGCTCAATGCAATTGAACAACTGGAATTAGCCAAGAGCGCGGGTACCGATTTTCACGAGCTGTCGATTATTGAAAGTGAACTGAAGCAGTTCAAGGAGATCGCGGCGGCGCGGGCAAAGAAAAACTGATATGCCATTTCTATCCAATATTCGCAATTCTATTACTTATGGAGGAGTATCTTTTTGTTGCCGCTGGTTTAATGCCACGATAATGCAAGCTTGCTTCAATCCCAGCTGACAGCTTTTCTCCATTTGCTGTACCGACCCTGCCTTGTCATGTAAGTTTTTTAACACAAAGCTTTTACCATAATAGGCACTGGCATTTTTCGGATTGCCAACAATCACTTTATCAAATTCTGCCAGCGCTTCCGGATACCGTCCTGAGTTTGAATATGCAGAAGCCAACGCAATATTCACCTCAGGATAGGTCGAATTAATTGCCAGCGATTTTTGATAATCTGCAATAGCCGCATTCCAATTTTTAACCGCAGCCAAGGCTTGTGCGCGATTAAAATAGATACGATGGGCACCGAGACGATTTTCGCCATGTAGCAAGCCCACCGCGTCATCCCATAGGCGGTATTTATCCGCAAAAACCCATAACCGATTCCATGCCAGCGGTACGAATAAAAAAACCACCAATGCACCAACCAACATAGTTTTTCGGCTAGGGAGTGAACTAAGCACTAACGGCAATAACAACATATAGCCAGGCAACCATAAATAACTACGGTACAGCACAAAAATTTCCTGAATACGTATACTTGAAAATTCTGCTATGAAGTAACACCACGGATACAACAAAGCCAACCCCAATAAAGCGACACGGCCACCGCGCAGCAAAAAAAACCAACGCAAATGCGCCATATGCAACAAAAGCAACCAGGCCGACCCAGCTTGTCCACTCTTGCCAAGTGAGAATAAATGACTCGCGCATATCCAGCGACATCCAGGCGGGATTAGGAACTAGCATTAATAAGCAGTATTTGAAAAAAAGCCCAGCCTGCGTCAACACGCTCAGCAAGTGCAACGATGACGTTCCCTGAAGCAGCGCTTGCTCCCCAAACAATGCCGCCGCGTCCATCTCATAAGGCACACCAAATATACCTTTTATGCGCAGCACAACAAACAGCCCAACCAATGCAAATCCTAACCAAGTTACCAGCAAGGCACGTAACGAAAGTTTATTCTGGGCTTGAATCGCCAAGGTTAAAGGTAACAATATGGCGGGTGCCATCAAGCTGTGTTCCTTACTGAACAGTGCCAGAAAATACGCCATGACTGCTAGCGCCATATAGCGTTTTTCGCCCTCCAGCAAACCACGTATATAGGCTAATTGCATAACCAATGTAAACATGGTCGCCATCAGGATACTGCGCTGTATCAAATAGCCTACGCCATAAACCGCAAGAGGGTGGCATGCGAATACCAGCGCTCCCAACCATGCGCCCCAATTCACGATATTTTCTTTGCTCGCATCAGTGATAAATAGCTTGATCCACATCCGCAATACCAGCAATAGCAACAGCACATTCATGCCATGCAGCAATAAATTCTGTATGCGGAAAACAGGTGGGTCTTCACCAAAAAATACCCAGGTAACGCCAAACGTCGTATAGGGAAACCAGCGTAAATCTAAACGAAACAGTGTGTTTGCGTAATGGTCTATGACTGCATCAAAAAATGGAATGTCATCGAATACCAAGGGATTATTCAAAAAAGGGACATACACCACCGCAACCAACAGCACCAAAAATAGGGCTTTTACTCGGTCACGCGGGTAAACAAAGTTATGAAAAAAACTCATTAAGCAACCGTAGAACATTATCATGTTACGCAAAAGACCCACGATCCATTACAGAGCGTGGGCCTTCATTACATCATTAACTCGATCACTTAATACCTTAGTTCGAGGAAAAATTTTTTATGCCATACTACCTACCACTTTGAAATAACGTTCAGCAAAACTGGATCAGTACTAGGTGTAGTCGAACCCGCTGTAGCGACTGCCCAAGTTACAGCCGACAATCCAAATGTTGGGTCCACATGATAGTTTTCGCGTCAATTCCTGTCTTAATGCAAGTGTTGCAGAGCGTAACTTCAATAACGCCATTTGCTTTCAAATTATAAGAAGCGACTTCAGTGGTTGCAGTTGGACCGGTCGCACCCAATCCCAAAGAAGACCAGTCTCCACCAACCGCAATAACCGCAGGAGTAGAGCCATGCTCCTGATTAAACATAGCAACCGCTAGTTTAATCGGATCCACAGCAGTCGCGACTTTCGAAAGCTTAGCTTTAACTACATAATCCTGATAGGCGGGGATCGCTACCGCAGCCAAAATACCGATAATCGCGACCACGATCATTAATTCGATCAAGGTAAAACCTTTTTGCATTTGTTTCATGATTGAGACTCCTTCAAGAGTTAAAAATTTGGTACACGAGGTGTGCGGTTTACTACAAGCAGGATTCATGCCAATACTTTCTTTCCTCCAGCCATCACCGCCTAGACCCGGCTCGCCTAACAAATCAGAAAAGCTTTGAAATTTCACATTGAAGAGAGAAGCCGATTTACGTCAGGAAAGTGACGGTTTTTGTCACTCTGATTTTCGCATAAAGAACAATGCAAAAAGATCATGTAATCCACTATCAGCTGAGAGCAGGCATGATTGTGTCAGCGTCGGATTAGGGAACCCTTGAGCACAGCATGTATCACTATTGCTTTTCAAGTACTACCGCCGGAAACCACTACTCATTGGCTCAAATATATTTTTGAGCGCAAAAAGACTATCGTGACAGCAATTTTATCCAGTCAGCGCAAATGATAATCATCTGGACGATTTACTTCTTCTGAGAGAGATTGAAAAAAGTAAATCCGCTCACTCTACGATAGGCTCAGGATGGACGGATTTATTTCTTCTACGTATGCCGTAGTTACTTCATGCAGACGACACGCACCTGATGCATGTCGGTAATGCCGGATAAAACTTTTTCAATGCCATCTTGCTTCAGGGTGCGCATGCCTTCGTTGAGTGCGTTAGCAATCATTTCCGCGACACGGGCGTGTTCCTGTATATTCTTTTTTATCAGATCGGTCCCCACCATCAATTCATGTAAACCCACCCGTCCTCGATAACCTGTGCCGGAACAATCTTCACAGCCAACCGGCTCATACAGCGTGAATCTCCCCATTTCATCCGCGAACAGTTTGACCCATTCAGCGTACAGTGCCTTATAAGCGGCATTGGCATCCTGCCTCCAGGACGCACAGTTCATAAGCTCTGTCGAATATTCGGCAAGTAATGATTTGAGCTCTTCTTGAGTGGCGGTATGTGGTTTTTTGCACTTTTTACATAAACGTTTGGCTAAACGCTGTGCCAGAACACCTAACAGAGCATCGGAAAAATTAAATGGATCCATACCCATATCCAATAATCGCACAATGGATTCCGGTGCGCTGTTAGTGTGCAGGGTGGCGAACACCAAATGACCGGTAAGAGAGGCTTCTATGCCTATGGAAACCGTTTCCTTGTCGCGCATTTCACCCACCATAATCACGTCTGGGTCAGCGCGCAAAAAAGCCCTCATGATGGTGGCGAAATCCATACCGGCCTTCTTGTTGATTTGCACCTGGCGCAGGCCCTTCTGCGTAATTTCTACCGGGTCTTCTGCCGTCCAAATTTTTGTTTCAGGCTTATTAATGTGGCCAAGCACGGAATGCAAAGTGGTCGTTTTACCGGATCCGGTCGGACCACATACAAAAAATAGGCCGTAAGGTTTACTGATTACCGCTTTCAGGGTTTCAAGGTTTCGTGCCGACAAGCCTAATTCATTCAGTTTTATCGGCTCACCGGTGGCCAAAATACGCATCACGATGTCTTCCATACCGCCCTGGGAGGGAATGGTGGCAACACGCAACTCAATATCCAAAGGCCCATATTTATTAAATTTGATTTTGCCGTCCTGTGGTTTGCGTTTTTCCGAAATATCAAGGTCGCACATGATTTTGATACGCGTAACCAGTGAATTGCGGAAAGATGATGGCACTTCGATGTACGGTAGCAGCGAACCATCCTTGCGCAGACGAATCACGGTCTTGCCCTTACCCGGCGCGGGCTCTACGTGAATGTCGGAAGCACCCATCCTATGGGCATCCATGATGATTTTGTTAACCAGCTTGACTAGCTCATTATCTGCCGCAGCACTAACATCCTCCTGGATAATGTCATCAACCTCTTCTTCATCTCCTCCCATAGCGGAAAGCATTTCATCCATTGAGGTGTCGCCCATTTCCGAGCCACTGGACATGCCACCGCCCCCACCTCCGCCAAAGAACAAATTGAGGGTTGCATTGAATTCGCGCTGCGAACAAACCCTGTAAACCAGTCGACTCCTCGAAAAAACGTTATTAACCACGCGTGAGGTTTGTATCCACTCAGGGTCAGTGGTAAGTATCACCAAGCCTTCACTAACTTCATCTATCGGTACCCATTGGCTACTTTCTATATATTCCCGTTTTAAATTTTTAAGTAAATCAGACGGTTTGGCGCGATCAGCCTTAAACGGTTCGTAGGGCACACCGAAAAAAAGTGCAAGCGCTTTACCAAGCGCGCCGGTTTAACCTGAAAATCGTCGAGCAATATATCCTCAACATCAGCATTTTTGCGCCGTGCTGTGGACACGGCGAGATTCAACTCGTCAGAAGATAAAACCGCATCATAAATCAAATGATTATATTTGGTTTTAACAGTAGGTTGCTGCTGGCTTTGGCGAAGCGCCACTGCCAAGTTCTGCGCTAGCTCCAATATCCCATCTACTATCATCCTCGAGAAAGGCTGGTCGACCTTATTATTGAGAACCTGGATGACACCTGCCAAATCCTTGCTATCTGGATCGAGTATGGGCACCACAAGGGCTTGCTTAGTACGATAGCCAGTGCGCTTATCCACGTCTTGCAGAAAACGTAGATTGATACTATGCGAAGTGAGCTCTTTTTCGTCGTATACATCCGCGATATTAAGTATTTTTTTATTTAGCGCCACATACCCGACAAGACTCTGCTCAGTAATGCGTAGCTTGAGATCCTTAAATGAATTTGCCCCGGTCTTTATTTTTGAAATCAGTGTAGCCTTATCTCTATCCAGAGAATAAATGGTGAGGCGATCAGCATTGAATATCATGCAGATATCCTTGCTAACTTCCAGCATAATTTCGTCGAAATTGTATGCGGTATTAATCTTGCTTATGACGTGGTCATGAATATTGCTTATGACATGGTTAAGATTCTTCGTGAACACCAATTGCGCTTCAATCTGGCTAACATTGGCGCGTCGTTCTAACTGTATTGTTGGTGTGTTACCCATCCACTTCTCCCTGATAACTCCAAATGCGGCTCGCCGCATGGTGAAATTGCGTAATTTTATTGCTTGCTATTGATATAGCGGCATTTAGCGAAAATTCTCCATGTCATTTTGAAATAAATGACAAGTTACGCCACCAATATTTAAGGTGTCGCGTCCATTGTGCTCATCACACAGAATAAGATGCTGCATAGCAAAAAAACACCGTCAGCATCACAAATGTGACGTTCCAGGTGGAAAACGGCGCAACTTTATGTATTGTTCCTACAGGGATAAAAACTCAATTCTTGACCGCGTTGCAACATCGCTGGTGTGATCCGTGTAAACATTAGCTAATGTCCGCCCGTGTCTACCATCTCCCGATGATGAATAATGTAGATTTCTGGGCCGCATCCCACTTAAGTTTAAGCAATCCACCCGTAAGCAGCCTGAATAAAAAAAGCGGTTCTGATGATGCAACAGTATAACTAGCGGCCTGCGTCACATTAAATTCAAATTTAAACAGACCCTCAACTTTTGAGATAAAACTCCATTTTGATCCCTGCCAATTCAATAATGTCGTGCTCATTAAGCTGGCATGGCTGATCGTCCAACGGCTTGCCATTAAGATTGGGATAACTTTCTCCCTCCACATAGGTAATAAAATAACCACGCGGACGGCGAGTAAACACTACAACTTGTAAACCGGATTTACCTACGGTGGTCAAATTTTTCACCAGCTCAAGCTCTTTACCGGCATTAGGACCATTAAGTATTTGTATTACGCCCATTACTTGTTGCGAGCCAGGCACTTTATCGGCCGCAGTTGCAAGAGCAGATTGCGGGGGGGGAGGAACAGCCTCAGCCAGCCGCAATTCATTTACTTTTTTGACGGGTGCTAACTGTGGTTGCTCCGTAGGCTTTAATTTCCCTGGCATTTCATACGGATCAGCTTTTACCAAGGTGGGAGCGACGGATGCGATACGGGAAGAAGCACGAAACACCATTGTTTTCTCAAAATCTGCCGCAGTAGATTGGCTTTTCTGATCGTTCAGATACTTGAGTTTGTATTTTCCAATTTCAACCACGTCATTATTTTGCAAAAAATGCTTCTTAATTGCCGCGCCATTTACCAAGGTTCCATTGGTACTGTCCAAATCTTCCAAAAAGGAATCATTAAATATGGTCACTATCACAGCATGCTCACCACTAACAGCAAGGTTATCAATCACAATTTCATTGTGTGACTTGCGCCCTACCGTCATGCGTTCCTTGTCCAGAACATATTCCTGCAACACCACACCATCCATGCTTAGTATCAGTTTCGCCGCCATATCATCAATCCCCGTATTAATTCTTGAACCAGGACAACATTTTTACGAGCCAGCCCCGTGGCACAGCAAAATCACCGTTAACTTTAATAAGTATCACAGATACATTATCACGCCCGCCATTATCATTTGCCATTTCGATCAGCCGTCTCGCCATCAATTGTAGATTGGCACGCAGCATGTGTAGCGTGGCACCAATTTCATCATCTTCGACCATATCGTTCAAACCGTCCGAGCATAACAAATAAATATCGCCTATTTGTACCGTATGACTATGAATTTCCGCCTCGACTGCTGGTTCCACCCCGACCGCGCGCGTAATCAGATTTTTGTTCTTGGATAGTCGCGCGTCCTTTTGGCTTAACATGCCTCTGTCAACTTGCTCCTGCAACAGTGAATGGTCGCGGGTGATAGGCGCAAATATTTCACCGCGCAATCGGTACATTCGCGAATCACCAACGTGGGCGACTGCTAAACGGTTGTCGTAAAATAGCCCGGCTACCACTGTGGTGCCCATTCCAGCGCATTGTAGCTGGCTCTGCGACGTATGATGAATAGAGGCATTGGCTTTTTGAATTTTTTCACGTAACAGTATTATTCCAACATCTTCACCGCCTTCACCCCGATCTTCGGGACGCATGCTTTCCAAACTATGCTTCATTTCGGTCGTTATCAATGAAACTGTAATGCCACTCGCAATTTCACCAGCATTATGCCCACCCATGCCATCAGCCAACACCACTAACCCGCACGACGCGTCATAAGCCACGCTATCTTCGTTATGCGATCGCACAGCACCTGGATGGGTCTGGCTAACCATTTTCAACGCCTGTTTAATATTCATAATATTGGCATCTCTATACATTCAAAATTCTAAGCGTAACCAAAGTACAAACTCTGGTCGGTTTTAAGCAGATAGCTCTGCTATATGAATACCTACGAAGCTTCGCCGCAATGGGGTCTGATTTATGGGGCACCTTAATTTTTATCCATGCAAATTTACCGCATGCGGTCGATTACCCCAGTCATTCCGGCACTGATAAAAACTTCTTTATCGGCAGAAATGTCAACAACATGCATTTTAATTTTCAGGATTACCACTTTTTCTAGCGTAACATTTTTATGGCCCACCATGCATATCAACGGTGGACTGGAATATCGACGAACACATCTATGCAGGGTAAAAATAGCACCCTGTTACTGCACGCCAAACAAATAAAATAGAAAACGGCTCTATGTGAAATAGCGTGGGTAATCAACTTTCAACCCTCCGCAGAAGAGATAAATCCGCTCATCTTGCACTTATCGAAGGTTTACCCACTACGAATCATTAGAGAACCTAAAAATCCAAAGCCAAGCTAAAGTTTCCTAAAGCCCATCCGTTATTTCAGATAGCCGCTGCTAATTATGCCTTGCAGCATAAGGTAACGTACAAAGGCACTGCCACAATCATCCTAGCTTACGAATGCAGGCCATGAATCTAGCCATCGAATTTTTCTCATCTCTCCACAGAACCTTACATTTTGGTGTGGACACATGATTACATCATCCAAGACCAGCCCTATCGCATTGCCTAATGCCGTTTCTACACATCTACAGCAGACTGAAACCATACGTAAGTTAATAGCTGAAGATAGCGCTGAATACACTCCTGCCCGCAGCCATTCAATGCTATACCAAACTAATGAATGCAGCACCCATACCAAACCGCACCGGAATGCCCTACCAAACAGCGGAATAGTTATTCCTGCGGCCCAGATCACAGTTAATGGTTCAGTACTCTTCGTCGATATCCGCAACTTTACTATGTTCGCCGACCAACTTCACGGCGAAGAGATTGTTGAATTTTTGAATACATTTTTTGAACGGGCGTATGAGCCAGTCCGTCAACAGTGTGGATGGATAGCGAGATTCATCGGCGATGGAATGGCAGCAATGTTTGAGCCAGGCGCGCAACAACCAGATGACCACGCCGAACGGGCGCTTAAAGTGGCACTCCTAATAGTGCTCGCCGCCGACTCCTTCCGTGATTGGATCGCGCAACGCTTTCCAAAACGGAAATTGCCGGAGTTTGCAGTCGGTGTCGGCATACATTCAGGCGAAGTGATGATCTGCAATATGGGCAGTGGCACCGCAATCGAAACCACCATAATTGGCGATACGGTAAACATCGCTGCACGTCTGCAAACGATGTCGGAAATACTCAGCTGGAGCATAACAACGAGCCGCACCTGCGCAAATATGGCCGGAGACCGTTTTCAACTCGGCCGGGACAATATGGTGGCTATAAAAGGAAAAGCGCTACCAATCCAGGCCATAGAGGTTATAGGACTCTACCCACGCACCGCAAGCACCCACACTGATAACGCTTTCTACGATAAGCTGAATCAATCTGTAGCTGTAAATACGGCAATATTTGAATTGTCACGGGAACAGGCAGACTCAATTCAAAACCCTATTTTTAACACCGAAAATACACTCAAACGGATTCCTCAAGATCAATCGATTAAACTGGACGGTTATCGCTTACTGCGCAAGCTAGGGCAAGGTGGAATGTCGGAGGTTTTTCTCGCAGAAAATCTCGTCACGCATACCCATCAAGTACTAAAACTTATCCCGACAATAGATATTGACATCGACCACGATGACATATTGCAACGTTTTTTGCATGAATTCGCACTAATCTCGCAGATCGATCATCCCAACGTCGCACGCATCTATCATCAGGGTTTTACCTCGACCCACGCTTATATTTCAATGGAATTTTTTCCCGGCGGAGATTTACGGTGTCTTATCTCTGAAACCCCCACACCACAAGTCGCAATCGCTTCATTACTACAAATTCTGGGCGGACTCTCCGCGATTCACGCACTGGGTATCATTCATTGCGATATGAAACCTGACAATGTGATGATTCGCAGGGACGGCTCGCTTGCACTCGCCGATTTCGGCATTGCCGAGCATTCCGACGCAGTCCGGTTACCTACCCGCCCCGATGAAATCATGGGTTCACCGTCATATCTCGCACCTGAGCAGGCGTTGGATCTACCCGTTGACGAGCGGACAGATCTGTACAGCACAGGAGCCATGTTTTACGAAATGCTGACAGGACGGCCACCATACAAAGGGAGTTCTGTGCAGGCGGTTCTTTACCAACACGTAAATCTCCCGGTACCCCTATTGCCCGTGGGCCTTGAGCGCTTTCAACCCATCCTGAATCGCATGATGGCCAAATCGGCCGCAGCACGTTTTAAAAGTGCCGACGCGGTCGTCGAGTACATCATTTCTTCAGGCTTGATCGGAAACCTATGATGATGGAAACGTCCTCAACCGTGTCACCGGCAAAGCCCCAATACACCGTCGATGTCCACGGTTTCAGCCAGACTGAACGGATTATTTTGAAAAGCATTTTCAGCCTATCCGCGCGCCGCACGCCTAAATTTATCGAGTTTATGCCTACAATGGATTCGATGCCGGACGTTTTTCTCGTTGATGCTGAAGACGCGAATGCGATAGCGGATTTTCGTCAAAAAAATGCCATGAACACCCGGCCTGCGATTCTAATTGGCGACACCAATCACGGCATTTCATGCACAACTTTATCACGGCCATTACAGTGGACAAAGATGTTCAAAGCATTCGATCTCGCAGTAGGAATTAATACGCCTAGCCCAATACCAAAACCAGAGCTTGCAGTTCGTATAGCGGCTCCCTATGAAAAAACCCAGCCAATGGTCGCCTTAATGCCAACCCTGCGATCATCAGCACACCCGATCACCCCACCACAACTATCAAATACAACGACACTTAAATCAGATCCAATAAATCAAAAGCTGACAGATAACCTGGCGCTAGCAAATCCACCCGATCGGCCATTTAACTGGGTGTTGGTCTGCGACGACAATATGACTGTGCGTGAATTCATGCGGGCAAAACTCGCACCATTTGGTTTCAATGTCGATTTCGCCGAGACAGGGGAACAGGCAGTTGGACTCACCGGCACCAAACATTACACCTGCGTCTTTCTTGATGTCGTGATGCCAGGAATCAATGGCTACCAAGTCTGCAAGCTTATCAAGTCCAAGAAAGGTGCCGCAAAAACTGCGGTCGTGATGCTCTCGAGCAAAGATTCAACTTTCGACAAGATCCGGGCAACCATGTCTGGCTGCGATACTTACCTCACAAAACCGGTCAACGAAAACCGCCTTTTCGAAGTAATCAGCAAATACCTGCCAACGAATGCCTGACCCCGACCAAACTGTATTTTACCCAATCCAATTTAAGGAGAAGCAACCATGACAATCAAGAAAATTCTTTGCGTCGATGATTCGTATACTGATCTTATCAATATTCAAAAAATCGTAACTGGTACAGGCCGTTTTGTCATCACTGCCGCCAATGGCAAAGAAGCAATCGAAAAGACCAAATCCGAAAAACCGGATCTGATCTTCATGGATGTAAATATGCCGGACATGGATGGTTTTGCCGCGACCCGCGCTTTGAAAAAGGATCCCGCGACCAAGGACATTCCGGTCGTGTTCGTAACCAGCAAAGATCAGAAAGCGGACAAGATGTGGGGGCAAATGCAGGGAGGGAGCGGATATGTCGTTAAACCGTATACATCCGACGATATCGTCAGGCTCGTCAACACGTTATGACGGCCTTGTTCTCACGTTTGAACGCCCTTTTGCCGATCCATTCTGTACGGGACAACCATGCAAAACGAGATCAACTCTGCTGATTCGTTGCTAGCGCCGAGCGTAGCACTGCACCCAGCGCGCACGGCAGGAAAGCTTATGGCTATCGGGCTTCCTCGACAATATGCCGCCCCCCTTGCCGCAACTCAAAACGCAGCTCAAGAATGGATAGGTTTTGACGTGGCGAACATTAAATTTCTGGTTCCGCACGCACACGTAAGCGAAATTTCTGAAATGCTGCCTGTTTTTCGCCTTCCTAACACTGGCCGTTGGTTGCTCGGTCTAGTGAACCTGCACGGTAATCTTGTGCCGGTGTTTGACCTAGCGTCGCTCGTCGGTGGCACATGTGACACGAAATCGAAAACAATGCTCCTCGTGCTTGGCCGCGGTGAGTCGATCGCAGCCATCGTGGTTAACGGTATTCCGAACCGCAAGCGTTTCGATGCTTCGAACCGAACCCCGCTCCCAGCGTTCCCAGCAGCAATCCGTGACTACGTATCGAACGCTTATGCAGAAGAAGCCACAGTGTGGCTGGAACTCTACCACACCCGCTTCTTCGAAATGATGGCACGCAGAGTCCCAGGCTGACGTACCTGGCCTTAATTTAAGACCCTCCTGGAGAAATAAAATGAAAAACAGACTAAACTTTACTTTTCTTACACGGATAAAATTGTGGCAAAAATTCCTACTTCTGGGTGCCGTTGCGCTACCCGCTGCCGGAGTCCCTGCCTATCTGTTCTTGACGCAGACCATCTCCGCCATCCAAACCGCCAAGCTCGAAGCTAGTGGTATTGCCCCAGCGGCAAAGCTACTTAAAGTAATCCAGAATACCCAACAACATCGCGGCTTATCCGCCGCTTTCATCGGTGGCAATGCTTCCGTTGCCGCAGATCGCGCCGCTAAGGAAACGGAGGTTGCCCAGGCCATCAGCACCTTTGACGCATACATGAAAGATAATAACAATACCAAACAGGCCGAGGCGTGGGACAAGATAAAAACCGATTGGACACGAATCGCAGCCGAGACCGCGGGCCAACGCACGGACACGCGCAAATCATTTACTGACCACTCTGCACTGGTCGCTACCGAACTAGCCCTGCTTGATCTTCTTATGGATCATTACAAGCTTTCATTCGAATCAGATACCGCGACACACTTCTTGATCCAAGCCACGCTATCAGACCTGCCCCGAGTATCTGAGACATTGGGGCAGGCACGGGCTTTTGGGGTTGCACGTCTCGCGGAAGCCGAACGCTTAACCATCGCCCAAAACTCTGGTATTGAACTAGGCAAAGAAACGCTCACCTTGACCGACCGCGCAACGATGGCAACTCTAATCTCGTCATTAATTGCCAAAACCAATCAAGCGACTAACCAGCTAGGCAAAGCACAGGCTGAAGAGGCGCGGATTAAAGATCAAATTGCAGGTAGAGACCAAGCCGCTGAAGAACAAATCAAGCACCTTGCCGACCTGGCCGCCGCAGAAATCAGCAATGCGCAGCGGCTCCAATTTAGCTCCGCAGAGTATGTCAAGCAATTCACGAGTGGCATCAATTATCAGTTCAAATTAATCGATATCGCGATGGTAGCGCTGAACAACGAATTGCAATTCAAAGTTACAAACCTGCTCAACCGTTCATTAATCCTATCGGGCGTGGTAATCGCCTTTATCATATTTGCGGCGCTTCTCGCCTTGCTGATCACGCGAAATGTCACCGACACAGTGCGTTTATTGCAGCTATCCGTCGAGAAGGTACGTGGCGGAGATAACACCGCACTAAACTCGATTGAGGCAAAGGACGAGGTCGGTGATTTAGGACGGACGGTAAATCAACTGCTAGAAGAACGCATGGCTGCACAACGCAAAGCTGAAGCAGAAACCGAAGCACTCAACGACTCGGTAATCTCACTCCTGCAAACAATGCAGAAACTCTCGGAGAAAAATCTCACGGTCAAAGCGCCTGTCACACAAGACATTGTGGGTACAGTATCTGATGCAGTAAATCAGCATACGGAGGAGACGAGCAAAGTGCTTTATCGGGTGATGCAAATCGCCAGCCAGGTAGAAAATTCATCGGTCAAATTGAAAGGGCAGGCAGATCAAGTGCAAGCGACAGCTGCAGTAGAACGGCAAGGCGTCGAAGAAATGATCCGCGAGCTCGCCACTTCAACCGAAGCCATGAACAATGTGGCGCAGCTCACCGCAAAATCCCACATTGCGTCCGGCGATGCGACCCGTTCAACCCTCTCTGCGCTCAATGCCGTGACCGGAACAATGAAGGGCATGAACTCCATCCGTGAAATGATTGCCGAAACCGAGAAACGAATTAAGCGCCTTGGCGAACGTTCGCAGGAAATCAGCGGCATCGTGAATTTGATCAATACCATCGCGGAACGTACACATGTACTTGCATTAAATGCAAGTGTACAAGCCGCAGTTGCAGGCGATGCAGGCCGTGGTTTCGCGGTGGTAGCTGAGGAAGTACAACGTCTTGCCGAATCCTCACGTAACGCTACCGCGCAAATTGGCACGTTGGTGAATAACATTCAAATAGAGACGAACGACACTATCAATACAGTGAACAAAACAATCTCTCAAGTAGTGCAAGGAACTGAGTTCGCTGAAAAAGCCGGTGTTCAAATGGCAGAAACACAGAAGGCAACCGACAATTTGGTGGAATTAGTGCTGCAGATCGCCGCCAGCCTGGAGGTACAGATCAAGAGCGCAGAAATTCTGCAAAACAGAGTCGAGGATATTGGCCGTAGTGCTGAGAAGACTGGAGAACAGATTACAACCCAGACAGCCGAAACTAACCTCCTCTCCAGATCTGCGGAGCAATTGGTAAAAACGGTGGGCGTATTCAAGCTACCTAATGCACAAGCTCTTGGATTGTCGATTATGCCAGAACGTACGAGCGTCATGCCCAAGCTCCAAGCGGTTAGTTAAGCCTGCAATGACGGCGGTACGCTTGTGCCGTCATGCTTCAACCTGAGGACCATAGATAATGCAAATGAGCGATTTCATCGAAGCGCTACTAACCGAAATAAAAGAGGTGCGCGCCGATCTTGCTGGTTGGATCGCAACGATTTGTTCGGCTGTCCCCGAAGCCCCCACATTCGGCGACGCACTTGATCAATATGTCGGTCAAGTCGAACGTACAGCGTCAACTTGCGGAATGCTCGGACTGCGCGGCTTGGAGTCTTGTTGCGCTCAGGTACAGGAATGCCTGGTGGTCATTGTTGGGCTTAACGCGGAAGAGCGCGGCGCGGCGCAAGCCTTCTTCGATCTTTGGCCCGATCTTGTGCTCGCTTACCTCGCTGACATCACGAATTTCGAGTCGGCAGAGCACTTGGCAGAACATTTTTCCCTCCCCCCCTGTCCATCACCCGTAAATGCAGAGCGCAGCCTCGAACTCATTATCGAACTCACCGCCGAGCCGGTGCTAGCGGCGTATTTACGCGCTGAGGCGGAAGCCGAAGAGCTGGAACGTCCACGCGTAGCGACTGATGAGGACGTCTCCCTTGCCCTGCCGGACGATGTGGATCGGGGCGTGTATGAAGCGCTATTGCAAGAAGCGCCAACGCAGGCCGCCGAGCTTTCAACCTACATCCGCAATATTGTGGACGGTCAAGCCACAGACGAAGATATGGCCGCAGCAAAGCGCATTGCGCACTCGTTAAAAGGTTCGGCAAACATTGTCGGCATCCGGGGCATCGCGACGCTCGGACACCACACAGAAGATATCCTCGAATGGTTCGAACAGAACCAGACACGCCCCCCGCTGACGCTTACCAATACACTGCTCGATGCGGCAGCGTGCCTGGAACAAATGATAGGCTCCCTGCTCGGCATCGAGGATGCCCCCACACATACACAAGCGAAGGAAATATTGCAGTCTGTTCTTGATTGCGCAAGCCGGATTCACTCAGGAAGCATTGAGGATGAAGTCGATGCCGCCTCCCCTGTACATAGAGATCTCGACCTATTTTTCCCAGCACCAACTGAAAGCACTGATCTCGATGCAACGTTTGCCATTCAAATAAAATTCAATGATCTTAACTCGACGCCCCCGATCCAAGCTGAAAATGCAGGTCTTGATGCGATGTTTCCGGCTTTGATTGAAGCTGCCCATCACAACGCAACGCCCCGGGCATTAACTGAAACCTTCAGGGAAGAAGAATCTTCTTTGCCTAGCAATGTGACCAACCAGACTCCAGTCGCTTCAACAATACGCGTCCCGGTTACAACCATGGACGAACTCTTCCGTCTTACTGGTGAGCTATCTGTAAAGATTGGGCAACTTACCGAGCAAGTGAAGCAGGCTCAGCAACGCACTAACGGCTTATTACGTCAGAATCTCAAGGTACAGCAGCGAATTTTTGATCTGGAGAACCTGGTTGACATCCGCGGCCTCGCGAGTCTGCGCGACACGCCAATCTCCCACGGCGACCCCATATTTGATGCACTGGAAATGGAACAGTACACCGAACTTCAGAGCAACACCCGCGCGCTGACAGAAGAAGCCGCTGACACACGGGAATTCAGCCGGCGCATTAAGGAAGACGTGGCACAGATGGGTGCCGTACTTCAACAAACGCAGCGGGTACAGCGCGACCTTCAATACATGGCCATGACCACTCGCATGAGTCCAGTGGGAAGCCTCGCCCCACGCCTGCACCGTAACATCCGCCAAACCTCGCAGCAAACAGGAAAAAAAGCAAAACTGATAATTGAAGGGGAAAATATCCTGATCGACGGAGACATGCTGAACAATCTCGTCGACCCGCTATTTCATATACTGCGAAATGCCATCGATCACGGTATTGAAACACCCGATGAACGTAGGTACTCCGGGAAACCGGAGGTGTCTACAATCCATCTTAAATTCTCCCGGCGCGGCCAAACGGTTACTGTGTGTTGCCGGGACGACGGACGCGGACTCAACTACGACGCGATCCGACACAAAGCGATTGAGCGCGGCTTGATGCAAGCTGGCCAAGATGTCTCCAAGGAAGAACTGTCACGCTTCATTCTGCTTCCTGGCTTTTCAACACGGGAACACACAAATGAAATATCGGGACGTGGCGTCGGACTCGACGTGGTGCGCGACCGTCTTCTTGTCATGAAAGGAATGGTTGAAGTACGGTCTGAATCCGGAAAAGGCTGCGAGTTTCTGCTGCGCTTCCAGGCGTCGCTCGTTGCCCAACACGCATTACTCATAGAATCCTCCACCCAGATTTTTGCGGTGCCAAGCTACGCGTTAGATCAAGCATTACCACCCGCCGCAGGAGAATTCATATACATCGGCAGCGAAATAAACCTACGCTATCAAAAACGTACCTATCCGGTAAAGGCCCTGAATGCGCTGATCGGTTATGACAACGGCGTGATGACGCCAGAAATCATGAATTCGAAGTCGGTATTGCTGGTTCACGTCGACCTTGATATTCATGCGGTGCTGGTCGACCGCATCGTTGATGGTCGCGACCTGATCCTCAAGGATCCGGGCCGGTATGTAAAGAAAATTCATGGCGTGGGCGGCACCGCAATTCTGGGTGATGGCACCGTCGCACCGCTGCTCGATTTAGCCGAATTGCTACGCCTTCCCATGCCGCAATCGATAGAAGCTTCAGCCTCCATTACCACGGGCGACCATGAAACATCAATGCGACGGGATATTCTCGTTGTAGATGATTCGCTTAGCGTACGTAAATCGCTAGTTCAACTCGTAAGTGACGCAGGATATAACGTGAAAGCAGCGAAAGATGGATTAGAAGCAGTCGCACTCCTAAATGATTTTATACCCGGAGTGATACTCACCGACCTTGAAATGCCAAACATGAACGGGCTCGAGTTCACCTCACACCTGCGCGCGCGCCCTGACACCCGTGAGCTGCCGGTAATCATGATCACTTCTCGCTCCATGGACAAACATCGTAAGCAGGCCGAGCTTGCTGGGGTTAGCATATACATGACCAAACCCTACACCGACACCGACCTTCTCGGACACATCCACAGCGCGATTGGCGGGGTGTAATGAACACCACAGCAGCCGGGTACGCGTTGATCTGCTTTGACGGTCTGAATTTACTCATCGACCAGCACACGATCGTCTGCCTTAATGATATGGCCATGTTACAACACGGAAGTCATGAAGAAAAAACCAGCGAAGCCATTATTGAAGAGACGGCATGCAAAGTACATTCGCTAACTGCACACTTAACCGTAGCGGAGAAAATTAATACACGATGCCGATACATTGTCGTACTACAGGCAGATGGGCATCACTTCGGCATTACCGTGGACTCGGTACAATCGCTCCCCACCCAAAACCCAATACTACATTCTTTACCCACGTGCATGAGCATCTCTGGATCGCCAATCCAAACTTACGTACAGATTAAGGAAAATATCGCATTCTGTTGCGATGTCGGTACATTGTGGTGTTACATCAACTCCCCGGAGCGCAGGCATGAACTCAAGACATAACGCCGTTTTGTTCGAGTTCACGAGCGGCCGCCACGCAGCAATCGGTCTACACGAAGTTGCCGAACTCATCATGTCGCCAAACCTTGTACATGTACCGCTGGCTCCAGATTACTGTCATTCGCTTTGTATTTGGCAGGGCCGCGCCATTCCATTCATGGATTTGGCATCGCTCATCGGCCAACGTTCTCTGGAAAAAATTAGTCTTGCGCTGGTTGTCACGTATTTTGCCCGACCAAATGGCGAGCAACGATGGGGTGCCCTAGGTCTATCTGCCCATTTTCGCATGGTGAGCGTCGAAGACGATGCAGCGTGCCTGCTACCCCAAGATTCGTCCGCATGGATATCTATCGCCCACTCCTGCTTCAAACTGGTGGATGAAAACGTTCCCATTCTGAATCTAGATGCCCTGTTTGAGCATCGCCTAGAGTTGATTGCATAATCAATTTTTAATTACTCGATAGGCCAATAAACAAAACGATACTTAAATTTATTATCAAAGCCAGGGAGATGCACCATGCTGCTGAAGTCGAGTGAGCAATCATGATGAAAGAACAACACTATCCAAATATGCCCGGTAAAATCACACGCTGGAATTGACCCGCTTATTTGCCCTGACCAATGACATTATCGATTCCAGCAGCTTGCAATATCACCGCCAGCACCTTGTACTCCCGTATTCGTCAGCGTAAGCGTTCCGCATATATCTCCGGCCATTGAACCCACTGGCACAGCCCGAAGGGTAAACGTAGCGTCTGCCACTGCCTGAAGTGAAATGTTGTACTGTACAACAGCGCCAGTCCTGGGTGATTGAGTAAGCGGTAATGCAACGTCCACATCATCCCCCCCTGCATTTGCAATACCATCTGCCCCGACAGTCGCATCATATTGATTATTGACCGTATAAAATCGCTCCATAAATTGAGCATTTTCAAAAAGTATTGCTTTGGCTACTGCCCGGTTTGATTGCCTCACATGATTCTGGTAAGAAGGCAAAGCAACGGCTACCACAATGCCAATGATGACAACTGCAACCATAAGCTCAACCAGCGTAAAGCCCTTTAGTTTTTTTAAATCCGCCGTAATTTTCATAATATTGTTTATTCAGCCATGACCCATATTTTTCCGTCATTCAGTTTGGCAAAATTGCATGGCAACCCTACCTTCAACCCTTATAGCTACGCCCTATGCATGTTAAATACTTTTCCCCTGAAAATATTCAAGTAAAAATTTTTACAACTTATCGCCCTGGCTACACTTAAAAATACGTTTAACGAACAAGTTCTCGCCATGTAATCCGGCCACGTAATCCTGCAGGACCTTTAGTAGCTGGCGTTTTCACTAGCGAACCATCAGCTGTGGACGATATTAATACATCATCCATTGCCCCCCTGATCCGCGTTACACCACCCACCGCAAATCCAATTTCTATACCTGCAGACAATCCATCATTTTGGGCAACAACCCCATTTCTGTTAGTATCAAAAGTTGGAATAGAAAGCATTCCTCCCGTCAAGAAATCCACCTCATTTACAAATCCCTTGCCGCCAAAATCACAGGGGGAGACCGATGGGACGATGGTAGTAAATGCTAAAATACCATTCTCCAGAGTAGGAACGCCCGTCAACCTTTCCCCAGAAACAGGCAGGTCAAAATACCAACCTTTTACAGTAGAAGAATAAGGCACCAGATTCTGTGTGGCGGTTCTAGCCGTAGCGTTTGTCACAACTTGCTGGACTAAATTTGTCGATATGACCGACGTAGTCAGGTTATAGTCCCATACCCCATACATGGTCTGTGTACTTGTCGTTGTAGTATCCCTGTTTCAAGGTATTTTCCAGTGCCGAACATAACCAATAGACCCCCTTTAGGGTGAAAAGTCACGACCGGTGGCGAAGTGACCGGTTTACTAGTGCCGGACACAAAAAGTGGCGCGCCACTTAAAGCCACATTCCAACTGGCGGGGGTAGCAGAAGCGACATCAAATTTCCACAGATTACCCTTGATGTCGCCTGCGTAGATCACATCAATCAAACCATTTCCATCAATATCGAATGGCATGGGCGTGGAAAGGCCATTACCTGTACCCGCATCAGCGACTAGCTTGATATAATCTGTACCAATTGTCCAAGTGCCATCTTCACCACCGGTAATAAATAAGACATAAAGTACTGCTTTACCGCCAGCGCTGCTATAACCATTACCTATCACCACAGCCCATTTATGGTTTTCCATCTGTACAATCTGGCTGGATTGGCTGGTAAAAGGATTAATCGGTGGAAGATTATGGCTGTAACCCATATCTGCATCATCGACATTAGTAAATTCCCAAAGTAACAAATCAGCTGCATTTGCTGCGGTAAAACCAGCCGGATCTGTTATATCCAAGGCATAGTAACCTTGCCCACCCCCATTTAAACTGCCCACGAGAACGCTTTTCCATCTGGGCGTTGCACCCACATAAGCATCCGCCACCATGGGAGAACCATCCACAAAATAGCGATGATTGGCATTGTAATCCTTGTCGCTCAACCTATTCAGATTCGCATAAACCATGCTAGGCACATAAGCAATGAGCTCTTTACCTTCATCAGCTGCCGTACAGCCTGATGTTACGCCCTCAATACAGGCATTAAAACCATGCAGCATGCCGTCATTTGCCCCCACATAAACTACTGGTTTTCGATTTTTGTAGCTGGTTCGAAATGCAGCATAGCCCGCATAATCCACATCAGAATGCCCTGCATTGGGACGGCCTACATAAAATGGCCCCGAATTGACAATATCCCCCAATTTGCTGGCCGGACGACTACGGAATTTGTTTATCACGTTTGCACTGGCACAGCTAAAAGTTCCACTGCCCTCATTAACCGCAACGCCACGCAAATAGGCAACCCGTTCCAAACCACAGCTATCGACTGTGCCTGCAACATCTTTATCCAGCAGTACTTTTTGTGCCGTAGTCAAATTGGCATATTCAAACGATACGCCATCGCTACTACCCCTGGTTATAATAATACGGGCGGCAGGTGCAATTGTGTCCGACGCAAGCGAGACGGCCCCTGCATTCCACTCTACCGCTCCTAACGTACCCGCTGCATTAATAGGGATTGATAATAGCTGCCCGGTCCAATCCCCACTATTAAATTTGGCCTGGTATATCCGGCCATTGGTTATCAATGAATTCGAATTGGCCGCCACAGCCGAAGCAGAACCTGTGCGTGCCACAATAGTTGTCAAGGCATTGGTCAAAGCATTAGCAAAGATAGTCGGGTCAGCGGCACTAAAAAAAGCGCCCCGGCTATTAACAGCGGCATGCCAGAGATCATCTATCTTGGCGGGGATGCTCGCGGTACCGGAAGGATCCGGCCATGTTTCCACGCCTGACGGCAAATGCGTAAGACTCCCACTCACGCCCAACCCCACTGTAAAAGTCACCATATGTTGCCAGAATGCCGGATCGGCAGCATTGGTTGGAACCTTGTTGAGCATATCGGTGCGTAAATCATTTTTCCAATAATGCATTGCCACATCGGCCAGGGTGTCACTGTAACTATCAGAATAAGGGAGCACAGGGGTATAGGTATACGTTGGTGGTGTAGCCGGAGAGGAATGGTTGGTAATACTGGTGCCCGCCGTATTATCAGAGTTTCCTATCCCGGTAGGAAGACTGCCGTCATTCCAATAACCATCTGTCATCAAAATATTGAAATTTTGGCGGCATACTTGCTGCGTACCCCCAGCCGTACCCGGTGTCTCTCCCCAAGGGCCTTTATCGTCTGTACGCTTAAAGTATTTTCCAACCCGATCTACCGCACTGAGTAGCGGCGTACCTGAAGCTGGGACAGCGTGTCCATAAAGATTAGTAAAAAAACTTGTTCTATCTGTACCTGTAAACTGCCTTACCCCACTTATCACTGCACTGTCTGATGTTATGCCATCGACAGTAGCAGACCCCGTATTGATGGCAGCAAAGCCTACCCGCATGGTATTCCCCTGTGCAGAGAACGCCTTGCCAACACCCGCACGGGCTAACAATATCCGAGAACGATAATAGGTATACCAATTCGCAAAATTCTGGATTTCTTGAGTATATGTACACGTACCGGCCGTACAATCCTTCCGGCTTACACGGCCATGTCCAGTGTATGTCGGCGTCGTCGAACGAATTTCCTGCTTAGTATAGTTACTCCAAGTCCACCCGTCGCCGCCATTAAAATAAAAATAAACAGCTGGATAAAAAGTCTTACTTGACGATGAATAGCCACATCCTGAATACGCCGAATTATTACAACTATCCCATCCGGCAGATTGCGTATTATCGACTGTCAGGTTGCGTGATCCTGCACCCGTTTTTACTGGGTTATGATATGCACCAGTTGGAACGGCATTTGGCATCAAGCTGCCATCTGAATTCGACCAAGGTTGATATGTAACCGCCGGATTATAATAAATTGGGTTAGTTTGTGGCGAACGCATTCTTGCACTGTAGGAAAAACCGTCTTCAAACGTTGGCACATAATTTCCATAATCAGAGCCGCTGTTATATACGGAAGCAGCCCGTGGAAATAAAAAATATGAATAGACTGATGCCTCCGGCATCATTTCCCAATGCATCGATCCAGAGTCATCCAGCGTAAACATCACATTAGGCGAGATATTTCCACCCAGAAAAAGAGGGTTATTGGAGAGCGGCGAGGCATGAACTGATCCAGCTAAACCAAGGGATAAATACACAATCCATTTTAATCCCATAGCGCATATCAAATTTTTTTTCATAATCCCAATCTCCTTTTTAACAGCCGGATAGCTATGGCCTGAATATTTCCTGCAACCAAACAACCGTACCAGGTCTTGTACCTTGCGCACGCACGGTGACCCGGTAGTAATAACTGAAGTTACTACTACCTGGCGGCGTTTTTTTGATACCCTCAATCAGGTAGGTGGGTGCGGGTAAGCCCACTGGTAAAGCAGGCGCCGTAAAATCGACGCCATCGACTCTAAACACTGTGCCGGGAATATAAGCAAGGGGGCAATTTGGAGTGCACATAGCTATAACTGATTCAATGGGGGGCGCAGATTGATTTTGGCCGTAATAACAATACCACCGGTACACGCTACATCAAAACCAGTTATGCCATCTATCGAGCTGGGCGTATTGGTTGCAGGATCATTATCACGGATATGCTGTTCGGCATAACGCAGTCCCATTTCTGCCGCCTGTGACGCAAGATTGCGGTCACGCATATTGCCTGACATGAGCTCTTCCAAATTCGCCATCTTTATGGCGGTAATACCGAGCAAGGTTAGTACTACCAGTAAAACCATAGCGGTAACGAATACTGCACCGTGTTGTTTTCGTAGCACGCAAAAGCTTATATTCATGGTAGGCTGTTTACCCGGTTGCGCAAATTAAATGTCGCGGTGAAAGCGCGCCTTAATCGCCTGTCAGCAGGAACAGCGACAACTGCGCCGTTGCAATTCAGGTAATTACCGCCTGCAGGAACAATATTTGTTTGGTCTGAACGAATCAGTATGCAGACTCGCGTCGTGACTACTTGACTCCAGTCAGCCGGTAGTGAAACATATTGGTTGACTGACTGGTCGCCAGTGGTATCAATGCCATAAAGAACTTGAAAGTCCTCTACATTCCCCAATAACACAATACCAGCAGGCCCGGGGCCGGGTGCAACCGGCGCAGCACCGATAATTCCAGCACACCGCAACTGCGCATTAACTGCATCCAAATTAAAATGATTCTGGATGACATTATTGCCCGCCAAGTATTCGGTTGCGTCAACGTCACCATCTTCACAATCCCGATCCCCAACCGCACCATCGTACTGCACAGCTAATGTATCGGCCGCACTTGGGGCGCTTGCGGTGCCATCAGTACCCGTGATAGCCGTTCCCGCGAATCCAATCTTAAGACCCGTGAATGGAATTTCTGCAAGACCCGCCTGTTTGATGCTGCGCCCAAGAACTTCCATCGCAAAACGACCGCTCTCCTGAATACGGGCGTTATCCTCCTGTATACGAAAAACTTGACGGCTGCTGGTAAAAACCGTACCAATAACCAGTAGCAATATCAGACCAATGGTCATTGCGATCATTAGCTCCACTAAGGTGAAACCTCGCTGCGAATTAGACTCGAAGCCTCCTGAGTCAGGACCGGATCTAACACAATTCATTAGTAAGGTAAGCATTAGGGAGAAAATCTTGTCAAGAAACAGCGCGTATTGACTGGTGTGCCCACTGGACACGCAGAATCCGTCGCACCCCCCATTTCTTTTTCGATCCACCTCATGGTAATCAAATAGCCCGTTGCCGGAGTACCGGATACAGCTCCCACACCACCCGGTAACAGGGCGGCATTGGCTGTATTCCACTGAGCATGATCAAAAACCGACATTTGTGCCGAGGTGCAATTTCCTGCCACACAATCAGCACTGACCGGAATAACAGCAGACATCGCATTGTAATCTTCAGTACGTACACCTGCCAGATTGGCGCGCATACGATCTGCGATGTCCAGAGTTTGTTGAGTCGCAATTGAACGGTAATACGCTGTATTGTTGCTACGCATACCGGTTGTAATCAAAGCTGCCATACCCAACAAACCAAAAGAAACCACCAGAATCGTAACCAGTACTTCCAGCATACTAAATCCACTCTGCTTATTATCAAGCCGCCTTCTCAAATTGAGCGTGCAATTTATGCGCATGTACCGCCTCCTTTATCGGTACGCAAACGACCTTGATTATTCAAAGTCAATCTTCTGGACATCTCAACACCACGGCTATCACACAAAGAAAAGGTGTCATTAAACCCAAACGTAAATCCACTCGCGGCGAATGTCACCCTTGTCCTGTTTCCAGATGTCAGCGTACTTTGGCCAGATAATGCGCTGCCGACCCGGATAATTTCTTCACCCGCATCTACTGTTCCATCATTATTAGCATCTGCAAACACTAGCCAGCCACTTGTCCAGGCAGTTACACCGGCACAGGCTGTACCGTTTGTACTGGGGCAAATTGTAGTCGGGCTACTTCTTTTAATGGCCTCACTCTTAGCTAACATCATGGCCGAGAAAAAATTATTACTCTGCGCTATAAGCTGACTATCCTGAACTAACGTGCGGTAACTTGGTGCCGCCATCGCCAACAGAATACTTGCCACACTCAACGTGACAAGTATTTCAATTACCGTAAATCCTCTGTTGCCAGCCATGTACATGACTCCCATTCCCCCAACATCCGAACATTTAAAACTGTTTGTAGTAACGGTCAACCTTTGTTAGCGGTCAACTCCAGATTAACTTTAATTTTTTAAACACAAAATTTCATTAATTAATTCCCTGCTAACTAATACAACACATTACATACACCACACACTGATCAGCCAGTCGGCTAATACTTCATACTGGCTATTCGCTTTAATACTGCATAGTGGTTCGCTGAACCACTATCGACTCCACCATATTGGAATACATCACTGCTCACCCTCGCTTGCGCATTACCATGACTTCCTCCATCATTTCGGTAGGAAATGCCTAGTCAATGCGAAGATTTTTCAGCATAAAATTTACTTCTTCCGCGAAAAATTGAACGTTGATTGATTACTCTGTGTCACATAAAGCCATTTTTATCCATTCAGGAAAACACATATGCCTTACGTCAATATTCGCATTGCCGGTAATCTCAGCCGCGAACAGAAAGCAAAGATCGCAGCAGAGATCACCGACACACTGGAACGCATCGCACACAAACCAAAGTCCTACACCTACATTACCTTCGACGAACTACCAGACGAGAACTGGGCGATTGCAGGAAAATTGCTGGATGAAGAATAAGCTGAACGCCAGTTCGGTTACCGTCATCGGTGGCGGTCCTGCCGGACTAATGGCAGCCGAGGTATTGATTCAGGGCGGCGTGCGGGTCGATCTTTACGATGCCATGTCATCCGTGGGACGCAAGTTTCTGATGGCTGGCAAGGGCGGCATGAATATCACGCATTCCGAGACCATGGAACCATTCCTCGCGCTACGGTGCGCGTCGCGCCCAGATCAAGCCGCTGCTTGACACCTTTGGGCCAGAGGCTCTGCAAGAGTGGGTGCATAACCTTGGGATAGAGACATTCATCGGCACATCCGGGCGCGTATTTCCGACTGACATGAAAGCAGCGCCGCTCTTACGCGCCTGGCTGCACCGATTGCGTGAGTCAGGTGTTCATTTTCATATGCGCCATCGCTGGTGTGGATGGAATGAAAATGGCGCGCTTCGTTTTGCCACACCACAGAGCGAGCACACCGTGCATGCCGATGTAGTGGTACTGGCACTGGGTGGCGGCAGTTGGGCGCGGCTCGGTTCCGATGGCGCATGGGTGCCGCTGCTCCGCAGCGCGGCATTCCGTTATGCCATTACAGCCCGCAAACTGTGGTTTCGATGTCGGCTGGAGCGAGCACTTCAGCTCCCGCTTCGCCGGGCATCCGGTAAAAGCGGTGGCAGTAACCTTTATTGATGCAGCAGGGCGCTCTCATCGTCAACAGGGTGACCTCATGGTAACAACGACCGGGATTGAAGGCGGACTGATTTACGCGTTGTCCGCACGCCTGCGCGATGAGATTGCAACCACAGGCGCGGCAATCATTTACCTCGATCTGACGCCCGGAAAAGATTTGCCGCGCGTCATCGCGGAGATTGCGCATCCGCGTGGTTCCCGCTCGATGGCCAGCCATTTGCAGAGCCGGGCAAACATCAAGGGAGTAAAAACTGGCCTGCTGCGCGAACGGGTACTGCCATCAGACTTCACTAGCCCCGAGCGCCTTGCGGCTTCGATTAAATCATTGCCGTTGCGGCTCATCGCACCGCGTCCGCTGGATGAGGCCATCAGCAGCGCAGGGGGCGTCGCCTTCGAAACGTTGAATGAATGCTTGATGGTGCGCGCCATGCCCGGCGTATTCTGTGCGGGCGAAATGCTGGACTGGGAAGCGCCCACCGGCGGCTATCTGCTCACCGCCTGTTTCGCAAGCGGACGTACCGCAGGCTTGGGAGCGCTGGCTTACCTCAAATACAGGAATATTTAGCTATGACTAAACTAATCTTCCTGCCCCAGCTAATCTGACTTCACACCGTAAAGTTGATCAAATATTCAATAAGCTGCGTGCCACCAAAACAAGAGGGTAAGCAAACTGCTTGTCCTTAACTGTAGTAGTTCAGACTTAGCAGCTACATTGCATTGTTTATCTTGCAGCATCTCCAGTTTTAGTTGATCGATGTCCGATCCACCCCTGCCGCGTTATAATTGCATTCTTTCTTTTTGCTCGTAGCTTTCATTCGGAGCCATCGCCATGTCACATAATCTGTTCAACACCCATCAATCATTCAGTTTCGCTAACGGCAAAACTGGCACGCTGTATTCCTTGAAAGCACTTGAAACAGCAGGGCTGGGCAAAATCTCACGCTTGCCAGTTTCCATCCGCATTGTGCTGGAAGCGGTGCTGCGCAATTACGATGGCAAGAAGATCAGCGAAACGCACATTCGCCAACTGGCAAACTGGCAGCAGAATTCACCACGCACCGAAGAAATTCCGTTCGTGGTGGCACGTATTGTGTTGCAAGATTTCACCGGTATCCCGCTGTTGGTTGACCTCGCCGCCATGCGCGACGCCGCTGCGAAGTTGGGCAAGGATCCGATGATCATTGAACCGCTAGTGCCAGTAGATCTGGTGGTGGATCATTCGGTGCAGGTGGATTATTACAACAGTCCGGATGCGCTGAGACTCAACATGGAACTGGAGTTTGAGCGCAATAATGAGCGCTACAAATTCATGAAATGGGGTATGCAGGCATTTGATACGTTCAAGGTAGTGCCGCCCGGCGTCGGCATCGTGCATCAGGTGAATCTGGAATATCTGGCGCGTGGCGTACTGCAAAAAGACGGCGTTTATTATCCCGATACACTGGTGGGCACCGACAGCCACACCACTATGATTAATGGCATCGGCGTGGTTGGATGGGGTGTGGGCGGCATCGAAGCGGAAGCGGGGATGCTCGGCCAGCCGGTATATTTCCTCACTCCAGATGTGGTGGGTGTTCATCTCACGGGCAAGCTGCGCGAAGGCATCACCGCGACCGATCTGGTGTTGACCGTAACCGAACTGCTGCGCAAGCATAAAGTGGTAGGAAAGTTTGTGGAGTTTTTCGGTGCAGGCA
This sequence comes from Nitrosomonadales bacterium, assembly GCA_016721605.1. GTDB lineage: Bacteria > Pseudomonadota > Gammaproteobacteria > Burkholderiales > Gallionellaceae > Nitrotoga. The sequence continues at coordinate 65,536 of JADKHS010000002.1, forward strand.
CCGCTGCGCTTACCCTGCCGGATCGCGCGACTCTCGCCAACATGGCACCGGAATACGGCGCAACTATGGGCTTCTTCCCGGTGGACGATGTAACGCTGGACTACCTGCGCAATACCGGACGCAGCGATGAAGAAGTGGATGCCTTCCAGTCCTACTTCAAAGCGCAAGGGTTGTATGGCATACCCGAGGCAGACACCATCGATTACAGCAGCGTGGTAGAGCTGGATTTGAACAGCATCGAACCTTCTCTGGCCGGACCGAAACGTCCGCAGGACCGCGTACCGCTCTCCGGAATGAAGGAGAATTTCAACACCTTGTTCAGCAAGTCAGTGGCAGAGAACGGTTTCAACCAACCCGCTGAAAACTTGGGAAAACGTTATATCACCGATTTGGCCGACCTTAGTGGAAACGTTTGTGTACCGATCACCGGTGGCGGCTTGCAGGATCAGGAAACCGCTCCGGCTGGCAGCGGTACACAAAGCAAGCGCAACACCAGCACCGTGACTGAACTCGAGATGATAGACAACCGCCCGACAGCCAGCGTGCGCTGTGAAACAAGCGGTGAAATAATGCCGGCAGTACAGCTCCGCCATGGCGATGTGTTGATAGCTGCCATCACCTCCTGCACCAATACCTCCAACCCCGGTGTGATGCTAGCAGCAGGTTTGCTGGCAAAAAAGGCTGTGGAGGCAGGCCTGCGCGTGCAACCGCATATCAAAACGTCGCTCGCCCCCGGCTCGCGCGTGGTGACGGACTACTTAACTCATTCTGGTCTGCTACCTTATTTGGAACAACTTGGTTTCCGCTTAGTGGGCTATGGTTGCACCACTTGTATCGGCAACTCCGGTCCATTGAATGCAAAATCGAAGACGCCATACTTGCCCACGATCTGGTCGCCGCAGCAGTATTGTCAGGCAACCGTAACTTTGAAGCACGCGTCCATGCCAACATCAAGGCCAACTTCCTCGCCAGCCCCCCGTTGGTAGTTGCCTTCGCGCTGGCTGGCAGAATAAACATTAATCTGGATAGTGAACCGCTTGGCATCGGCCGCAACGGTCAGCCAGTCTATTTGAAAGATATCTGGCCGAACAGTGCGGAAGTCCATGCGGCAATGAAATTTGCTGCCGACCCAATAGTATACCGCAAGCTATATAGTGACCTTACTCGCGACCTGCCACTGTGGAACGGTATTTCTGCCCCCACCGGCAACCAGTATCACTGGGACGATTCCACCTACATTGCGCGCCCGCCGTTCTTCGACAATTTTGGCATGACTGTCGGTAGTGTTTCCGACATCCGCAATGCCAAGCCACTGGGCATTTTCGGTGATTCAGTTACCACCGATCACATCAGTCCGGCTGGCAGTTTTAAATCCACCACCCCTGCCGGCAAATACCTGCAAAGCAAAGGTGTAGCCATCAAGGATTTCAACAGTTACGGCGCACGGCGCGGCAATCATGAGGTCATGATACGCGGCACTTTCGCCAACGTGCGCATCAAGAATCTGATGTTGCCTCTCAATACCGACGGCAGCCGCGTGGAAGGCGGCTACACGCTTTACAACGGCGAACAGATAGCAATTTATGACGCAGCTATGAAATACATTGCCGATGGCACGCCCACTGTTATTTTCGCCGGGGAAGAATACGGCACGGGCTCATCCCGGATTGGGCAGCGAAAGGCACGCAATTGCTGGGCGTAAAAGCGGTAGTGGCGAAAAGCTTCGAGCGCATCCATCGCAGTAATTTGGTGGGCATGGGCGTGCTGCCTTTACAGTTCAAGGGCAACGACAGCGTGGCTACACTCAAGCTGACCGGCGAAGAAACTTTCGATCTCACCGGCATAGAAAATTTCATTAGGCCACAACAAGATGTAATGCTCACCATCAAGCGCCGCGACGGAAGCACGCAACAAGTCGCGCTGCTGCTGCGGATCGACACGCCCGTCGAAGTGGATTACTACCGCCATGGCGGCATCCTGCCTTATGTGCTGCGCGAGCTGGTAATTCAGTAATCCTAATTCTCGACAACAGTTTTTTTCATACCACGAAGTGATCCAGTGTTTTAAACATCTGGATCACGCCCTTTCTATAAGTAAATAAACGCTGTCTTCGATCGGGCAGGAATAACACTAACCCTTGACTGGCACCACTTTGCTGGCAGCCAGTTTGGCGCGTATTCTCGCTTCCTCGGTATCTATTCCGTTTGCCAACGCTACGCCCATACGCCGTTTGGCAAACGATTCCGGTTTACCAAACAAGCGCAAATCGCTTTGCGGGACGCGTAATGCTTCATCGACACCCGTAAAAGCAATAGCCGATTCTTCCAGTTGCCCATAAATCACCGCACTCGCGCCCGGTGCACGCAAAGCGGTGTTCACAGGTAGACCGAGTATGGCGCGGGCATGCAGCTCAAATTCATTCTGGACCTGACTGCACATCGTAACCATGCCAGTGTCATGCGGACGCGGGCTGATTTCACTGAACCACACATCATCGCCATTGACGAACAGTTCGACACCAAAGATGCCTAAGCCTCCGAGATTGTCCGTAACTTTCCTTGCAATATCGCGTGTGCGCTTCAAGGCCAGTTCAGACATCGCCTGCGGCTGCCAGCTTTCCACATAGTCACCATGAATTTGTACATGCCCGATCGGTTCGCAGAAATGCGTTTCGACTTCGCCATTACTGCCCATCGCACGCACGGTAAGCTGGGTAATTTCGTATTCAAAATTAATAAAACCCTCGACAATTACCCGCCCCTGGTTTACCCGGCTGCCGCTGGCGGCATAATTCCAAGCCTGCTCCACCTCCGCCGCGTTGTCGATTTTAGACTGTCCTTTGCCGGAGGAGGACATCACCGGTTTCACCACGCAAGGATAGCCAATGCCATCATCAATCGCCACACGTAATTCTTCCAGACTATTGGCAAAGGCATAAGGAGAAGTGGGTAGCCCCAGTGTTTCCGCAGCAAGGCGGCGAATTCCCTCACGATGCATGGTGAGTTGAGCGGCACGTGCGGTAGGAATAACCCGCGCCAATCCTTCCCGCTCAATCTCGACCAACATGTTGGTGGCAATAGCTTCGATCTCCGGTACGATAATGTGCGGCTGTTCGCGCTCGACCAGATCACGCAATACCGCAGCATCCGTCATGTTGATGACATGCGCGCGATGTGCCACCTGATGTCCCGGTGCATTAGGATAGCGATCCACGGCAATGGTCTCCACCCCTAAACGTTGCAATGCGATGATAACTTCTTTACCGAGTTCACCACTGCCCAACAACATAACTTTGGTAGCGGAAGGACTAAGTGGTGTTCCTACAGTGAATTGTTTTTTCATAGCTAAAATTTTAAAATTAACCCTGCTCTTTAAAGCACACTTAATTGATTGATTACAGCAAGACGAACTCAACTCTGAAGTGCAACTTTTATAAGTGAATTTAGTTGGCGAGCCGCATCAACCCAGCCCGTCAATACCCCTTCCTACAACGGCAGATATTACCTAACCCACACTCAATATTTGAGTTATTTCTTTTTAGAAAAACCCTCAGCGGGTTACTTGCTCACACATGCTTCTTTTCGATCAGCATGGCATCGCCATAACTGAAAAAACGGTATTGCCGTTCCACTGCATGGCTATAAGCGGCGAGCATTGCGTCCATGCCACCGAAGGCGCACACCAGCATTAACAGGGTAGACTTGGGCAAATGGAAATTAGTCAGTAAAACATCCACCACTTTGAAACGGTAACCCGGCGTAATGAAAATACTTGTTTCACCCTCGCCGGCACGTAGCTTGTTCTGTTGCGCCGCGCTTTCCAGCGCACGTAAACTGGTAGTGCCGACCGCGATGATCCGTCCACCCGCGCCCGGGCCTGCAGAATGGCGTCCACCGTTGCTTGCGGGATAACATAGCGTTCGCTGTGCATAACATGATCACGGACATTATCTACACGCACTGGCTGAAAAGTGCCGGCACCGACATGCAAAGTTAGATAGGCGAGTTGTGTACCTTGAGCGCGTAAGGCGGCGAGCATTGCGTTGTCGAAATGTAACCCTGCTGTGGGCGCGGCTACCGAGCCGGGCTGGCATGCATATACCGTCTGATAACGTTCTTCGTCTTCGGCATTCGCTGCATGAGTGATATAGGGGGGCAACGGCAACTGCCCATATTGTTCCAGCAATAACGATATATTTTCTGTGCTGTCGAAGCGCAAACAGAAAAATTCTCGCTCGCGTCCCAGTACCGTAACGGGGAGATGGCCTGCCAGCAACAACCGACTACCCGGCTTGGGGGCATGGCTAGCGCGAATTTGGGCCAACGCATGATGTTCATCGAGAATACGCTCGATTAACACTTCAATTTTGCCGCCACTTTCCTTTACTCCAAAAAGACGGGCCTTGAGCACTCGCGCATCGTTGAATACCAGCAAATCATGTTCACGCACTAAGGAGGGCAACTGGGCAAACACGGAGTCTTCCCTAATCTCCCCGCGCACGCACAACAAGCGACTGGCATTACGCCGCTCAGGTGGATATTGCGCAATCAAGTGCTCGGGAAGTGCGAAGTTAAATTCGTCGGTGAACATCAAAAAAATTTGCAACTACTTAGAATGCTTCATCTTCGCGCAGATAACGCCATTGCCCACTGGGCAAATCGCCTAATTTAATTTTGCCGATACGCACACGCTTTAGTCCGGTAACTTTTAATCCAACCAGTTCACACATGCGACGAATCTGACGTTTTTTACGTTCGCGCAAAATGAAGCGCAATTGATCGTCATTCAGCCAGCTCACTCTGGCGGGCTTAAGCATCTCGCCATCCAGTTTGAGGCCGTGGTTCAACATAGATAAACCATTAGTTAAAATTTTTCCCTGCACGCGCACCAGATATTCCTTATCGAGGCTGGAATCTTCGCCGACAAGTTGTTTGGCGATGCGGCCATCCTGGGTCAATACCAGCAAACCCTGCGAATCAATATCCAGCCGGCCTGCGGGCGCGATGCCTTTCAAATGCATGGGATGAAAAGACAGCGGCGATTGATCGCTGGCAAAGCGCGATGGAGCATTAATCAGTGTAACTGCGGGCTTGTGGTTGTCTTCCGCCTGCCCGGAAACAAAACCAATCGGCTTATTCAACAGTATCGTTACGCGCGTTTGCTGTTGTGCCTGGGCGGCACGGTTTAGCGTTATCCGCTGGGTGGGATCTATTTTTGTGCCCAATTCAGTTACTGGTTTGCCATCCACCAACACCCAACCACGTTCAATATAGCTGTCTGCCTCGCGGCGGGAGCACAAACCCTGTTCGGACATCAGTTTTGAAAGGCGTATTTTTTCCATATTTTTTTGTAATCAAGTCCAATGCAGTAGTATCAATACATACTGTGCGGCTATTCCAGTAACGATGCGGAACGCTATGCTACACGATTGCAACTCGTATTATTCCTATGGTTATGCCATTCGTTGCGAGCGTGCTCTATATAAAATAAATAGAAGCCATTAAATTTACATTGGCTATTCAGCAAAGAGAGCACTCTCCCGATCAGGAGAGCGTATCAAAATATTGATTGAAAAATTTTAAACAGAAACCGACTGTTTAGAAAAATCCAGGTCAGCAACCTGATAAAAACTTTCCAAATCGCTTAGATCATCCAGTACCGCTGATGCTCCAGAAAAATCCTGCTTGCTTGTGTAGTGATTTATTGTGATGAAAGTTTTCAATCCAGCGGCCAAACTGGAACGCAGACCATTCTCAGAATCTTCCAGCGCTATGCAATCCACAGCATCAAGGCCTAGCCTCTCCAATACCCAATAATAAATATCAGGTGCGGGTTTCTTGTGCTGGACGATATCGCCATAGCCAATAACATCGAATAGAGCTTCACTATCCACGCCCAACCCTTGTTGTAAAAGCGTGACGACGTTATCCAGCGATGTCGTGGTAGCAATGGCAAGCTTCAATCCTGCCTGCTTAGCTTCGGTAATCAGGCGTTTTATATTCGGGCGCAATGGAATGCCACCTTCGCGTAACATCGCAGTGTAGTGCGCGGTCTTGACCAAATGGAGATGTTTCACAAAATGCTCATAATCAACCGGCTTCTGGAAACTGGGTACATAAGTAGTCACGAAATGATTGATTCGTTCTTTGCCACCGGTCACTTTAAGCAGCTTGTCATATAGGGCAACATCCCAATTCCAGTCGAGATTATTTTCCGCAAATGCTTTATTAAACGAGAGGCGATGTGCCTCTTCTGTATCTGCCAACGTGCCGTCTACGTCAAAAATTATAGCTTTAGTTTTCATTCCAAACCTTCCATTAGCGGTTTAGCAATATCCATAAAATGGCGCCTTGCATCTTAAGTCGAATTCCAAGTTTCCATGGGCAATTATAAATAATATTGGGGAAGCCATATAATTGGCAAGATCAATCCGGCGGTAATTTTCTGTGAAATTCATTTCTACATATAGATTCATCATTGCTTTTTGTCTTGGGTTGCTCACCGTTCTGGGCTTTGCACCCTTTTCACTGTTCCCTCTTGCTATCTTTTCACTAGCGGCACTGTTCTGGCTATGGCAACAGGCAAATGGAAAACGTGTGGCAGCATGGCTGGGATTTTTCTTTGGTTTTGGTTTATTCAGTGCCGGCATAGGCTGGCTATACGTTGCGCAACATGATTACGGCGACATGCCGTTATTACTGGCGCTCTCCACTACCGCTCTGTTCGCTGCATTTTTGGCGTTATTTCCCGCATTGATTGGTTATGCACAGGCAAGATTACGGGCTCCTTTTTGGGTGCGATTGATACTGGTAATGCCTGCATTGTGGGTGCTTCTGGAATGGATACGCGGGCTGCTGTTCACTGGTTTCCCCTGGCTGACACTGGCTTATTCACAAGTATCTACTAGCCCCTTGGTGGGATATGCCCCAATATTCGGCGTTTATGGCGTATCACTAGCGGTGACGATAAGTGCGGGATTGCTGGCACTCTTGTGGCAAATGCGTTGGAATGCTCAAGGGAAAGCGGCGCTGGCGGCGCTGCTACTGCTATGGGGCGGCGCTGCGGCGCTACGTACCGTAAACTGGACACAGCCTGAAGGCGAGCCGTTCAAGGTTGCGTTGTTACAGGGCAATATTCCACAAGATCTCAAATTTCACGAAGAGAAGCTTATCGACACGCTGGAAACCTATCGCCGACTGGTGCTGCAAACCGATGCGCGTTTAATCATTCTACCGGAAACTGCATTGCCACTGCTCCGCCACGACCTGCCGGAAAATTACATGGCTATTTTGCGCAAGCACGCAAGACAAAACGGCGGCGATATTCTTATCGGTGCATTTGAAAGTGACAGCGAGCTGCACTACAACAGCGTATTTACGCTGGGCACAGCGAATAGCCAAAACTACCGTAAAAACCATCTGGTGCCATTCGGCGAATTCATCCCATTGCGCCCGGCCTTGGGCTGGATCATTAACGAAGTATTGCATATCCCCATGTCTGACTTAGCGCGCGGCGGCGAGCGGCAACCGGTATTGCGCATCGCTGGCCAACGTGTTGCCGTGCAGATTTGCTACGAGGATGTATTCGGCGAAGAAGTCATCCATTACTTGCCGGAGGCAAGTTTGCTGGTAAATGTCAGCAACGATGCCTGGTATGGTAAATCGCACGCGGCGATACAGCACAACCAGATCGCACAAATGCGCGCACTGGAAACAGGACGCATGATGCTACGCGCCACGAACACTGGCGTGACCTCTATCATCCGGCGCGATGGCAGCATTCAGCAAATGTTGCCGCAACATGCAGCAGGTGTGCTCACTGGGCAGGCGCAGGGCTATACCGGCAGCACACCCTATGTGCGCTGGGGCAACGCGGCAGTGCTGATTATTTTGCTAATAATGCTAGCTTTGGCCAAACTGGTGCAGTACAGATCGCTGTCTTCCGCACACTCTCCCCAAATAAAAAAGCCACGATGAAGGAACGCATCGGGAAATTCACAATAAACTGGATTTGCTACCTCATTTGTTGTGCGGACGGCACCCTGTATTGCGGCATCACCAACGACCTGGGAAAACGTCTAGCCGCGCACAATGCTGGTGAGGCGGCAAAATACACTCGTGGCCGTCGCCCAGTGCGGCTAGTACACGCCGAGCTATGCTCGGACAAATCCGCTGCCTTAAAGCGCGAACTACAGATCAAAGCGTTATCACGTAGTGAAAAACAGGCGTTACGCGGAATAATATAAGGACAGTCTATACGATCAAATAGTGCTGTACTTGCCGCTAGGCGCGGTTATGCCCATATGGCACAAATACAAGCTTTATTGTATTGAGGAGAAGCTCTTTTTTTGACAGCAACAAATGATATATATATCATGCGCGCCTTATGTTTGAACGGCAATTTATAGATAGTCTGGACTTTGCTAATAACAACCGGGAATTGCACGGTGAAATTGCAATGGCTGAAATGCCTCGACTTCAGGATAAGTTGGTTGTTCCTGATGTTGGTTTTGAACACGGCCACAAAGAAGGCATCAACTACACCTTGCGCGGTTTTTGTGACAGGAACGGCCAACCGATGTTGGAAGTGACGCTGGACGGGCTGTGCCAGCTGCGATGTCAGCGATGTTTGCAGGGTCTAATCTATCCAATAAAGCTAGTTTCGCAGTTGCTTCTGGTGGAAAACTGGGATGAATCCTCTATCGAGGAAGACGATGAAGTAGATAGCATTTTAGTTGATCATCATTTGGACGTACTTGCCTTATTTGAGGAAGAAATTTTACTGAATCTACCATTTGCACCGAGACATCCAGTAGGTGTTTGTCGACCTGTGAAGGAAGGATACGTAACAGAAGAAATAGCTCAGATAGAGAAAAATCCGTTTGCGGTTCTATCCAAGCTGAGATACAAGTAGTTTTTTATTATAGGTTTTAGAAGGAGTTAACATGGCTGTTCAACAAAATAAAAAATCCCCATCCAAACGTGGCATGCACCGCTCGCACGATTTTCTGGTTAGCCCGGCGCTGGCGGTTGAACCCTCCACTGGTGAACAACACCTGCGTCACCACATCAGCCCAACTGGCTATTATCGTGGCAAAAGAGTTATCAAAATAAAAGGCGACTAATCACATTTTTCGGTAGTGGATACGCACAAAGCTTAAAGGGTGCAAGTTGCATCTAAAAGTATTCCATATCAAAGTTTGAAAATAGCGTAAGAGGATCGCCTGGTGGATGTCACAATAGCCATTGATGCCATGGGTGGCGACCACGGAACGCGCGTCACTATTCCCGCTGCGGTAAAATATCTGCAACAGCATCCAAGCGATACGATTGTATTGGTTGGATTGCCTGACGCCATCAAGGCTGAGCTACGCACCGTCAAAACGTCTATCAAACCACGACTGCGTATCCAGGCAGCCAGTGAAGTGGTCGGCATGGATGAATCCCCACAATTGATGTTACGTAGCAAAAAGATTCGTCCATGCGTGTCGCCATTAACCTTGTAAAGAATGGTGAAGCGTCTGCTTGCGTAAGTGCCGGGAATACTGGCGCATTAATGGCAATTGCACGTTATGTACTAAAAATGCTGCCTGGTATAGACCGCCCCGCGATTGCTTCGTTTCTGCCCACTCACAAGGGGCAAGTCTGTATGCTCGACCTTGGCGCGAATGTAGACTGTAGCGCTGAGAATTTATTACAGTTCGCCCTGATGGGTACTGCTCTGGTTTATGCTATTGAACATAAAAACAGTCCTACGGTGGGCCTGCTCAATATTGGCAGTGAGGACATCAAGGGCAATGAAATTGTCAAACAGGCGAGTGAACTGTTGCGGCAAAGCGATTTAAATTTTTATGGCAACATCGAAGGCAACGATATTTTCAAAGGGGTCACTGACATAGTGGTTTGCGACGGTTTTGTCGGAAATGTTGCACTAAAAACAACAGAAGGGTTAGCGCAGATGTTGGGTGGTTTTCTGCGTGAGGAATTTAACCGTAATTTGTTTACCAAATTGACTGGGCTAATTGCCACTTCGGTACTCAAGGCATTCAGACGCCGTGTTGATCCCCGCCGTTACAATGGCGCCAGCCTGTTGGGATTGAAAGGTATCGTACTAAAAAGCCACGGCTCTGCCGATGCGTTCGCCTTTTTTTGTGCCATTGAACGTGCTGCCGAAGAGGCACGCGGTGGCATGTTGCATCACATTAGCGGGCACATAGAAAAATGGCATCATGCATGCCAACAAAAGGCAAGGGAGGTTCCCTGATATATTCAAAGATAATTGGCACCGGCAGCTACCTACCAACAAAGGTTTTAACTAATTTCGACCTTGAAAAGCTGGTCGATACTTCGCATGACTGGATTGTCACCCGCAGCGGCATTGTCGAGCGGCATTTTGCCGCTGAAAATGAGCAAGCTAGTGATATGGCTGTGCATGCCAGTCAACGCGCACTGGAGGCGGCTGGAATCGGCGTAGATGAAATTGATCTAGTCATTGTCGCTACGACCACACCGGATCATATCCTACCCAGTACTGCATGTATCCTGCAAGACAAGCTAGGCATTAAGAATGGTGCGGCTTTCGACGTGCAAGCCGTGTGCAGCGGCTTTATTTACGCGTTAAATACCGCTGATCTGTTTATTCGGGGCGGTCAGGCACGCAATGCCTTGGTAGTAGGCACCGAAGTATTATCACGCTTGCTTAACTGGGAAGATCGTACTACCTGTGTATTGTTTGGTGATGGGGCAGGCGCGGTAGTATTGCAGCGTAGCGATGTGCCGGGAATTCTATCCGCCAAATTGCACGCCGACGGTAGCCACCGTAATATATTAAGCGCTAACGGCGGCATACGTGATGGCGCAATATTTGGCGATCCTTACATTAAAATGGACGGTCAGGCGGTATTTAAATTCGCTGTCAAAGTACTCAGTGAAGTAGTGGAAGAGGTCTTGGCCGAAAACAAAATGAAATGTACCGACATCGATTGGCTAGTTCCCCACCAAGCCAATATCCGCATAATGGAAGCCACCGCCAAAAAGCTTGGGCTGAGCATGGACAAAGTAGTGGTAACCGTTGCCCATCACGGCAATACATCAGCGGCATCTATTCCACTAGCGCTCGACACCGCAGTGCGCGATGGACGCATTCAACCCGGCCAGCATGTGCTACTAGAAGCGGTAGGCGGTGGTTTTACCTGGGGTGCAGTTCTGCTGCGCTGGTAACTTCTCGTAATATTCTCTCCAAGTGCTTATAACTAAATTCGCTTTCGTTTTTCCAGGGCAAGGTTCGCAATCACGCGGCATGATGAACAATTACGCCGACTTTCCCGTAGTGCGTGACACCTTTGCCGAAGCTTCCGATATATTGCAACAAGACTTGTGGCAATTAGTTGTGGAAGGCAGCGACGCGGAACTCAACGCTACTGTGAATACGCAACCTCTCATGCTAACTGCCGGAGTGGCGGTATATCGCGCCTGGCAAAGTTTGAATGCTCCAGCACCGGCATTGCTGGCTGGTCATAGCCTCGGCGAATACACCGCGCTGGTGGTGGGTGGGGCGCTTCAATTCGCTGATGCTTTGCCACTGGTACGTTACCGAGCTGAATGTATGCAAGAAGCCGTGCCGAAAGGCGTAGGAGGCATCGCTGCAATTCTTGGGTTAGATGATGAAAGCGTGCTTAAGGTGTGCCTTGAAGCTGCCCAAGACGAAGTATTGGAAGCCGTTAATTTCAACTCGCCCGGACAGGTAGTGATTGCCGGCAACCGTGCGGCGGTGGAACGCGGCATGGAATTAGCCAAGATCAAAGGTGCGAAACGCGCCCTGATGCTACCAATGAGCGTGCCATCACATTGCAGTCTACTGCGTGGCGCGGCGGAATTGTTGCGCGTGAGATTGAATGACGTGACGATGCAAGCTCCCTCCATCCCCGTACTGCACAATGCCGATGTAAGAAGCTATATGGATGTACCCTCCATTAAAGATGCTCTTGTACGCCAATTATATTCGCCGGTACGTTGGGTGGAAACTGTGCAATGTTTCGGTCAAAAATTTATTACACATAACGTTGAATGTTCACCCGGCAAAGTGCTGATAGCGCTGAACAAACGCATTGACACAAACCAACAGGCATTAGCACTGAGTGATGGCAATACCTTGCAGTCCACATGTGCAACATTAACAAAACAACCGGAGGATGAATGAGTTTGCAAGGACAGATCGCATTAGTAACCGGCGCCAGTCGTGGCATTGGGCAAGGTATTGTGTTGGAACTAGGCAAACAGGGTGCAACCGTAATTGGCACCGCAACCACCAACAACAGGGCGCAGGCAATTAGTGAGTATCTGGTAGCAGCTGGCATCAAGGGATGTGGCATGGCGCTTAACGTCAATGATAACGTGCAAATTGATAAGGTTATCAGCGATACCCGAAAGCAATATGGTGAAATTTCTATTTTAGTAAATAACGCGGGCATTACCCGTGACAACCTGCTAGCGCGCATGACCGATGAAGAATGGGACGACATCATGTCAACCAACCTGAAGTCTGTGTTCCGGATGAGTCGCGCCGTACTGCGAGCCATGATGAAGGCGCGCCATGGCCGCATTATCAATATCTCCTCAGTGATCGGCAGCATGGGTAACGCGGGACAAGCTAATTACGCCGCCTCCAAGGCCGGCATCATCGGTTTTAGCAAATCGCTGGCTCACGAAATTGGCAGTCGAAACATCACCGTTAATTGCATCGCACCCGGTTTTATCGCTACCGATATGACCGATGCACTGTCACAGCCACAACGCGACAAACTAGTTGAACATGTGCCGTTGAAACGCTTAGGGCAAGTGGCCGATGTTGCTGCCACCGTAGCTTTCCTTGCCGGCCCAGGAGCGGCTTACATAACAGGCGCGACCTTACATGTAAATGGTGGAATATACATGGAGTGAAATAATTGGCTTCAATTGCAACAACCCTGATTTAAAAATACTGCCAGTGTAGAAATTACAATTGTGCGGCAACGGACGGAGTATTTTTGAATTAAAAGCAAACTATTTGATTCTGAACATAAGGCATAAAACGAGATCACGCGACTTGGCATGAGTGTAACGCAGCCTACCGCTCAGAAGCGCAAGATAAAGCCAAACCCCGCGTACGGGCAAGGGTTGAACATGTCTTTGGATACATGGAAACAGCATGGGTGGCATCTTCGTGCGCAGCATTGCTATCGTTCGCGCCAAGATTAGCGTGGCATTGAAAATTTGGCTCCAACCTGAGTCGTATTGAAATGCAGATTCACAACAAGACATTTGGCTTTGAGCACATCAGTGCGCCCAAAAATCGCAAATTTATATTCGAATTCAGAAAAACAGAAATTAACTGAATTACAGCAAATCCGTCGCTCTAGCGACGGATTTATAGAAGTGCCTTTACGTAGTACTAGATGTATTGAACAGCGGTGGGACAGAGTATCCCCGGCAAACGTTCAATTTTAATAGCGTGACTGAAACTGCTTTATTGGGCAATTAAAAATATCAGTAAAAAATGGACGATGCCGACTTACAATTAAAACACTGCGTTAAATCAGTTTACTGTTCAGTTTGATGATCAGGTGCCAAGTTGGCAAAATTCCCGGTTACTCAAAGTTCCGAATATCTCCCCAGATTAAACTGAAAAAGATGATCCACAACCGCAGGTGGAAGTAGCGCTTGGGTTTTTGATTACAAATTGTGAACCTTCTAATCCATCCTGATAATCAATTTCTGCACCCACTAAATATTGGAAACTCATCGGGTCAATTAGCAATTGCACACCATTTTTATTTAGCACGGTGTCATCTTCATTGGTCACTTCATCTAGAGTAAAGCCATATTGAAAGCCAGAACAGCCACCACCACTTACAGCAATACGTAATTTCAAATTGACATTGTCTTCTTCTTCAATCATTTCTTTAACCTTATTGGCCGCACTGTCGGTAAACACCAATGGATCTTGCATTTCAGTTACCGCGTTCATAACTACCTCCATAAAATTTAGTTAAGTATTCATTTCGACTATATTTAGTTCGAACACCCTCACCTATTCATCATAGCATTACCCAATCTGTTTTAGAATAGGAGCCGATACTCATATCAGCGCAAAGTAATAATGCCCGCTATTCTCCCAAATAGAAATGTCCCCTTGAGTTTGCGTTGAGTAAACTCAGTGCCCGATAAAAACCATAGCGGCGGGCACTTTTAAACCCAGATTGTTCATTGGGAGCGCGAAGTTACCGCACCTTAGGCTTGCCGGGGCTCATCAGCAAGAAACGCGGACAAATCTCGAATCGGCGGGTGGACAAAGCAATTAGGGCAACCGCGATAAAGATGATCGGCGAACACTATCGCGACTTTGGACCTACACTCGCAGCAGAGAAATTGGCCGAACTTCATGATTAAGGTCTCCTTCGTCGCGGCTGTGCAGACTACAGAGGACAGCACGCCAGTTGTAGCTTGCTTCGCCCGCATCCCATTCACCAAGGAAACCGTCGAAGCCTGCGCCAAGAAAGCGCTGACGCCTTCCGCCCAAGTGCTGTCCGACGGACTGGATTGCTTTCGGGGCGTCACTGCCAGCGGCGCAGCGCACTCTGCCACTGCCATGAACGGCGGCACGGTCGGGAAGTGGCGCAACACCCTGCATTCCGCGCCGTGAATACCGTACTGGGTAACCTGAAGACAGCCATTAATGGAACCTACCATGCTTTCGACTTCCGTAAATACACGGACCGTTATCTATCTGAGGTTCAGTACCGTTTCAACCGCCGCTTCGATTTTGGCACCATCCTCAAATGTTTCGTTCGCGCTGCAGCGACTACCATCCCATGCCATGAAATCACTATTTGGACGACTGAGGCATGTAACGAATCAGGCAAAATTTATATTCACTAGACCGAGGAACACGTGGACTCCACGGTAGTAGTGAACTAGTCTCAATCAAAAAGGGTTGGACAATCTTTAAGGCTAATTGACGACAAAATTGTTCACGGATTAAACAACAAGCTTTTTTCAAAATATCACTGCATGAGTCTGGTAATCGTGTGCACAGTATCAGTGACCTTGATTCAAATAGAGAATCAGCACGTTAACTGGGCGCTTTTTGGAACCTCTCGGTAATACTTACAGAACCAGATTATCGTCATCCACTCGCTCATGGAATAAGCTATTCACCGTTGACACATCCTTCAGGCTAGCCAAGTACAGGCTACCTTCGTCTATGGAAGCACAGGCAGGCAGTCGCTTATCCGGTTGGGCGCTGCCACGGCGACGTTCCGCAGTAGCAGATTCGGTGCCACTAGTAGTGTGGTGTATTTTGAATGGGTGGTCACGGTGTACCGCTCGAACCCCAGCTTCCAACCAAATATTCTTACTTACCTTGGACGACAACGGACGATCTGATTAGACGCAAAACCCAGCTCCTCAACGCCACGGGAATATGTTGTCAACATTTTGCCATTCTTCTCTACTTCACTGCGACTCCTTATGCACAGTAGATCGCCATTTTTTAGGGCTATCCTGCAATTTACTCACTTGAAAATTTAGACAGTTAGGGGACACAAAGCAATACAATAAGACTCCAAGGCGCAAATATTTTAGGAGTAGCAAGTCTTACAGAGTGCTGCACAAAACCAATGTAAATACTATATTTATAGTCGTTATTAACCCTCACTGGTTTTTAATTAATTCTACCTGTATGAAGGCTCGTAATGCCCTAATCTAAGCTACCATTAGCTATTCGCACAATGAGATACCCAATGAGCCACCAACTGTTCTGTATATTTACTACGCTACTATTAAGCATTGGTACAACGTGGGCTGACCCATTCAAAAACGGCTTAGCTGCACATAAGCATGGCAACCCCATAGACGCAGTGAACAATTACCATATAGCCGTAGCGCGTGGGAACGCAAACGCACAATTCAATCTTGGCCGTATGTATGACAAAGGAAAAGGCGTTTCGCAGAACTACGCAAAAAAGCAATTACATTGTATCGATTAGCAGCAACCCAAGGGCACGCGAATGCGCAATTCAATCTTGGTTATCTGTATGACCAAGGAAAAGGCGTTCCACAGGACTACGCAGAAGCAGTGAAATGGTATCGTCTAGCAGCGGCTCAAGGGAATGCGAATGCGCAGTACGAGCTTGGTTTGAAATATGCCAACGGACAAGGTCTTACACAGGATCATACGGAAGCAGTGAAATGGTATCGTCTAGCAGCCAGCGAAATGCGAATGCGCAGTACGAGCTTGCTTTGAAATATGCCAACGGGCAAGGTCTTACACAGGATCATGCGGAAGCAGTGAAATGGTATCGTCTAGCAGCGGCCCAAGGAAATGCGAATGCGCAGTACGAGCTTGCTTTGAAATATGCCAACGGGCAAGGTCTTACACAGGATCATGCGGAAGCAG
Organism: Nitrosomonadales bacterium; assembly: GCA_016721605.1. Taxonomy (GTDB): domain Bacteria; phylum Pseudomonadota; class Gammaproteobacteria; order Burkholderiales; family Gallionellaceae; genus Nitrotoga. Next base: position 81,970 of record JADKHS010000002.1, read on the forward strand.
TGAAATGGTATCGTCTAGCAGCGGCTCAAGGAAATGCGAATGCGCAGTACGAGCTTGCTTTGAAATATGCCAACGGACAAGGTCTTACAGGATCATGCGGAAGCGGTGAAATGGTATCGTCTAGCAGCTTCCAAGGAAATGCGAATGCGCAGTACGAGCTTGTTTTGAAATATGCCAACGGGCAAGGTCTTACACAGGATCATGCGGAAGCAGTGAAATGGTATCGTCTAGCAGCAACCCAAGGAAATGCAAATGCGCAATTCAATCTTGGTTATATGTATGACAAAGGGAAAGGCATTCCACAAGACTACACAGAAGCGGTAAAATGGTATCGTCTAGCAGCGGCCCAAGGAAATGCAAATGCGCAATTCAATCTCGGCTTGAAATATGCCAACGGGCAAGGTCTTACGCAGGACTATACCGAAGGACTGAAATGGTGGCGCCTAGCGGCAACAGAAGGGCAAGTTGAGGCACAATTCAACCTCGGTGTGAGCTATATGAATGGACACAGCGTCCCGCAAGACTACACTGAAGCAGTCAAGTGGTATCGCTTAGCGGCAACACAGGGTAATGCGCATGCGCAAAACAATCTCAGTATGATGTATTACAACGGACAAGGTGTTGCGCAAGATTACCTTGAAGCTGCTAAGTGGTATCGTCTAGCTGCAACACAAGGGGATCATCTAGCGCAATACAATCTTGGCTATATGTACAGCAAAGGGCAAGGCGTTGCGCAGGACTACACAGAAGCAATCAAATGGTGGCGGTTAGCAGCAGCCCAAGGGCAAGCAGAAGCACAATTCAATCTCGGTATGAGTTATAAGGCAGGGCAAGGTGTCCCACAAGATTACGCTGAAGCAGTACGATGGTATCGCCTAGCAGCAGTGCAAGGAAATACGAACGCGCAATACAGTCTCGGCGCGATGTATGAAGAAGGGCAAGGCGTTGCGTTAGACTATATTCGTGCACACATGTGGTTCAATCTTAGTGCAGCATCTGGATATGGAGACGCAATAAAGGGGCGCGACATTGTTGCAAAACAAATGACATTACAGCAAATCACAAAAGCACAAAAAATGGCAAACAATTGCCAGCAGCAGAATTTTAAAATATGTGACTAAACCACATAGAGAATACACTAACTTATCAACTAACTAAACTAGCTCAGATCTGATCTAACAGTTACCTAATTTTAGGGTGTCTGTCAGATTAAATTTAGTTTAGATTTCTGTGTAGTAGTTCAGACTTAACCTGACAGTAAGGTCTTGCCAAAGGGTGGGGTTACCCGGTTTGATAGAGGTGCGAATCTTTATCAACCAAAGCGCGTAAGCGCAAAGGAGTAACCCCATGAGTAGTGTTCAACAGAACGTTATCAAACACAAGGTCGGCTTGCTGAATCTGGCCGCCGAACTTGGCAACGTATCCCGCGCCTGCAAGGTGATGGGCTTTTCACGCGATACCTTCTATCGTTATCAGGCCGCCGTTGAAACCGGCGGAGTCGAGGCGCTGATCGATGCCAATCACCGCAAACCCAATCCCAAGAACCGTGTTGAGGAAATAGCGGAGTCCGCCGTCACCGCCTGGGCGTTGGAGCAGCCCGCCTTCGGGCAGTTGCGTGTTTCAAATGAACTGCGCAAACGCGGCATCTTTGTTTCACCTTCTGGCGTCCGCTCGGTCTGGCTGCGACATAACCTCGAGTCGTTCAAGAAGCGCCTGTCGGCACTGGAGAGCCATGTTGCCCAGACCGGTGAAGTGCTGATCGAGATGCAGGTACAGGCACTCGAGAGAAAGCAGGAAGATGACGTTGCACACGGCGAAATCGAGACCGCGCATCCTGGCTATCTCGGCAGCCAGGACACATTTTACGTCGGCACGATCAAGGGCGTAGGCAGAATTTATCAACAAACATTTGTCGATACTTACTCCAAGTGGGCTGCGGCCAAGCTATACACCACCAAGACGCCAATCACCGCTGCCGATCTGCTCAATGACAAGGTGCTGCCGTTCTTTGCCGAACAAGGGATGGGTTTGATCCGAATTCTGACGGATCGAGGCACGGAGTATTGCGGTAAGCCGGAATCGCATGACTACCAGTTGTATCTGGCCTTGAATGACATCGAACATACCAAGACCAAAGTGCGCCACCCGCAGACCAATGGCTTAATTATTACAATAATGAAAGAACTCACCAGGGCAAGGTTTGTAATGGCAGAACGCCGTTGGAAACTTTACTCAGTGGGATACCGGTTTAGAATGGAAAAAATCTAAACCCAATTTAATCTGACAGACACCCTACAAATTCGGTAACTGTCGGATCAGGTCTGAGCTAGTACAAATCACCACATTGAATAGCTGAATCTGAACTGACAGTCACTTCGATCAAATCTAAGCTAGTTCAATTTATCGATGCGTATTATTACTCTCAATATTGTTCTTTATAACCTGCGGAGCGACTGGTCCGCTTTCTGCTTCCACTTCAACTGTCCCCCCATCAGTACGCACAGACTCCTCTGCTTTTTTGTTCATCACAATTATGTTAATGCGACGGTTAATCGGATTAAATGGATCTTTCCCATCGAACAATACCGCAGAAGATAATCCCACCACCCGTACCATTTTTTCCTCCTCCATCCCACCCGCAATTAACTCGCGGCGCGAGGCATTGGCACGATCTGCCGACAGATCCCAATTACTGTAACCTTTTTCTCCAAAAGTATATGGCCGAGCGTCTGTATGTCCCGACAAGCTCACCTTGTTTGGTACTTGATTCAGCATCTTGCCAATTTCACGCAGAATCTCTATGGTATAAGGTTCGAGTCTTGCACTTCCACTCTGAAACATGGGGCGATTTTCTTCATCCACGATTTGAATACGTAAACCTTCAGTAGTAATATCAAGAAGAATCTGTTTTTTGAACTGTTGTAGTTTAGCGTCAGCATCAATCATTTTTTCCAAACTGGCTTTCAACATCTTGAGCTTGTCCAGTTCGTTGCGTCTTTCAATACGTAAAGCTTCTTCAGTTGCCACCTTCAAATTAACTGTCCTTTTTTCTGTCGGAAGCTCTCCCTGCTTCACTTGACCTTCGCTGCGCGTCAAATCTTTACCACCACCCTTGATCAAGCTAGAACTATCGCCACTACCAGACCCGCCCAACAGTGAAACCTTGAGCGGCGTATTAAAGTAATCAGCAATACCTTTCAAATCACCTTTAGTAGTCGACCCTAACAGCCACATCAACAAAAAAAATGCCATCATTGCAGTAACGAAATCGGCGTAAGCAATTTTCCATGCGCCGCCGTGATGCCCGCCCGCTACCCTCTTAATACGCTTAACTATTATGAGTCTTTTATCATCCGCCATAACGCAGCTTTCTCAATACAGAATGCAAGTTTTCTATTCAGCGCTTTTGTTTGACGTGTTCTTCCAACTCAATGAAACTAGGACGTTCAGTAGAGTTGAGTACCTTACGACCAAACTCTACTGCCATCGCCGGAGCATAACCATTCGTTGGCCAACAACGTAACCTTGACTGTCTGAAACATTTTGCTCGATTCCTCTGCTTTTTGCTCCAGCAACGTCGCCAAGGGACCGACGAAACCATAGGCCAGCAGGATACCCAAAAATGTACCAACCAATGCTGCACCGATTAGCACGCCCAATTCGGCGGGCGGTAACCCTACAGATCCCATGGTGTGCACTACCCCATGACCGCCGCAACTATACCGAAAGCTGGCAGGGCGTCACCAAATTTAGCGAGCACATGCGATGGCACCATTGCTTCATGATGATGAGTTTCTATTTCTACATCCATCAAATTCTCGATTTCCATCGCGTTCAAGTTGCCGCCCAACATGATTCGTAGATAATCTGCCATAAATTCAATTATATGATGATCCGCCATTACTTTTGGATACTTTGCAAAGAGAGGACTCTCATTTGTATTCTCAATATCGTTTTCAATGGCCATTAATCCTTCCTTGCGAATTTTGCCAAGCAACTCATAAAGCAAAGCCATCAGCTCCATATAATGGTCTTTAGTATATTTAGCCCCCTTAAATATACTAGGTAATGCTTTCATAGTGGCCTTGATCGCTTTGCCGCTATTCCCCACAAAAAGGCACCTGAACCAGCCCCTGCTATCATTAACAGTTCAATCGGCTGAAGCACGGAAACCAAATACCCGCCTGCTAATGCATAGCCCCCAAACACAGACCTTAAAATAATTACACATCCAACAATTACCAACATAGCTCCCTTGAGCTGCACACAAAACAATCTTTTGTGGCAGTGCAATATCAACTTATGGGAAAAATGCATAAACAAATCGCATAAATTGACATTACTTGGTACATCCACACAACCCGATAGCGCAAGCATAATCATGATTATTCCACATAGCATTTGGTGACGGTAACGACACCCGATAGCAAAACTTTAATTCGCCATACTTAATGCCAGTAAACTTGATGCTGCGGTGTTCCTTTTTGTTTTTCCGGCGCGAGAGGGCGGACGGCAAATGCCACACACATAGTCGGTATATAATCCATTGGCATGCGCTATGAAGTGTCCACCGCATTCGGTGCAGCCTGCCAGTTGTAACATCTGTGCATCAAAGAACCGTATTAGAAACCATGCACGTGTAACACTCAATATCGGCTCATCGCCACTAGCATTAATTTGCTCGCGATACAAAAAATAACTTTTAATCAATGCTTCGACGCCAGTTAAGCTGGTATGCCTCAGCAGAAACTGATGAATATCAATAAACAGTGAAGAATGGATGTTAGGTGACCAGCTCATGAACCAGTCGGTTGAATAGGGTAGCATACCCTTAGACGGCGAAACACCCTTTACCTCCTTATACAGCTTTAGCAAACGTTCACGACTTAAAGCAGTTTCTTCTTGCAGTAATTGCAAACGTGCTCCTAACTTAATTAAATCCACTGCAATCTGGACTTGATAAGCTTCAGTGACCACACTCTTGTTTCGCATGACACCTCCAAATAGTATATTTAAATCAAACAGATAAATCCTCAAAAGGCTGCCCAGCCATCAAAATGGTGGTGTGTGCTTGTGACATCATTCTGTTTTTGTTGTAATCAGTAATCATATTGAGTAGAATTTTTTCATCAAAGCGAAAGCGGCACAGCAACATATTGGATGCCGCCATTTTGAGTAGCTGTGCAGAGCTTAATCCAGCAATAAGCTCAGCCATCTCTTGGCTAATTCCAAGCCGAAAAATGGCTGCTTCCTTATCTCCCTGAATCATCTGACGCGCGAGCAGCATATAAGAAAGATTAGCTTCTTTAATTTCTTGATGAAGTTGATCTGTATTCATGATTCATCCCCTTGCAAGTTAACAACACTGTCTTTTTCGACGGTTGAATATTGCTATGCGAACGAACAGAAAGAAATCAGAAGACTTCTGATCTCTTTGTAAGAAATTTTCCTACATGGACAGAGAAACCTCCACTCACCCGTATTAGGTTGTAAGCGGAGGATTTCATGCTTACCTGAATCTGCAAGGGGACAAATTCAAGCTTATATTTTTGTTATCGGCAGACAATGACAAGACTTTAATTTTTTAATTATATTTAATTTGATGTTAAAAATATAACAAGCTACTGAATTATATTAGCTATATATTTCAACATAACTATCAATTACATACCTTGCTCATAACTGAAGTATGCTGTGAAAATAGAGTCCGATATTTCTGTAACATACTGGAAACGTAAGACTGAAATAGAACGGATACTTAGAGGGATTTACACGCGGGAATTTCGAAAACAGGCAGTGTGCCTACATAAAGTGAACAGGAAGACGACACCTGAAATAGCAAAACATTTATACATTGCTGGAAGGGACACTGAAGAACTCGGTTTATGCGGCTACCATAGCAAGGCTGGGAGGGAGGCAAGAATCAAAAGCCACTGATTGAGCTAAGAATGGGGTTGACACGAGTCAAATGCAAACAGGCCAAAATCAGGATGGAGCATTATCTGCTAAAAAGAAAAGTCCGTCTCTGGAAGACGCGATTCGAACGGCACATCAGCTGTAGTGGTCTAATTTACACGGACACCTCGATAGGTGGAAAATCGACCATCAGGGGAGTACTAAATGACAAAGCAACGAAAGAAATACGACACCAATTTCAAACTGGAAGTTGTGCGCATGATCCAGGAACAGGGACTGAGTGTTCAGCATGTCAGCCAAAGCATGGGAATCGGCCTGACTGCGATCCGTCCCGTGGTGACGCAATATAAAGCCGGGCAAAGTGGACAGCGTGGCATCGGCAATCCACTCACTGCTGAACAACAGCGTGTCCGCCAACTGGAGCAAGAAAACCGTCGACTTCGTATGGATGTTGATATTTTAAAAAAAGCGTCAGCCTTCTTTGCCCGGGAACTGAAATGGGCTACCCGCTTATTTGCCTGTTGCAACAGAAGGCGATCCCCGTTCAGCAGAGTTGCCGCGTCTTGGAAGTGAGTCGTTCCGGTTTTTATGAGGCTAAGAGCCGTCTCGCCAAACCAATGATTTGCAAAACAAGCACTCATCTGCGGGCTGCTTTCATGGCCAGTCATCAAAGCTATGGCAGCCGTCGTCTGGTCACCGCATTGGAAGCGCAAGGGATTCAAGTTGGTCGCTACCGGGTGCGCCACCTGATGCGTCAGGCAGGCTTGAAGCCTGTATGGAAGCGTAAATTCAGCCACACAACTGACAGCAAACACAATCTGCCCATTGCTGCCAATATTCTGGATCGGCAATTCAATCCGGTCGCACCCAATATTGCTTGGGTGGGCGATATCACCTATATCCGCACCGGGTCAGGTTGGCTCTATTTGGCGATCGTGCTGGACTTATTCTCGCGCAAGGTGGTTGGATGGGCGATGGCACCGAGCATGCCTGCTGAATTGGTCTGCGCCGCACTGCACATGGCAATACAGCAGCGTCAACCAGAGCCGGGGTTGATCGTCCACTCCGACCGTGGCAGTCAATATGCCTGCGGCCAGTATCAGGCTTTGCTAGTGAAGCATGGCTTCGTCTGCAGCATGAGCCGTAAAGGCAACTGTTGGGACACTCAGTTTATGATTGTATTTGAACGCCCGCCCAATCTGACCCGTGCTGGGATTGGCGAATCTGCCTTTGCGTTGACCTGTCGCTTGGGTTGCGGCGTTCCCCAAGCATTGCTGGGCCCGTTGCCTGTGACCTAATAGGAGCTTTGTACTGCACCGTGAGTGTCCTGTCCTGTAATCGGGGTTGGTAGTGCGACTTTCCTACGATGAAAGGAACAGGTATGGATAGCCAAGCAGAACTCAATGAAGTGATTCTAGGGGTGGATACACATCTTGATGCGCACGTTAGAGTTGTATTAAACCATGTCGGCAAAGTGCTCGGAACGCTTGTCACACCAACCAATCAGGCGGGTCACATAACGTTGTTGAACTGGGCACGTGCATTCGGAAACGTGCAGCGTGCCGGCGTAGAAGAAACCGGAACCTATGGTGCCGGCCTTACTCGCGTATTGCGCAAACAAGGGATTGAGGTATGGGAGGTTAATCGCCCGGATCGGTCTACACGTCGTCTGCAAGGTAAATCTGATCCGACCGATGCCGAAAGTGCGGCAAGAGCGGTGCTCTCCGGCCAAGCAAATGCTATCCCTAAATCTCAATCCGGTGTTGTGGAAGCCACGCGTATCGTATCCGTTGCCAGGCGTAGTGCGGTGAAGGCAAGGACCCAAACGATTAACCAGTTGCGGTCGCTATTGGTCAGCGCTCCCGATACCATCCGCGAAAAACGATGGAAAACAAAGACTGAGCAGTGCATTCAAGGCTGCGCCCGACTCCGAACGCTAGGCGGAACTCCGCTGCTGCAGACCTTGGCGGGTACGCTCCGATTGCTTGCCAAACGCTGGTTACACCTGTCTTCCGAGTTGAAGGAACTTGACGCGACACTGGAGCAATTGACAGTCCAGACGGCCAAACGTCTTCGCAGTCAATTCGGCGTTGGGCCACAAACTGCGGCAACACTTTTGTCTGTAGCTGGCGATAATCCTGAACGCCTACGCAATGAGTCAGCTCTGGTAGCCTTATGTGGTGCGAATCCCCTGCCAGCATCGTCCGGGAAGACGGTACGGCATCGCCTTAACCGGGGAGGAAATCGTGCTGCCAACAATGCGCTTTGGACCATCGCGATGGTGCGTATGCGAAGTGAACCACGTACTCGAGCCTACGTCACCCGCCGTACCTCTGAAGGGCTTTCAGCCAAGGAAATTCATCGTTGTTTGAACGCTACATTATTCGAGAGCTGTATCCTTTAATTCTGGCTGATTTATCAGGGATAGTAACCATTACTTGAGATAGGAGCGTCAATGCACCCAAGCACAGTCAATGTAGAAAATTACCGGGTACATTGGGGCGTTCTACAGCCAGCAAAGAAAGCAGACTTACCTTGATTACCTGTCATCTGCCACGTTCACGCAACAATATGATGAAAACAAGATGAAAGACATTTTTTGCTTAACCCGTCGGACTCCACGATTAACAACCGACCTCATCCAGACCAAAATGGCTGGTAAAGATACGAGCGTTTCGCCCGTATCTTTACGAATAACTTCAACACGGCACAACGCAACAGATGTAGTACTCATTCCTCAAGCGGGATGCCTAATATGGCTCACCAATACCGCCAACGTTATCCGGAACCTGCTTAGAGGCGAGCACAAAGCACTCGTGCCTCAGTTTTTACTGGCTTGGCATTCCAATGATAACTAGAATCCCCTCATTACTTGCTGTTTCCTGCTCACACCTTTCCCTCGCGTATCCGCAGCTCATTTAACGTCGAAGGAAACGGATTATTTATTTTCCTCAGCAGAAAAAGATTTCATGGTAATACCAACGTGTTTTTAGTATCCGCAAGATATGCTTGAAACGCTTCATCACCAGTTATTTGGCGAAGTTGCTGCATATAACGCGCACGCTTGGTATCGTCGGTGACAGTAATGTCTTTAATTGCATCTATACGAACCAATACATAGCCATTCTGTTCATTTTCGACACCCATATATACCGGAAGAACAGCCGCGTTTGCCTGAAATACTTGACGAGCCAGACTATTATCAAGCTCAGCATGCTGTTCACGCGTTACTACAGTCGGTACTGTCCATTCCACGTTAACCTTTTCACCACGTTGCAACTTCGCCAACACTAATTGCCCCTGTTTGACCGCAAGCTCTAACGCTTGCTTGCGCAGTAGTTTCTGGCGAATACTTGCATTTACCTCTTTCAACGGAAGTGTGCTAGCTGGCTTATATTCCAGCAACCGTGCCGCGAACAAGGTATTAGGCGCGATCTCGATGGCAGCGCTATTACGCTTCTTTTTCGTTACATCTTCCGTAAACACAGCCTGTAATGCTTTATCCGTCCAAGGCAATAGTCCAACCTGTTTTTTGTGCAACCAACCGCTTTGCTGTAGCGGCATTTTCACCAATTCTGCAGCTGGTTTGAGAGCATCACTCTGTTCATACACAATATTGCTAAATTTCTCTGCCAATTCAGCAAACTTATCATTTGCTTTCTGCAGTTTCAACCTCTGCGTAATAACACTCTGTGCCTCATCCAGCGGAAGCGCTTTAGCAGGATTCACTGCCAGCAGCTTGATAATATGATAGCCAAAATCGGTTTGTACCAAACCGCTAATTTCGCCTACCTTAAGCTTGAATACGGCCTCTTCGAATGGCTTGACCATCATCCCGGGGCCAAACTGACCAAGATCGCCTCCACTAGCGGCAGAGCCAGGATCCTGCGAATATTGTTTAGCTAATTCGGCGAATTTATCTGGTGACTGCTTAACTTGCTGCAATACCTGCGCTGCTTTAGCCTTGGCAGCCAGCTTATCTGCATCTGCTGCCTGCGCGGCCACCGCAATCAGAATATGTGCAGCCTGGCGCTGTTCTGGTGAACCAAATTCATTCTGATGCTCATCGTAATATTTTTTAATATCAGTTTTATCCACTGCCACTTGTGATTGCAATGCATCGGCCGAGAATGTCACATACTCCACCCGCACCTGCTCATCAGTCTGAAATTCCTTCAAATTCATGTCATAATAATTTTGTACCGCAGTTTCATCTACTTTCGCCTGTTTTAGATACGTTTCAAAAGAAATTTTTGCCACAGCCACAACACGTTGCTGTTCATTTAAGCGTATTAAATTATCCGCAATAATATTTGATGCATAACCATTCCGCATATATGCATCAATCAACTGGTGCATATATAGTTCTCGTGCTACATTTGACTCAAATGTCATCGGCGTCAGTTTCTCACGACGCAAGACTGACTCATAAAGCTGTTTATCGAATTTTCCATCTTTTTGAAACGCTTCAATACCAGCTATACTCTGAGCCAAATATTTCTCATTTACAGTTAGTCCAATGGAACGCGCCTGCAAAATCAACAAACGTTGGCTAACGAGACTTTCCAGAATCGCACGTTTTGTTTCAGGCTTATCAAACATAGTTTGATCATAGTTGCTACCCATCATTTTACGCATTCTCTCTTGCTGCTGACGCACAGCTTGATCGAACTCTGCTTGGTTGATTTTTTCACCATTCACTGTAGCTAAAGCTTCGCTATGGGAGGACTTATTGTAGGAATCCACGCCCCAAAATGTAAACGTAAGAATAATGAGCAACAACACGATTTGTACAAATCGTCGATTCCCATGCACAAAATCAAACATAATAACCGCCCGATAAAATTTATTTAAAATAAATAAAAAAAGGCGAACTTTCGTTCGCCTTAATGTGGCGGAGTGGACGGGACTCGAACCCGCGACCCCCGGCGTGACAGGCCGGTATTCTAACCAACTGAACTACCACTCCAAATTTAAGCAGCTGGTGGGTGCTGAGGGGTTCGAACCCCCGACATTCGCCTTGTAAGGGCGACGCTCTACCAGCTGAGCTAAGCACCCAATCAAAGTATTATTCTACAACATTCCTCAGACCTTTACCAGTGTAGTATTTCGATACTTTCACTACTTTGATCAAGGTCAACCCGCCAACACTAAAACTTCAACCATGCAACGAGCCACAACCAAAGAAAAATCTACAATAGCTTTATATCAAGGAGTTCTAGCACCATCAAACAAATTAGCACATTATTATACACTTACAATGGTTTTTAGAAGTTTGCGCATATTTCATCAATGTTTGATCACAGTAGCGCGACTTTCATCCGCCACCAAAATCGGATTGACTACTGGCGCAGCCTCAGGCAGTGGTTCTGGCTTACGTTCCAGTGCCATTTCCAACACCTGTTCAATCCATTTAACCGGATGAATTTCAAGTTTATTTTTTACGTTATCAGGAATTTCAACAAGATCCTTAGTATTTTCTTCCGGAATCAAAACAACTGTAATGCCACCACGTTGAGCTGCCAGTAACTTCTCTTTTAATCCACCAATCGGCAACACCTCGCCACGTAGCGTAATTTCCCCGGTCATCGCCACATCAGCACGCACCGGGATACCAGTTAACGCCGATACTATCGACGTACAAATACCGACACCAGCACTCGGCCCATCTTTTGGTGTAGCGCCTTCAGGTAAGTGGATATGTAAATCAGTTTTTTGGTAAAATTCGTCAGAAATACCCAAGCTACGGGCGCGGCTACGCACTACGCTAAGTGCAGCTTGAATCGACTCTTTCATAACTTCGCCTAATTTGCCAGTGGGGGTGATATTACCTTTGCCTGGTAATACTGCAGTTTCAATGGTTAGTAATTCACCGCCAACTTCTGTCCACGCTAATCCAGTTACTTGTCCAACCTGATTATGTTTCTCTGCGATTCCATAGCTATAACGCCGCACTCCAAGATATTTATCTAAGTTACGAGCGTTTACCATTACCTTGCTATCACGCCCTTTGAGCAATAATGCTTTCACCACTTTACGGCAAATCTTGGAAAGCTCGCGATCCAAGCTCCGCACACCCGCTTCGCGGGTGTAATAGCGCAGTATGTCACGAATTGCGCTTTCTGAAATACCAATTTCATCAAGCTTTAATCCATTGTTTTTAAGTGCTTTTGGAATTAAATAATGCATCGCAATATTTACTTTTTCATCTTCGGTATAACTTGATACGTGAATAATTTCCATGCGATCCAAAAGCGGAGCAGGAATATTCATGGTATTTGCGGTCGCAACAAACATTACATCAGACAAGTCATATTCGACTTCGACATAATGATCGACAAAAGTATGATTCTGCTCTGGATCAAGCACCTCAAGCAGCGCCGATGAAGGGTCGCCACGAAAATCCATACCCATCTTGTCTACTTCATCGAGTAAGAATAACGGATTTTTCACGCCAACTTTGGTCATGTTCTGCAAAATTTTACCAGGCATTGAACCAATATAAGTGCGGCGATGACCACGAATTTCTGACTCATCACGCACCCCACCTAGCGACATGCGAATAAATTTACGGCCTGTAGCCCGTGCAATAGACTGACCAAGCGAAGTCTTACCAACACCCGGCGGCCCAACTAAACACAAGATAGGCGCTTTCATCTTGTCGACGCGTTGCTGCACTGCAAGATACTCCACAATACGTTCCTTGACCTTCTCCAATCCATAGTGATCTGCTTCCAAAATTTCTTCGGCAGATTTCAACTTATTATTAATCTTTGTTTTCTTTTTCCATGGCAAACCCACCAACACATCAATGTAGTTGCGCACCACAGTCGCCTCAGCAGACATGGGGGACATTAAGCGCAATTTTTTCATTTCAGCTTCGGCCTTGGCGCGCGCTTCCTTAGGCAAGTGCGCAGCCTTTATTTTCTTTGCTAACTCCTCGAAATCTGCACCATCTTCACCCTCCCCCAACTCCTTCTGTATCGCTTTTACTTGCTCATTCAAATAATACTCACGCTGGCTTTTTTCCATCTGTCGCTTGACTCGTCCGCGAATCCGTTTTTCTACTTGCAAGATATCGAGCTCAGCTTCCAATAGACCCAACAAATGATCAAAACGCTTTCGAACATCAAAGATTTCCAATATTTCCTGCTTTTGCTCTAATTTGAGTGGTAAGTGCGCTGCTATGGTATCTGCTAATCGCCCAGAATCATCCATGCCAGCCAAAGACGTCAATGTTTCTGGCGGAATCCTCTTATTAAGCTTAACATATTGGTCGAATTGGTTAATTAAGGCGCGACGCATAGCTTCTGCTTCACTACCCAAGCTGTCACCAACTAAAACTGGATCAATGTCAGCATCAAAATGACTTTTCTCATCCAACACATGCAATATTGTTGCACGTTGCGTACCCTCCACAAGAACCTTAACAGTACCATCAGGCAACTTAAGCATCTGCAAAATATTAGCAATGCTACCAACACGATACAAATCTTCTGCAGCAGGCTCATCTTTAGCGGCAGTTTTTTGCGCCACCAACACAATGCTCTTACCCGCTTCCATAGCGGACTCCAGCGCTTTAATTGATTTCGCGCGCCCAACAAACAATGGAATTACCATATGCGGAAACACCACCACATCACGTAAAGGAAGTAATGGAAAAAAACTGGAAACAAGTGCACTAGTGTCATGCTCAGTCATGGCAGGAAGCTCCTCTGTGGATTAACTTGACAGTTAGATGGGGGCACGGCGAAATAATTCAAGTGACAATACAAATCACCGCACATCAACTTAATTTAGTGTACCGCTATAAATATAATTAGCTGCCCTGGAAGTATCCGCGTATATCACAATTGGTTTAATTTCGTCATTTATACTACTCACATCAAGCACCACCTTGCTCACATTATCCATCGAAGGCAAGTCGTACATAATATCGAGCAAAGAATGTTCCAGGATAGAACGCAAGCCACGTGCACCCGTCTTACGTTCCAACGCTTTTTTGGCGATAGCCTGTAATACACCCTCATGAAATTCCATATCCACGCCTTCCATCGCGAACAATTTATGATATTGTTTGGTCAAGGCATTTTTAGGTTCGGTCAAAATTTGAATTAATGCCATTTCATCCAATTCTTCTAGTGTAGCAACCACTGGCAAGCGTCCAACAAATTCGGGAATCAAACCAAATTTGATCAAGTCTTCGGGCTCCAAATTACGCAGCACTGTACCCACACTCTTCTTATCGCCATGTTTGGCGAGGCTTGCGCCAAAACCAATACCGGTTTTCTCTGAGCGATTAAGTATGACCTTCTCCATGCCATCAAACGCTCCACCGCATATAAAAAGAATATTAGTAGTGTCCACCTGCAAAAATTCGGTATTGGGATGTTTGCGGCCACCCTGGGGCGGAACAGACGCCTTGGTGCCCTCGATCAACTTGAGTAGCGCCTGTTGCACTCCCTCACCAGAAACGTCACGAGTGATAGAAGGATTGTCTGATTTGCGAGAAATCTTATCAATTTCGTCAATATAAATAATACCGCGCTGCGCGCGCTCTACGTCATAGTCACACGCTTGCAATAGCTTCAGAATAATGTTCTCGACATCTTCCCCAACATACCCCGCTTCGGTCAGCGTAGTAGCATCGGCCATCACAAACGGCACGTCAAGCAGACGCGCCAAGGTTTGCGCCAGCAAGGTTTTTCCAGAACCAGTCGGACCGAGAAGCAAAATATTACTCTTGGCCAACTCCACACCATCCTTATTAGTACTTCTCAAACGTTTATAATGGTTATACACCGCCACAGACAAAATTTTCTTGGCGTGCTCCTGACCGATTACATATTCATCAAGACGTGCACGAATTTCATGCGGCACCAGCAAATCGGCCTTGTCCGTTTTGCTGGATGCGACACTATTAACTTCCTCACGAATAATGTCATTGCAAAGCTCGATACATTCATCGCATACGAATACAGAAGGCCCCGCAATCAGTTTGCGAACTTCATGCTGGCTCTTGCCGCAAAACGAGCAGTACAATAATTTGTCGCCCTTGCTTTTATCCAGCACCATTCATATCCCCTGTTTTGTTTATCGCCTACATTTATTATCTATCGATTAAGCCCATGCGGTTGTTTAAACGCGCTTATCCAGAACTTTATCTACCAAGCCATAATCGACTGCTTCAGTCGCATTTAAGAATTTATCGCGCTCGCTATCACGGGCAATTTCCTCGACATTGCGACCTGTGTGCTGCGCCATCAGGGCATACAGGCGCTCACGCAGGCTCAAAATATATCTAGCATGAATTTCAATATCCGTCGCCTGCCCCTGGAATCCTCCTAACGGCTGATGGATCATCACCGAAGAATTAGGCAAAACAAAGCGCTTTCCTTTTGCACCGGCCTGCAATAAAAAAGCGCCCATCGATGCCGCCATGCCAATGCACAACGTAGAAACCTCCGGTTTTATGAATTGCATAGTGTCATAAATCGCCATGCCTGCCGAAATAGAGCCGCCCGGCGAATTGATATAGAGATGAATCTCCTTATCTGGATTTTCAGACTCCAGAAACAACAATTGCGCTACCACCAAGTTAGCGGTCATATCATTGATGTTGCCAACTAAAAATATTACGCGTTCCTTGAGCAGACGTGAATAAATATCATACGCACGCTCTCCACGCCCGCTGGTTTCTATCACCATCGGAATCATACCGATATTTTGCGAGTCCTCATTATTTTGAGGTATTTCGCTATACATCACGCGGCATTCTCCATCAACTCGTTAAATTCCATCACCCTCTCTGTCACCTTTACAGCATCCGTCACCCAAACCACCACATTATCCTCCAGCACCAGATTTTCCGCGTCTTGCAAGCGTGTCGGATCATTATAGTGCCACTGCACCACTTCTTCTGGGTTGTCATAACTTTGTGCATAATCCTGAACCAGCGCCTTAATCTGCTCAGGTTTAGCGTGTAAATCATATTTATCCACCAACTCTGTCAAGATCAAACTCAACTTGACACGCTTTTGCGCACGTTCAGTGAACAGTTCGAGTGGTAACGATTCTTCTCCTTTCGGCATTTCCATTCCGCGCTTTTTCATATCGCGCATAGTTTGCTGCATCAAGCTCTGCGCTTCAGCATCCAATAGTGCCTTAGGTATCTCCAATTGAGTAACTTTCAGCAAGGTAGCCATTGCGCTGTCTTTGTTACGCAACATTAAACGGCGCTTGATTTCGCGCTCTAGATTATCGCGGACTTCAGCCTTTAGCTTATCCACATCACCATCTTCTATACCAAGTAGCTTGGCAAATTTAGCATCAATTTCTGGTAAATGCTGCTCTTCCACCTTGTGCAAAGTAATGGTAAAAACCGCTGATTTACCAGCAACCTTCTCTGCCTGATAGTCTGCCGGAAAAGTCATGTCGAAAGATTTCGTTTCTCCTGCCTTCATACCGATGATAGCATTTTCAAAATCTGGTAATAAGCGTCCCACACCCAGCAACACGGCTAAATTCCTAGCCTCACCACCTTCAAATATTTTTCCTTCCAGCAAGCCACTAAAATCAATATGCACCCTGTCTGTATTTTGCGCCGCGCGATCAACTACTTCAAATGTCGCGTGCTGCTTACGCAAAGTAGCAATCGTAGTGTCCACATCGGCATCACTCAAGGTATAAACCGCTTGCTCCATGCTTTCAGCGCTGATATCACCTAACACGACTTCAGGATAAACCTCAAAAGTCGCACTATATTCGATCCACACGGCATCCGGGTCTGTGGTCTTGACCTCGAAGGTTGGATAGCCAACCACTTTCAACTGATTCTCCTGCACTTCTTTAGCAAAAGACTGCCGTAAAGCGTCTTGCAACACTTCTTGCTGTATTTTCGCACCGTGTTTTTGCTCCAAAATCTTGAACGGCACCTTGCCCGGCCTGAAACCAGGCACCTCAGCGGTACGTGCCAGATTTTTCAGGCGCGCTTCCATTTCACTGCCAATCAGTTGCAGAGGGATGGATGCATTAAGGCGGCGCTCCAACCCGCTCATGATTTCTATACTCGACATGCTAACTTTCCTTAGGTTAATAAGTGAATTCTTCAGTTGGTGCGGAAGGAGAGACTCGAACTCTCACGCCTTGCGGCGCTGGAACCTAAATCCAGTGCGTCTACCAATTCCGCCACTTTCGCCCGTTCCAACAACAGGGCAATTGTAACATATGATAAGTAAGTAGGCGGTAAGCGTAAATGGGAAATGTCGGCCTATTTTAAGATGGTGCACCCATATGATGGGTCATGCAGCATCTTAATAAAATACTTCAATCAAGCTGTGCGAGCATTGAAATAGCGGAAGTACCCACTCCGCCTAGACAACTAACCGTGTTATCGTCCTAGTCGAAATTCGATCAGCGCAAAACATTTTGATCATATATGAATCGTGCGCTTATCAACTGCCAGAGCCGCTTCATGCATCACTTCGGCCAATGATGGATGTGCATGAACGGTGCGCGCCAAATCTTCACTACTGGCCGAAAACGCCATCGCCAGCACTGCCTGCTGAATGAGTTCAGATGCCATCGGACCTATGATATGCACGCCGAGGATACGATCTGTATTGGCATCGGCGATGATTTTAATAAATCCCGTCGTATCACCCAAGGCGCGGGCACGCCCATTAGCAAGAAAAGGAAATTGCCCAACCTTGTAAGCGACACCCGCCGCCTTGAGCTGCTGTTCAGCCTTACCCACCCAAGCGATTTCCGGGGCGGTATACACCACATTCGGCACTAAATTCAAATCGCTGCCCCCCATCTGTCCGGCGATCAATTCCGCAACCATCACGCCCTCCTCCGACGCCTTGTGCGCCAGCATCGGGCCGCGCACCACATCACCCACCGCATACACATGCGGCAGGTTGGTACGGCACTGTTCATCCACTTCAATGCGCCCTGCGGCGTCCAGTTTAAGCCCAACCGTTTCTACGCTCAGACCTTGCGTATTTGGCACGCGCCCAACTGCAACGATCAATTTGTCCGCAACCAATTCCTGCGAAGCCCCCTGTATATCGCGCCAATTAATTTTTACAGCCTCAGCAGACTGAGTGACACCATCAATCTGTGCACCCAAGTGGATAACCAGCTTCTGCTTGGTAAAGCGCGCAACGCTTCTTTCGCTACTTGCTCATCGGCGGCGGGAAGGAATACGGACGAAGCTTCCAGTAGCGTCACCTCAGCCCCCAACCTGCGCCACACACTGCCGAGCTCTAGTCCAATAACCCCCGCACCAATGATAGCGAGGCGCTTGGGCGTCTCGCTAAAACTCAAAGCGCCTACATTGTCCACAACCTGCACCCCATCCAACGGGGCTTGCTGCAAAATACGCGACGTCGAGCCAGTGGCAACGATAATGTGCTTCGCCCTCACTTCCTCTCCATCCGTAATTCCGACACGCCAAACATCGCCATCCCGGCCAAGAAGTTGAGCCCTGCTGTGCAGCGAGTCTACTTTATTTTTTTTGAATAGCTGACTAATGCCCAGTGTGAAATCAGACACAATCTTATTCTTGCGCGCAATCATTTTCGGCACATCCACGCTCGCATTTTCGGCACATATGCCGTGCGCAGCAAAATCATGCGTCAGATGCTCGAATTTTTCCGAAGACTCCAGCAAAGCTTTGGATGGAATACAGCCTACATTAAGACAAGTCCCGCCTAAACTGGACTTGCCTTGCGCGCTTTTCCAATCGTCGATGCAGACTGTGTTCAGACCTAATTGAGCACAACGTATTGCCGCCACATAACCTCCAGGGCCGGCGCCGATAACTACAACATCAAATGATTTCGACATAGTGAAATCCTTTTATTAAGCTCTGAACCCATAATAAGTTTTTTATTTCATTCCGGCCGGGATCGGCAAAAGCGCAATTACAAATCCAGCAACACTCGTCCAGGATATTCCAACGCCTCTTTGATAGTGGCGAGAAATAATACGGCATCACGCCCATCAACGATGCGGTGATCATATGACAGCGCGAGATAGTTCATCGGACGAATGACGACTTGCCCATTTTCAGCTACTGGTCTGTCTTTGGTGGCGTGAATACCGAGGATGGCGCTCTGTGGCGGGTTAATAATCGGGGTAGAGAGCATGGAGCCGAACACGCCGCCGTTGGAAATGGAGAAGGTACCGCCAGTCAACTCTTCCAGCGTAATCTTGCCGTCCTTGGCACGCGCACCGAAGTCAATGATTTGTCTTTCGATGTCGGCTAGCGAAAGTTTATCAGCATCGCGGATGATAGGCACCACCAAACCGCGCTCACTACCGATTGCCACGCCAATGTCGTAATAGCCATGATAGATGATATCCGTGCCATCCACCGACGCATTCACCACCGGAAATTTATGCAACGCAAGCAGCGTGGCCTTGATGAAAAAAGACATGAAACCGAGCTTGACGCCATGCTTCTTTTCAAAAGCATCCTTATAGTGATTGCGCAACTCAATCACTGGCAGCATATTCACTTCATTAAAGGTAGTAAGAATTGCGGCATTCTGTTGCGATTGCAGCAAGCGTTCGGCGATACGCTGACGGATACGAGTCATTGGCACGCGCTGTTCCACACGCCCGCCCGCTGTAGATTGCGGAACCGCGGTAGCTGGCACAGCCGCTTTGCCTGCACCGCAACCAGCACATCTTCCTTGATGACTCGCCCGCCACGTCCGCTACCACTAATCGCAGCAGTATCAATTTTATTTTCTGCCGCGATCTTCTGCGCCGCAGGCATCACAGCAGCTTGCTCTTTGGCCATCACATCTGGTTGCGCGGCTATGCTCACATCAGGTTTGGCATCGGTATCCAGTAGGGCAATCACCTCATTGCTGGCCACCTTGTCACCATTCTGCTTGAGAGTTTTGGTCAGCACGCCAGATTTAATCGCGGGCAACTCTAAAACCACCTTGTCGGTCTCAATGTCGATCAGATTCTCACCTTCAGCCACAGCTTCACCCGGTTGCTTGTGCCAAGATACCAGAGTGGCTTCGGAAACCGATTCTGAAAGCTGCGGCACTTTCACTTCAATTTGCATGGTGTCTTGCTCCTGATTTAATGTCGAGATCGCAGCGGAATGCAGCGTCTATCACCGCCTTCTGTTGTTCATTATGCACTGCCAAATATCCAGCTGCAGGCGATGCCGAAGAAAATCGCAACGCATAAGCAAGCCTCATACCGTCACGCAGATGGCGCAGCAGATAGTGCTGAATGCGATGCCACGCGCCCTGATTGCCCGGCTCTTCTTGGCACCACAGCAATTCCGTCGCATTTGGATAATTGGCAATCTGTGCCCCAAAAGCATCATGCGGAAAAGGATAAAGTTGTTCCAGCCGGATAATCGCCACCTCTTCCGGAGACAAGGACTTCGGCGAGGTATCTTGAATGCCGCGTTCGCGTCGCGCGGCCTTAAGCTCATAATAAATTTTTCCGCTACACACAATGATACGCCGCACCTTGGCAGCTTCCAGCGCATCCACTTCTCCAATCACTGACTGAAATGAACCCTGAGCAAAGTCATTCAGCGGCGAAGATGCATCCTTGCTGCGCAACATGCTTTTGGGCGTAAACACGATGAGCGGCTTGCGTATCGGGCGCAACATCTGGCGGCGCAGCAAATGGAACATCTGGGCTGGCGTGGAAGGGATACACACTTGAATATTGTAATCTGCACATAGCTGTAAATAGCGCTCAATGCGCCCAGACGAATGTTCCGGCCCCTGCCCTTCATAGCCATGGGGCAAAAACATTACCAGCCCGCACATGCGTCCCCACTTGGCCTCCCCCGACGAGATGAATTGATCGATTACCACCTGCGCACCATTAGCGAAATCGCCAAACTGCCCCTCCCATATAACCAGCGAATTAGGTTCAGCGCTGGCATAGCCATACTCAAATGCCAGCACCGCCTCTTCCGAAAGAATGGAATCAATCACGATGAAATCGGCCTGATCCGGCGCAATATTTTGCAAGGGAATGTGATAGCCCTTGTCCCACTGCACGCGGTTTTGGTCGTGCAGCACGGCATGACGATGAAAAAAGGTGCCGCGCGCGCTGTCTTCCCCAGACAAACGAACCGGAATACCCTCTGCTACCAAGCTGGCATAGGCCAGGTTTTCTGCCATGCCCCAATCCAAAGCCAGTTCGCCATTACCCATGGCGCGACGGTCGGTGATAATTTTTTCCACGCGGGAATGGAGCTTAAAATCCGTCGACACTTCCGTCAGCCGCTGAGCCAATTTTTGCAACTGTTCGTGCGAAATGGCAGTATCCACCGCTACGTCCCACGACACACCACTCCTAAATTTAGACCAATTTACTGCGTATTCCTTATTAAAATCATTCAGCACTGGCTGAATCGGATTGATACCCTCATCCATCGCGCGACGATAAGCCGCAATCATCGCCTCCGGCTCCCCTTCCGCCACCACGTTTTGTTCTAGCAGGCTTTTAGCATACAGCGCACGTGTGCCCGGATGCTGGTTGATATAACGGTACATGAACGGCTGCGTAACCAGCGGCTCATCCTGCTCGTTATGGCCCAGCTTGCGGAAACACACCATATCAATTACGACATCCCTTTTGAAGGCCATGCGGTAATCCAGTGCAATTTCGGCAATTAACAATACCGCTTCAGGATCATCCCCATTCACATGAAAAATCGGGGCTTCTATCATCTTCGCTACATCGGTACAGTGCAAAGAAGATCGGGCATCACGTTTGTCCGAAGTAGTAAAACCGATCTGGTTGTTAATAATGATATGCACTGTGCCGCCCGTCTGATAGCCGCGCGTTTGGGACAGGCTGAACGTTTCCATGATCACGCGCCTTGTCCGGCGAAAGCCGCATCGCCATGCAGCAATACCGGCAGTACCTCGCGCCCTTCCTTGTCACCGCGACGATGCTGGCGCGCGCGCACCGAGCCTTCTACCACCGGATTAACGATTTCCAGGTGCGAGGGATTAAATGCCAAAGCCAAGTGCATCGCTCCGCCCGGCGTAGGAATGTCCGAGGAAAAACCTTGGTGATATTTCACATCGCCGGAAGTCAGCTGTTCACTGTGCTTGCCTTCGAATTCAGCGAACAAATCACGCGGCAGCTTGCCTAGCGTGTTCACTACCACATTCAAGCGCCCACGATGCGCCATGCCGATAACTGTCTCGCGTACTCCCTGCGTGCCTGCACGTTGCAATAAATGTTCGAGCAGCGGAATAAGCGATTCACCACCCTCCAGCGAAAACGCTTCTGGCCGACATACTTGGTATGCAGATAGCGCTCCAACGTTTCGGCAGCAGTCAGCCGCTCCAGGATGCGATGCTGCATGTCAGCGCTGTAATTTGGCTGGCCGCGCACGCTCTCCAGACGATTTTGGATCCAGCGCTTCTGCAAAACATCGTTGATATACATATACTCTGCGCCTATGCTGCCGCAATAGGTCTGGCGCAACAGCCGCAGAATTTCCCGCAGCATCATGCGTGGCGAACCTACCAAAGAGCCCGTTTCGAAGGTGATATCCATGTCCGCCTCAGTGAAACCGTGAAAGACTGGATCCAATTCAGGCACTTCAGGCTTAAGATGTCGGTTAAGCGGATCGAGGCTGGCGCGGCGCACCCCGAGAAAACGATGGGCATTGATAAGTTGCAGTACTGCCACCTGCTTACGCGCCATATCAGCATCTAGCATTGCGCCTTGCACACCTGTTAACGGCAAGGCAGCAAAAGCGCGCACCACCGGGCTATGCGGAAAATCTTGCAGCACCGCGCTCGGCATGTTTTGCAGGGCATCGAAATAAGCACGCCACTCATCCGAAACCAAATCGGGGGCGCTCAAATACGCCTCATACAAACCTTCAATGTACGGCGCATTGACACCAAACAACATAGAGTTGCTTAGCATGGTTTGCATTACCGACGTCATGTATTATTACCCATCTGTTTATGTCGCGATGTCTTTGCGTTTCATTACTTCATCAAACTTCCGCACCTGAGCATCAAATGAATTCAATGTGGTATGACATCAGAACGCATACACACCCTCCAGCTTCTATTTTTCCATGTGTGCATTTTTGCGACCCGACTTCAGCGCTGG
The DNA here is from genome assembly GCA_016721605.1 of Nitrosomonadales bacterium. Lineage (GTDB taxonomy): Bacteria > Pseudomonadota > Gammaproteobacteria > Burkholderiales > Gallionellaceae > Nitrotoga. The sequence goes on from JADKHS010000002.1 coordinate 105,025, forward strand.
GCAAGCGGTATAAAATCCCGCTGTGTCGCGCCCTGATATAACTGACGTGGACGACCGATCTTACGCTCGCTGTCAGCAATCATTTCATTCCACTGCGACACCCAACCTATGGTGCGTGCCACAGCAAAGATTACTGTGAACATATTGCTCGGGATACCCAACGCACGCAGCACGATTCCGGAATAAAAGTCCACGTTGGGATACAGCTTGCGCTCTATGAAATATTCGTCCCGCAGCGCAATCTGCTCAAGTTCCAGCGCCATTAAAAATAGAGGGTCATTCTCCAGCTTCAGCTCTTCAAGCACCTCATAACAAGTAGCGCGCATAACCTTTGCGCGCGGATCCATGTTTTTGTATACCCGGTGGCCAAAGCCCATCAGACGGTATTTTTTGTCCTTCACGCCCTGTATAAAATCCGCCACGCGTGACACATCACCTATCTCTTCCAGCATCTTCAACACTGCCTCATTCGCACCGCCGTGCGCTGGCCCCCACAGTGCCGCAATGCCAGAGGACACGCACGCAAACGGATTCGCCCCACTGGAACCGGCCAGCCGAACAGTCGAAGTCGAGGCGTTCTGTTCGTGATCAGCGTGCAATATAAAATACGCTCCAGTGCACGCACCAGTTTCTGGTTCGGCACATAGTCTTCTGCCGGAGTAGCGAACATCATGTACATGAAATTTTCCACGTAGCTGAATTCATTCTTCGGGAACATAAATGGAAAACCGATGTAGTATTTATAGGTCATTGCGGCGATTGTCGGTACCTTGGCCAGCAGGCGTAACGCCGAAATTTCGCGATGTTCCTGGTTATTGATATCAAGCGAATCATGATAAAAAGCCGACAGCGCGCCTACCACCCCAACCATTACCGCCATCGGATGAGCGTCGCGGCGGAAGCCGTTAAAAAAACGGGCAAGTTGATCATGCACCATGGTGTGCTGCATAACCTTTCCTTGAACTCGCGTTTCTGTACTGCATTCGGTAATTCCCCGTGCAGCAGCAAGTAGCACACTTCGAGAAAATTCGACTTTTCCGCCAGTTGTTCGATGGGATAACCGCGGTAGTACAGTAATCCGGCGTCACCATCAATAAAAGTGATACTGGAAGAACAACTGGCGGTGGAAACGAAAGCCGGATCGTAAGTAAACATACCGAGCTTACCCAGTTCGCGGATGTCGATCACATCAGGACCCAGAGTGCCAGACAGTATTGGCAACTCGATACTACGGCCATCATCCAGCATCAGTGTTGCAACGCGTTTTTCTTTCATTATGCCTCCTGTTTTTACATCTTTCTGTCACAGCAGATCACGCTGTTAAAGCTCAAACTGCCTGAAGCAATTCAAGCACCGCACGCTGCTCATTTTGTAGCGACGAAGACTGTGTGTCGGCAATCATATCCCAGAGTATCGGGTCAGGCATGTCCAGCAACCTATCAAATACAACCTGCTGCGCCTTATTCAAACTTGCATAATGCTGCTCGATAAATCGGCCCAGCACGATGTCAAGTTCCAACAGACCGCGTCGGCAGCGCCAGCGCACCCGTTCCAGTTCTTTCATACTGCACGCTTCACCATTAACGCTTTAATTTTTCCTATGGCTGCCGTAGGATTCAAACCTTTGGGGCATACATCCACACAATTCATAATAGTGTGGCATCGAAACAGCCGGTACGGGTCTTCCAGATTATCTAGCCGCTCGCTCGTTGCCTGATCGCGGCTGTCAACGATAAAACGATAGGCTTGCAGTAAGCCAGCGGGACCTACAAATTTATCAGGATTCCACCAAAATGATGGGCAAGCAGTTGTGCAACAGGCACACAAGATGCATTCATACAAACCGTCCAGCTCGGCGCGCTGCGCCGGCGACTGTAAGCGCTCGGTTTCCGGGGGCGGATCGTTATTCACCAAATAAGGCTTAATCGAATGGTACTGCTTGAAAAACTGTGTCATGTCCACGATTAGGTCACGTATCACTGGCAGGCCAGGCAACGGACGCAATTCAATTGGTTCCGTCAAACTGGATAACTGCGTAATGCAAGCCAAGCCATTACGTCCATTGATATTCATGGCATCCGAGCCACACACACCCTCTCGACAAGATTTACGCAAGCTCAGGCTATCGTCCTGCTCCCTGATAAGAAGCAGCGCATCTAGCAACATCATATCGCCCGCTTCTATGTCCAGCTCATAATTGCGCATATATGGCTGCTCATCAGTTTCAGGGTTATACCGGTAAATTTTGAATTGCATAGTTCCATTCCCCTGCTAATCGCGTCGAGCCATTTACCTCCGCCATCCCCGCATCTTATCCAACCACACTTCAAAATAATTACGAGTCCGCAGCCTTCCTACCAACACTCCAACAAGGTACCCCCTACCACTAGTTTGATTTAATGACAGAGCATACTTTACGTTAAAGCCAGCACCTTCAAAATCGTAATCATTTCCTGATACCTATTTTTCCAACCTACACAGCGGGAAGTAGTAGCGCTAATTTTTTTATCAGAAAATGCGCTACGAAACTCATCATCACTAGGGTAAACAAATTGCATGGCCTCCAATACAGCTGTCGCAGTGCTAATATCGCCGCGTGAAATTTTTTGTGCCACCAAATAATAAATGCCTCTTGTTTGTTAGTCGGCTGACTGCCAATTACAATGTAGCGAAACGCAATCGCTATACAATTGCGTAGCACACGCTCAAAATCACTGGCAGACAGCACTCTATGAGCCGCTAAAAGCAATGGAAAAGGCTGATGCACTCTAAGCATATGCAAATCCCGAATAGACTCCTTGAGATCAGCAGGCCATTGTGATGACTCCACCTGGGTAAGCGCCAGATAGGTTTTTATATCCTCTTCCATACCCTGTAAAAGCTTGAAAACTTCTTCACGGCTCGTAACTTTGGAACGTATGGTTTTAAAAAGTTCAGACTGCCTAACAAAAGTATGGCGGCTAATCCAGTACACTAACAAAAAATCGGGGAAACTCTCACTACCCAAGCAAATAACCATTGCTTCCCAGCGGTCTTCCAGAGTTTTCATTTCATGCACATAATCTTTATTGTCATACAGCACAGACAAAAGATGGTTTTTCAGCAAATCCACTGAGGATAGCCGTATGCTGCGCGCATTGAGCGTTTCAAATACTTTATAGGCATTAAACTCATCAGCCACACTAACAACAGTAAAAAATAGCCTGTCACTGATTGATTCCACAAGGCTTGCCAACGTTACTCCCTCATCCCCGCCAACAATTTTTGTATATTCACTCATTTTGATTGCAAACCATTCAAATGCTTTGCACAACCTGCGCTCAGATTCCTTACAGCCACTCTGAGATAAATGATCCAGTGGAATCAAATAATTTTGAAAATAAACATCATTATTACGATTAAGCGTGAGCTTGGTTCGCGGCACCAACGTTACAGGATCAAGATAAGTAATATAGGTTTGACGAATTTGATCCATCCGTTGCTGATTATTTTCTGGATTATTTTTTTCTGCAATCAATTGCGTTAAATTCTTGAGTGCCGCTAAAATGATCAGCATGAGGGTCGTCAAGCGCTGCTGTCCTTCAATCACGTCAAATGTTCTGTTATCTTTCGATTGCAATACAAGGTAGCCCATATAGTGCGCTGGTTCGCCGTCGGCCTGAATAACCGCCATAATATCTGCCCACAAATCTCCCCATTCATTTTCCGTCCAGTGATAGTCCGGCTGAAAATGAGGTATGCGATAACTCAAACCGCTACTGATCAACTTTCGATAAGTATTATTTTCCGTTTTAAAACCAGCTACAGACATGTTTCAATCTCCTGATTAGTACACCCGCGCCTTAAGCGGAAATGATTCCACACTCAATGGCTTCAGCCGAACCGGCTTGTAATCCAATTTTTGCCCTTCGCTGAAATATAGTGAATGCTTTAGCCAATGGTCATCGTCACGTTGCGGAAAGTCATCGCGCGCGTGACCACCACGGCTTTCTTGCCTCGCTGCAGCGGAAACCATGGTGGCTTGCGCTACTTCGATGAGATTGTCGAGTTCCAATGCCTCCACGCATGCAGTATTAAACACCTTACTCTGATCATTAATCATGGTATTTTTAACACGCTCGGCCACTGTGCGAATCTTTTCCACGCCTTGAGCCAGCAGGTCAGGAAACCGAAATACACCGCAATGATTTTGCATCACGCGCCGCATCTCTGCCCCCACTTCGGCCACACTCTCACCATTTTTTTGTGATTTCAGCCTTGCAAGACGCGCCAGTGGACGATCAGCGGCATCGTACGGCAATGGTTTTGGATGCGGATTACGCTGCAAGTCCTCGATAATCTGCCTCGCCACCTCACGCCCGAACACCAGCAAATCCAGCAATGAATTACAGCCCAGCCGGTTAGCGCCATGCACCGACACGCAAGCGCATTCGCCCACCGCATAAAACCCCTGCACCACTTCTTCTGGCCCTGTTTTGTAAGGGGCGACCACTTGTCCATGATAATTGGTGGGAATGCCACCCATCATATAGTGCGCAGTGGGCACCACCGGAATAGGAGCCAGAGCCGGATCAACATGCGCGAACTTTAGGGAAATCTCACGGATACCGGGCAGACGCTGACGGATGACAGCATCACCGATATGATCCACTTTCAACAAAACATGATCGCCATGTTTACCGCAACCGCGCCCTTCCTTAATCTCAGTAGCGATGGCGCGTGACACCACGTCGCGGCTGGCGAGGTCTTGGGCGTTTGGCGCATAGCGCAGCATAAAGCGCTCACCGTCCTTGTTGATGAGATAACCACCCTCGCCGCGTACACCTTCTGAAATCAGCACACCCGCACCGTACACGCCAGTCGGATGAAACTGGAAAAATTCCATATCCTCCAGCGGAATGCCGGCACGGGCCGCCATGCCCAGGCCGTCGCCGGTATTAATGTAAGCATTGGTGCTAGCCTGAAAAATGCGCGCCGCCCCCCCGGTAGCAAACAGCGTGGCGCGCGCCTGCAAAATCATCACTTCACTGGTTTCAATTTCCATCGCCACCACGCCGAGAACGTCACCATCTTCATCACGGATTAAATCCAGAGCCATCCACTCCACGAAAAAATGGTATTACTCTGCATATTTTTTTGATACAACGTATGCAACAAGGCATGGCCAGTGCGATCAGCTGCGGCACAGGCGCGCTGCACCGGGGTCTTGCCATAGTCTTGCATGTGGCCGCCGAATGAGCGCTGATAAATTTTGCCATTTTCCAAACGATCGAATGGCATGCCGAAGTGTTCCAATTCGTACACCACTTCCGGCGCGGCACGACACATAAATTCAATGGCATCTTGATCGCCCAGATAATCCGAACCTTTCACCGTATCGTACATATGCCAATGCCAATTGTCCTCGTTGATATTACCCAACGATGCCGCAATACCACCTTGCGCCGCTACCGTATGCGAGCGTGTGGGAAAAACCTTGGACAATACCGCCACCTTCAAGCCCGCCTCAGACAATGCCAAAGCCGCGCGCATCCCTGCACCACCCGCCCCCACAATTACAACGTCAAATGTGCGTTTAGCCACTGCCATCACATTCCCCACAAAATTTGTACTGCCCAAATCGAATACAGCAGCAGCGCCATTATCACCAATACATAGATAACCAGGCGTGCTCTTGCCGACTTGACATAATCCATGACAATGTCACGCACACCAATCCATGCGTGATAAAAAACGGCAAACAGAAACAGCAACGAGAACGAGCGCATCACCAAGTTCGAAAACAACCCCGTCCAGGTGTTGTAATCGAGACCGATACAGGCATTGCTTTCAAAACGGGAATGCAGCAGCACATAGCCCACAATAAACAACGTATAAGCCACCATCAAAACAGCGGTAACACGCTGCACCAGCCAATCCCGCAATCCATAATGCGCGCCGGTTACGATGCGATCTACCATAGCCACGCTCCTATTAGCAAGGTTAAGCCGATACTCACGAACAACACCCACTTGCTGCTGGCACGTGCCTGCGCTAGCCCTACTCCAATATGCATATCTATCGCGAGATAGCGTATTCCAGCGCAAAGGTGGTGTAAAAATGCCCACAGCAGGCTAATTAAAATTAATTTACTTAAAGGATGCCGTAGCGTAGCGGCCAACTGGGTATATGTCTCGATAGAAAACAGGCTGCACTGCAACATCCTCAAGAACAACGGCAAAACCAAAAACAACAATAACCCGCTTGCACGATGCAAAATAGATACAACGCCCGGCAAGGGCAGTTTGATCAAACGCAAGTCAAGATGTATAGGACGATTTTTATTCATTGGCGCACACGAAGTGGAGTAATAAACCAACGTTTGTAATTTTACACATGATGGGTAATGAATTATCAATCAGAGAATAATTTGAATTATTAACCCGATCCATTGAACTTCAAAGCTTGCCAGGTAATTTTTATGATATCTGCATATGCCCTGTTGTTACAGTCTTCAGGTTTGCCTAAATTGCATAAATGGCCCGCTTCAAGCCAGCGTTAAATCGTACTTTCGGGTTCAGTTTTGAACTGTCATTAAACCAATTTAAAGCACGCTGTCTCTTTCCAACCAAACTTTACTGGTTTGTAGTGATGCACTTTCAAATTATGTTCCGTGAAGTGACATATTTTTAGAGATAGCCTAGCAACAGGCTTAGCTACCTTATAAAGACTTTTGTGATAACTATATAAAAATCGCTTGAATGTACCCACCACCTTAAAGTATCCCAATAACCTGCCGTAAGACAACTATCTTAAAAAGCATGTGGTACGAAAGGTGGACTGTTTAAGTTCATCATTAAAACATAGGCCATATTGCGGTTGCGACTTAACCTAAACTTATGCGGCCAATTCAAAATTGTTATTCAGCTTACATTAAGCCACTCTTGCTGACGGCGGGATTACTATTCGCCCACGCAACACACGGCAGCGCGCAAACTTACCAACCTCTATCCGCCAGCGTGCAAATTTCGTTCAACCATTTCATTTCGGATCAAGCACCACCCAAACTGACATTCGCAGCGCAACGTGAGTACGACACTTGGTTGAATAATACATCGCGCCGCTTGGAGAGACACATTCCAGATGCAGGTGACCGCGTAGATTTCCTCAAAACTGTCTATTACGAAGCCACGCGTGCCGGATTAGATCCACAACTGGTATTAGGATTAATTCAAGTAGAAAGTGGTTTCAAGAAATATGCCGTCTCTAGCGTAGGAGCAAGAGGATACATGCAAGTCATGCCATTTTGGTTGGATCTCATCGGTCAACGTGAGGGTAATTTGTTTCACCTGCGCACTAACCTGCGGTATGGCTGTATCATTTTGCGCCACTACCTTGACATGGAGAAAGGCGACCTTTACCGCGCTCTGGGGCGCTATAACGGCAGTTTAGGCAAACCGGAATACTCCAATTTAGTCAATGCCGCATGGCACAAACGCTGAGTCTGCCACTACAGCCAGTCCCTAAAATTAACAACGGTTCCAATTAAATTTTAGTCCCATTATTAATACTCAACTCCATTCCATCTGACAGGCCCCGGAAAACACCTCGAATCTTAAATAACCAGGAGTTTACCGCTCTTGCCATCCGGTCACCAAACTGGATTGCAAACCGATTTAGTGCCGCTTTTAAGTTGCGATTCAACCTCACCCATATCTTGCCAGTATCATCGATTACCCCAACCCCCTGATTGCCTGAACTCGCATTTACAATACAATTACTTATCCTTGTTGCTCTATTTTTTTTCAAGATATCCTGCCTTCAGACGTAAACATAAGGAATATGAAACCCATTATCCCAAAATATTTTCTCAATTTACTCAAAGTTAATCGTTACAACTCACCGCAAAAGCAGCATAAAAAAATCTTCTTTACCCAACTTGCATTCACGTTAATTGAATTAATAGTGGCAGTAGCAATAATTGGCGTACTTGCCGCCATTGCTATACCCGCATACCAAGATTATCTGGATAAGGCTAAGACGGTACGGGCAATCTCAAACATTGAAAATATTGGACGGCGTCTCCACGACTACCATATTGACAATAATAACTACCCTACCTCATTAGCTGAAATTGGTGCAGATAACATTCTCGATCCTTGGGGAAACCCTTATCAATACCTGAACTTATCAGATCCAAGTATCAGAGGGGCAAGAGGAAGGGCCCGTAAAGACCACAATTTAGTCCCCATTAATTCGGATTTCGATTTGTATAGTATGGGTAAAGATGGAGCAAGCGTCTCACCGTTAACAGCACGAGCAAGTCGCGATGATATTGTCAGGGCCAACAACGGGCGGTTCATTGATTCGGCGTCCAAATATTAAGATTATCGGTATGGGACTTGAGAAAAAATTTATCCGAAGTAAAGTTGCCCGCAGAATGTTGGCTTTTTTTATATTATCAGCCTTCATTTCCGTATTATTTCTCGCATTTTTATCCTACTGGGAATCTAATAGATTATTGGTCGAACAAGCCCATACCCGCTTGAATTCTGCCAGCGCCATTTACAAAACATCGATCTATGACAGACTATTAATACTGGATCAATTACTTAACGATGTCTCACAACGTCTCACAGAAAACACCCTACCCACAAACCTTGAAGCGCAGTTTAGTGAAAAATTTCGCGGCTTAGCTCTACAATTTCCAGAGAAGCGCACGATCACACTGCATGGCAAAACAACCGAAAACATACCACTTAATGCTGATGCTTTAGCGCATTTACTCAACGGCAAATCTTTACTCTTAACACGGCAAAGTAACCAAGGCATACACATTTACATTTTGTACGCACCAAATTCTTTAGTTCACAAAAATGGAGTGCTCATAGCAGAAATTATTCCTGATTATCTATGGGGGAGATTCGGAGACTTTTAGGCTTGACTCAACTCTCTGTATATATACCGCTGATTATATGAAAATATTTTGCACAAACCCAAATACCCATCCACAAAATATTAAAGAGCACACGCATGCCACCAAAGGAAACTTTACTTGGCAAGATGAACATAATGAGAAATACATTGCCAGCTACCATGAAATCTTTCTACAACCAAAATTCCTGGCATCTCGTTGGCTTGTCGTTGCGACACAACCAGAGACCGACGCCCTCAATTCATTAAAAAATTCAATGCTATTTTCTGGGGCAGCGTTATTCTTTCAATGCTTTTGATTTTATTGTTTAGCATGATGCAAATTCGGCGCGTTCTAGTCCCACTGGAGCAACTTATCGATGGTACACGACGTCTTGGCAGCCATGATTTCACCACTCAGGTGAAGGTAACCAGTTCCGATGAATTCGGAGAATTGGCATCATCGTTCAATATCATGAGTAAAAAATTGGGTGACCAGTTCGAAACGCTCGCGGCACTTTCAAAAATTGATCAAGAAATCCTTGCAACGCTGAATATTGAAAAAATCGCCGAAGATGTTTTGATTCACTTGCAAAAAATTACATATGCACATTCTGTATGTATTTCAGTAATAAATGATCATTCATCACAAGCGATGCATACCTACACAATTGGCAAAAATGAAAAAAAGCTTCCCACCCGAACGCTTTCATTATTGGACAACACTCGGCAATTACTTATCCAGAATCCCAATGGATTATGGATAAATGACGAACTGATCTGTCCGCAAGCGCAAGCCAGCGAAATAATTACTAGCCCGCATCTTTTCTTACTCCCGCTGAATTGGAAAGATCAAATGGTTGGCTTTATTTCTTTAGAATTTCCAATAACGGTGCAGTGGGAAACCGATAAAATCAAACGTATCAAAGATTATGCAGACCGAATAGCCGTTGCTTTTTATACCAAAAACCGAGAAGAGCTGTTGCTTCGACAAGCACGAATCGACGCCTTAACAGGCCTGCCGAATCGATTTCTCTTCGTTGAACAATTGCAAAAAGAACTTGCACAAACTCAACGTACAGCAGAAAAACTAGCTGTCTTCTACATTGATCTTGATCATTTCAAAAAAATTAATGACAGTCTCGGCCATTCTGTTGGCGACAAATTATTATGCGAGGCTGGTATACGGTTACAACAATGCGTGCGGGTAAGTGACACAGTCGCCCGTCTTGGCGGCGATGAGTTTGCCATTATCATCAGTCAACTCAATTCAGAGCATCAAGCCACTACAGTGGCAAATCATATTAACCATGCATTAGCCCAGCCATTTTTCTCGACCGAGAAGAAAATATTGTAACTGCCAGTATCGGTATCGCCGTTTACCCATACGATGGGAAAAATATCGAAGATTTAATGCGTAATTCAGATATTGCGATGTATCGAGCAAAAGCAAAGAGCGGGAATCAGTATATTTTCTTCGAAGAAAGCATGAATGCCGAAGTAATCAAGCGCGCAACCATTGAAAGAGAGTTGCGGCGTGCGATTTCCGAACAACAATTCATTTTGCATTATCAACCACAAGTTGACCCAAAAATAAACTTAATTCGCGGAGTTGAAGCGCTTGTGCGCTGGAATCATCCTGAAAAGGGCCTTGTCTCACCTGAATATTTTATTGGTATTGCTGAAGAGACCGGATTAATAGCAGAAATCGGGCATATCGTATTAACCGAAGCGTGCGCGCAATATTGTGCGTGGCTTAATCAAGGAATTGCATTAGAGTATGTCGCAGTTAACGTCTCAGTCAAACAATTTTGTCATCCAAATTTCCTGCAAACCATCAAAGATTTATTGCACGGCAACAATATGCAAGCACACTGCCTTGAAATAGAAATTACAGAAAGCGTAATGATGAATGACACTGAAGTTGTAGTAAATGTGCTTCACCAGTTAAAACGGCTCGGTGTGCAACTTTCAATCGATGATTTTGGCACCGGTTACTCTTCCATGTCTTATCTGGAACAACTTCCTTTTGATACCCTAAAAATTGATATGTCATTTGTACGTAAAATTCAGGCCAATGGCGAAGGCGGTACGATTGCCGCCACAATTGCTGCTATTCCGATACATAACACGATGGGCATAGGTCGGCTATACCGATACAAAGACTTTCGAAATGGCACCAAGAAAGGCCGGATAGGCAACCATTTCTGGCATGATACAAATATCAATGGCAAAATATTCACGCAACGCAGTTCTCAAAGAACGAAGCTATACTAAATAATTTTAAAGGACAACCTTATGACTACGCCAAACCACCTCAAGACTGTCGGCCTCAAAACTACGCTACCGCGCCTAAAAATCCTCAACCTGTTCGAAAATGCCGAGGTACGGCACTTAAGCGCCGAAGATGTTTATAAAATGCTTATCGGAGAAGGGCTCGATGTTGGTCTGGCAACGGTATATCGTGTACTTACACAATTCGAGCAAGCGGGACTACTTGTCCGTCACCACTTTGAAACTGGCAAGGCGGTATTCGAGCTTAATAAAGGTGAGCACCATGACCATTTAATATGTCTGCAATGTGGTCGGGTTGAAGAGTTCCACGACTCCGCAATCGAAAAACGCCAAATAAAAATTGCCGATGAACTTGGTTTCACGATCCGTGACCATGCACTTTACCTTTATGCTGACTGTATTAAAGTCAATTGCCCAAACAAGGCATAAGCGCAACTCAAGGGCGAAGGATATATTTTGCTGATAAAGTAAACATCGAATTAAGCGTAGCTCAAATGCGGTGCCCCACCTAAATAGAAAAACAAACCTGCTTCATGACGTGGCATTTTTAATTTTGGGAAAAGCCACCACATGATCCACTTCCAAGCGGATCCCGATCCACTCACCGATGGCATGGTTATGGTGGCTCGGTACCAGGGAAAGCACGCGGTTACCGCCAGGCAGGCGTAAGGTATAAAGAATATCTGCACCGCGAAACGCCTTGTGCTCAACTTGGGCAAGTAGGGAACTTGCGTCGTCATGGATAATATCGTCCGGGCGTAGCAATACCTCCACCTCACACCCCTTTCTGTTGCTACCATCGTGACAATCTACCGTAGAGTAAGCACCAGGAATTTTGCTATACAGTGTACCCAACTCGATTTCAACCTGGTTAGCGTTAAGTAACTTCCCGGGTAGAAAAACGCCTTTACCAACGAAATCCGCAACAAAACGGTTCTTAGGCAGATGATACAAATTGTAGGCTTTGTCCCACTGCTGAATCTCGCCATCATGCATTACGCCTATCATGTCGCCCATGGCGAACGCTTCATGCTGATCGTGAGTGACAATAATAGCGGTAGCGCCCTGTTGCTTGAGTATATCGCGCACCTCTAGCGAAAGTCGTTCGCGCAGCTCAACATCCAGATTGGAAAACGGCTCGTCCATCAACAATAGGTTCGGGCAAGGCGCTAGCGCGCGAGCCAATGCCACGCGCTGCTGCTGGCCACCGGAAAGTTCATGCGGAAAAGCTTGGCCACTCCCTTCCAGACCTACTGTTTGCAACAATTCTTCCACACGCTTATTGCGTTCAGTGCGGGATTGCCCATGCAAGCCAAAGCCCACGTTGGCGGCTACATTCAAATGCGGAAACAGGGCATAGTCCTGAAATACCATGCCGATACGACGTTTCTCGGCAGGAATAATAAAACCGGGTGCACTCACCCGCTCACCATTAAGCACAATTTCACCACCCGTAATAGGCTCGAATCCGGCGATAGCGCGGAATACAGTGGTCTTGCCACACCCTGATGGGCCAAGCAGACAGCCTATATCACCAGTATTAAGCGCCAAGGAAAGGTCGCGCAATACTCTGCGTGCAGCGTAAGACTGACTGACGTGTTTAAGTTCAAGCAGCATGATAAATAGTCTTCAGTTTTCTTTTGTATTCATTCAACCAGATAGCCATAAACTCAGAAATTTTCCCAAGTATCGAGAATACTAGAAATTTCCTCTAACTTTTTTATGGAATCAAGATGCCTTGTCCTGCCTTTGTTTAAACCTGAACCCAACACACCGAACTATTTGGAACGATATTTAGTCAGCACAACCACTGGTGCCAGTCCAGCCAGTACCAACGCCACGGCGGGTAGTGCAGCTCGGTTCCACTCGCCTCCCGAGGTCATCTCGAACACCCGCACTGCCAGCGTATCCCATCCAAACGGTCGAGTCATCAGAGTAATCGGCATTTCCTTCATCACGTCCACAAATACCAGCGCCGCTGCCGTTAAAAGGCCGCCACGCAACATCGGTAAATGCACCCGGGCAATCAAGTTGACACCAGATACACCCAGGCTGCGCGCTGCCTCATCCACGCTACGGGTAATACGATGCATTTGACTTTCTACCGGACTGTGGGCCACCGCCAGAAAGCGGACTAGATACGCCAGCAGCATTACCATCAAAGAACCTTGTAACAGCGGCGACTGCACCCAGCCCGCAGCCATTAATCGATTATCCAGCCACGCCACCGGAATGAATACCCCCACCGCCAGCACCGCCCCCGGTAGCGCATAACCAATAGTGGCGATACGTGCCGTCACACGCAATAACAAACCAGGATGCTGGCGCGCGCTATAGCTCAATAATAGGGCAACTGCTCCTGCTAATAGCGCAGCAAAAGCGGCCAACGCCAACGAATGCCAGAAAAAATCCAGGTAGCGTGCATCTAAATCTTGCTCCACTACTTCTGACGCCCAAAACAATAACTGAGTAATCGGTATGATAAATCCGAGTGCCAGCACTGTCAGGCAAAAACCGGCAGCCAACCAAGCCCGAGCACCCTTAAGCAGGATGCGAGCCTGAACGCTGTGTTTTCCAGTCTGGGTATAGTGCATGCGTGTGCGTGTCTGCTGCTCTGCCAACAACACCACCAACACGAACACAATCAGCAGTGAAGCTAGTTGCGAAGCGGCTTGGAGCGAAAACAGCGAGAACCACGCTTTATAGATAGCAGTGGTGAACGTGTCGTAGTTGAATACCGCCACGGTGCCAAAATCCGCCAAGGTTTCCATCAAGGCCAACATCACGCCGCCCACGATCCAAGGCCGTGCCATCGGCAAGGCCACCCGAAAAAACCCGATTTCAGGCGACAGTCCAAGGGACTGCGCCACCTCCAGCGCATGTTTACCCTGGGTGAGAAAGGCATTTCTAGCAATCAGATAAACATAGGGATAAAGCGCCAATGTCATCACCGCGATGACGCCGCCGCTCGAGCGGATCGGCGGAAACTCAATTGGCCCCCACCATTCTCGCGCCAGGGTTTGTACCGGCCCGGTAAAATCAAGCAAACCGATAGCGACAAATGCCGTCACATAGGCGGGAATCGCCAGCGGCAATAATAGTGCCCAAGAAAACTGCCTGCGTCCTGGAAACTCACATACAGCCGTGAGCCACGCTAGGGAAACCCCAATTATCGCCACACCCAATCCCACCCCCAATACTAGCCAAAAGGTATTGGTTAGCAATTGCGGTAATTGGTATTCCACCAGATGCGTCCAGATTTCCCGTTCCGGCGTTAGCAATGAACTAAGCACTACAACAACCGGAACCAAGGTGAGCATAGCAATCAATAGTGCCGCTAGAACCCAACCACTGGGCAAGCGAAACTTAAAAATAAAAGCGCCCGCTGTGGGCGCTTTTTCAATAGACATAGGCAATCGCTGCATTTAGCTACTTATTTATAATTGGCACGATCCATTAATTTAACTGCAGCGGCTTGCAATTCACCTGCTTTAACCACGTTAAGGGGGTTTTGCTTAAATTCGCCCCAGGCCGCAACCGCAGCATCAGGCTTCACCTTGGGGTTGACCGGATATTCCATGTTTATATCAGCAAACAGATTCTGCGCTTTTTCTGAGGACAGCCACTCAAGGAACTTAACCGCCTCCACTTGATGTTTAGCATGGCGAGTAATGCCTGCGCCGGAAATATTCACGTGCACCCCACTGCCTTTCGTATCCTGATTTGGCCAGAAAATCGCAAGCGGAAGATTAGGTTTTTTCTTCGTCAGACCGCCAAAATAGTAAGTGTTAACCACCGTTATATCGCACTGGCCAGCGGCCACTGCGGCCATCGCTCTGGCATCGTCGGATATAGGAGGGGTGGCGAGGTTAGCCACCCAAGATTTTATGATCTGCTCAGTTTTAGGCTCACCATATTCCTGAATCATCATCGCCACCAACGATTGGTTATACACCGTCTTCGAAGTGCGCAAACATAAGCGCCCTTTCCACTTTGGATTACCCAAATCTTCGTAGGTAGAAAGAGCAGCTGGTTTCACTTTATCCTTGTTGTAAATGATGGTGCGGGCTCGCACCGACAAACCGAACCACTGGTTAGCCGGGTCACGCAGATGGGCGGGAACATTATCTAATAGCGTCTTGGATTGCACTGGCTGCAACAACCCCAAATTGGTTGCTTGCCACAGGTTGCCGGCATCTACCGTAATCAGCATATCGGCAGGAGTATTAGCCCCCTCCGCTTTAAGCTTTTGTAATAACGCTCCTTCCTTGTCAGTGAGGAACTTGATGCTGGTGCCGGTTTCTTTAGTGTAGGCGTCGAATAGCGGCTTGATGAGCTGCTCGTTACGGGCCGTATAAACTACAATTTCATTAGCCGCGTAAGTAGTCATTGCCACTGTTAGCATGGTAGTAGCGGCAAGAATGCAGAAAAAACGATGCAAAAATAACAGGCGTTTGTCCATTTTTATAAACTCCGAAGTGTCAATTAGACAAATTACTAAAGATAAAAAATACCGAGTAAGCGCTAGTTAACCATAAATGATAATAATTATCAAACGCGATAAAAACATATTTCTTGTTATGGGTCCTTAATCAGAGCTGGGTACATGGCGCTCGCAATGAAAGTCTTTAACTACACCTTCTGTTGCAACAAGTTCTTGATAAGAATAAAGCGTGCTTCCTTCACACACTTACGGTCTTGCACAGCTTTAGAAACGTTTTGAAGGGCTGAAACAATTGACATACCACGCTATATTTAGCGTGGCTTCTTATATTGTCATCGATCAATCCATTATTGGGGATGAACGCTCAATGGAACTGATTCTCAACCTGTCACTTGGCGCGCAACACTTCGAAAGTAGGTTGGTAACTCAAAAATTATTAGCGATTTTTTTAGCCGCACCCCAACCAGAAAAATTATTGGCGGGCGGCAAATAACGTACTAACTCATTCAATGCCAAACGATAAACATCCCTTTTAAACTCAATCACACTTTCCATCTCAACCCAGTAATCATTCCAACGCCAAGCATCAAACTCAGGGTGAACGGAAGCGCGCAGACAGACATCACAATCGCGTCCCACTAACCGCAGCAAAAACCATATTTGCTTCTGCCCCTTATAACTACCACGCCACTCACGTTTAACCCAATGTTGCGGCACCTCATAACGTATCCATTCACGCGTACGGCCAAGTATTTGAACATGACAAGACTGCAAACCTACCTCTTCCTGCAATTCGCGGTACATCGCTTGTTCCGGTGTTTCGCCACACTGAATGCCACCTTGCGGGAATTGCCACGCATGTTGCCTGATGCGCTTGCCCCAGAATACCTGATTCTTAGCGTTGGACAGAATGATGCCGACGTTGGGGCGATAACCATCCCGATCAATCATCTTCGCCACCTGTTTAATTAATTTACATAGGGTGGATTTTTTCACATTTCACACCATATTGAAAGCCGTCTCATCACAATCGGTACAGCATGCTTACTTCGTTCGCTGTAAAATCAACACTCTGATAATTCGATTTGGCAAACATTCATGCGCGCTTCACACTTTTTCATCTCCACCCAAAAAGAAGCTCCCTCCGAAGCCGAACTAGTCAGCCATCGTTTGATGTTACGTGCCGGCTACATCAAGAAACTAGCTAGCGGCCTGTACACCTGGATGCCGTTAGGACTACGCGTGTTACGAAAAGTGGAAGCCGTGGTACGCGAAGAAATGAATAATGGGGGTGGCATTGAGTTGCTAATGCCCGCCGTACAGCCAGCCGAACTTTGGCAAGAAACCGGGCGCTGGGAAGTATTTGGGCCGCAAATGCTCAAAATCAAAGATCGCCATGACAATCTATTTTGTTTTGGTCCCACCCACGAAGAAGTTATTACTGATATCGCACGCCGTGAAATAAAAAGCTACCGTCAGTTACCCGTGAATTTCTACCAAATCCAAACCAAGTTCCGGGATGAGGTGCGTCCCCGTTTTGGTGTGATGCGTGCACGCGAATTTGTAATGAAAGATGCTTATTCATTCCATGCCAACTTCAGCAGCCTAGAACAAACCTACCAAGTGATGTATGGCACCTACAGCCGCATTTTCACCCGTCTTGGCCTCCAATTTCGGGCCGTTGCCGCGGATACAGGCGCCATTGGCGGTAGTGGCTCGCATGAATTCCATGTGCTAGCCGATTCCGGCGAAGACGGATTAGCATTCTGTCCCACTTCCGATTATGCCGCCAATGTGGAACTGGCTGAGGCCATCGCACCCAGTACTTTACGCGCGACTGCCAGCGAACCATTGCAAAAAGTCATTACGCCCGGACAAAAATCCATCGAAAGCGTCGCCACTTTCTTGAATGTAACACCACAACAAGTACTAAAGGCAATCGCCATAATGGATGCCGGTGGCAACTTTACCCTACTTCTGCTGCGCGGGGATCATATGCTGAACGAAATCAAAGCTACCAAGATCCTAGGCGAATTCCGTTTCGCCAGCGATGATGAAATCCATCAGAACATGGGCTGCCGTACCGGTTACATTGGTCCGGTTAATACAGCCGTGCGAATATTGGCTGACCATTCTGCTGCTGCCATGAGTAATTTTGTATGTGGGGCCAATGACGACGGCTTCCACTACATTCACGCAAATTTTGGACGTGACATTAGCTTGGATGAAACCAATGTGCATGACCTCCGCAACGTGGTCACCGGTGACCCCAGCCCCGATGGAAAAGGCACGCTGGAACTCTGTCGTGGCATCGAAGTTGGCCACATTTTCCAGTTGCGCACCACATATTCCGAAGCGCTCAATGCTAATTACCTTGATGAAAATGGCAAATCTCAACCTATTGAAATGGGTTGTTATGGCATCGGAGTTTCACGCATCGTCGCTGCCGCAATAGAACAGAACTATGACGATCGTGGAATTACCCTACCCGCTGCCATGGCTCCGTTCCAAGTGGCACTTGCCCCAATCGGCATCAATAAGAGCGAAGCCGTGCGCCTAGCGACAGAGCAGCTTTATGCTGATATTGGCGCGGCAGGAATTGAGGTATTGCTTGACGACCGTAACGAACGCCCAGGCGTAATGTTTGCTGATATAGAACTCATCGGCATCCCACATCGTATCGTAATTGGAGATCGCGGCCTTAACCAAGAAGTGCCTATGGTTGAGTACAAGGGACGGCGCGATGAAGAAGCGCAACAAATCCCATTGCAAGACATTGTTAAATTCGTGCAATTAACCTCACTTCAATAAAATTACTACTCAATACAAATGGAGGTGGATATGAAACAGTCAAAATTCGTTATTGTCATTGCCGTACTGGCGTTATCAGCGTGTGGAAATAAAGCGAACAGGAACCCACAGCGGTTCCAGTATCGCCACCTTTAACTGAACACAAAACTACCGTTATCCCCGACTCACCAATAGCCACTCCCACGAAGGACAAAATATCGGAAATGGCATTACCAGCGTCGGCGACCGTTACGCCAATTACTCCTGAAAAAACAAGCAATCCACCGAAGGCGAATGACGGCGTAAAGGACGAGCCGCTTAATCATCAAAAACCCTCGAGCGTAAAACAAAACCCCCCAATAATAACCGGGCAACCCATGCCCACACCTACAAAAGAAACGACGCCAGAAAAAGTAGTGCTAGAACCAGCTGTCTCCAAACCCGCCTCTCCAGCAAAGGCCGAAATACCAGTAACGGCCAATAACAGCAAGAATAGCGGGGCACAGAGCCATGAGGAAGGACTGGCTTTAGCTAATAAAAGCGGCTGTCTAGCCTGCCACAAGATCGAAACCAAATTAGTTGGCCCTGCATGGCGCGACGTAAGCAAACGCTATAAAGGAGATCCTGACGCTAAGGCACATCTGATTGCAAAGGTGAAGGCTGGTGGCAAAGGCAATTGGACAGATGTAACGGGTGGAATCGCTATGCCCCCTTATTCTCCTCGGGTATCAGATGAAAATATCGAGAAGCTGGTGACATTTGTGCTGTCCCAATAAGCAATTTAAGTGCAAATAGCCTTTGGTGTAACTGTATTTACCCATTCATTGGCAGTTACACCGCGATTTATAATTTGAAAGGACGGTATGCGCTATTTTAGAATTTCATTTCTTATTGCTTTTGTAGGCCTTGGGTTTGCAGCATGGTGGGGTTATAGCCGTGGTGGTTGGGTGGTCGCGCTTGAAGCCCTTGGAATTGCCGCTATTCTCTGTGTTATGGAGGTATCACTTTCTTTCGACAATGCCGTCGTCAATGCTTCTGTACTCAAAAGCTGGAACAAATTCTGGCAGGACATCTTTCTGACAATCGGAATGTTGATCGCCGTGTTTGGCATGCGATTGTTTTTTCCGCTTGTGATTGTTGCACTCGCGGCTGACCTCGGATTAATTGAGGTGTGGAATATGGGGCTAAACAATCCCGATGAATATGCGCTTCACTTGGTCAATCATCATGCTGAAGTAGCCGCGTTTGGAGGAGTTTTTCTATTGCTGGTATTCCTCAATTTTCTACTGGATGCAAAAAAGAATTGCATTGGCTTGGTCATATTGAGGAAAAAATCGCCACCTTTGGTAAAGTGGCATCAATTTCGGTCATGATTGCGCTAGGCACGCTATTGGCCAGTTTATCCATGGTTGAGGAGAACAAGCAACTGGTGGTATTAGTCGCCGGCCTTTGGGGGGTGTTGTCTTACGTGGGTGTAGACGTGCTCAGCAGTCTTCTTGAAAAAGAAGAAGATGACGCAAAAATCGGTGATGTTATTAAGCGCGGCGGGATAGGTGGCTTTCTTTATCTTGAGGTACTGGATGCTTCCTTCTCTTTTGATGGAGTGATCGGGGCATTTGCCATTACCAAAGATATCGTCATCATTATGATTGGCCTGGGTATTGGCGCGATGTTTGTACGCTCAATGACTGTATTTCTGGTACGTAAAGAAACACTTGATGCGTATGTGTACCTTGAGCATGGCGCACATTATGCGATCGGAATTCTGGCTGTCATTATGCTTGCTAGTATGAAATTCCATATCCCTGAGATTTTCACTGGTTTCGTAGGGGTAGTTTTTATTGCCGCCTCTCTATGGTCTTCATTGCGCTACAGGCGTATCAAACAACAACATAAATAGCCACCGCAACAAAAAGTCCCTCCGCTAAAGCGGATTATTTACGTTGTGATATGTTGGCCTGCCCAATTTGTGATTCATAGGCCGTATCCGTCAAACTACCATCAATGCTTACCGGTGCTGCCGAAGCCGTCACTTCCGCGCTGGCTTACGGGAAAATCCGTGACGATATTGAACTGCATTTGCAGTACCGGCACGACAACCAGTTGTGCCATACGTTCCAGGGGCATTAGCGTGAACGGGTGCTGCCCGCGGTTCCAGATAGAAACAAATATTTGTCCTTGATAGTCGGAATCGATTAATCCGACCAAATTGCCCAGTACAATCCCATGCTTATGCCCAAGCCCGGAACGCGGCAAGATCATTGCGGCACACTGTGGATCGGCTAGGTGGACTGCAATACCGCTCGGGATGAGTTCACATTGGCCGGGCTGAATAATCATGCTCTGGTCAATACAAGCGCGCAGATCTATCCCTGCTGATCCAGGCGTGGCGTAAGCGGGCGGGTGCTCATGCAAGCGTGGGTCGAGAATTTTCACATCCACAGTTTTTTTCATAATTCATTTCCTTGCCGGTAAAGTTTGACTATGTGCCGCAACAAAGCGCGCGCAAGTGTGAGTTTATCCGTGCGCGGCAAGACATGCTCGCCCGCATCGTCAAATAAAATCAACTCGTTATCATCTGCCCCAATTGCTTGCTGCGCTAAATTGGCTGCGATTAGTGGAATTTTTTTTGTTTTCCGCTTCGTTGCAGCGTATTCCTGCAAATTGTGGCTTTCAGCCGCGAAACCCACGCAAAATGGTGGTTTTGGAAGCCCTGCAACATATCCCAGAATATCTGGATTGGGTAATAGTTCCAGTGTTAATCCGCCAGTACTTTTCTTGATTTTCTGTGCGGTTGGTTGTGCTACGCGATAATCGGCTACGGCTGCCACGCCAATAAAAATATCGGCATCTGCGGCATGTTTTTGGACTACCTCGAACATTTCCGCCGCGCTGGTGACATTCACCAAAACAACACCATGAGGGCTGGATAAAGCTGTAGGACCGGAAATCAATGTCACCTCCGCACCCAGTTCCAGCGAGGCCTGCGCGATGGCATAGCCCATCTTGCCGGAACTGCGATTAGTAATGCCACGTACTGCGTCTATTGCTTCGTAGGTTGGTCCGGCAGTCAACAGAACTTTCACGCCGGATAGTAATTTTGGCTGAAAGAACGTGAGCATAGCGCGTACTAACTCTGCGGGTTCCAACATGCGTCCCATTCCTTCTTCGCCACATGCTTGCACACCGCTGACAGGACCTAAAATGGTTACACCATCCGCAATAAGTTGCCGGATATTACGTTGCGTGGCTGGACTTTCCCACATTTGTCGATTCATTGCAGGGGCGACCAGCAATGGGCAATTGCGCGCCAAACACAAAGTGGAAAGCAGGTCATCGGCCAAACCATGCGCCAGCTTGGCGATAAAATCAGCTGTGGCCGGTGCGATTATCATGGCATCGGCAGCACGGCTTAGGTTGATGTGTGCCATATGATTAGTTGCGTGTTCGCCCCACTGATTGGTGAACACCGGTTTGCCGGATAAGGCCTGCATGGTGGTCGGGGTGATGAAGTGGCACGCAGCTTCAGTCATCGCAACCTGTACCTGTATGCCCTGATTGACCAATAGGCGAGTTAATTCGGCACCTTTATAGGCGGCAATACCTCCGGTAAGGCCAAGCACAATACGCTTTGTTTGAATTTGTTCCATAATGCTATGCATCTTAGCAAAAACTGTTGTTCCATATCAAAAAACCACCACGCTTAGGCAAAGGAGAGCAATGGGAATTAATAATTGGCCTGAGGAAGAACGACCGCGGGAAAAGTTAATTCAGCGCGGTGCAACCTCACTCTCGGATGCCGAACTGCTGGCAATATTTCTGCGTACTGGTGTAGTAGGCAAAAGTGCGGTCGATTTGGCGCGTGACCTGCTTACCCGGTTTGGCACGCTTACCCGTTTATTCGCAGCTAGCCAAGAGGAGTTTTGCACGATATATGGTATGGGGCAGGCCAAATATGTTCAGTTGCAGGCCGTGCTGGAAATGTCGCGGCGTGCGTTGCAAGAGGTAATGCGCATGGGCGATGCGCTAAATTCACCGGGCGCGGTACGCGATTATCTTCGATTGCTGTTGCATAGCCGCGAACAGGAGGTGTTCCTGGTTGTCTTCCTCACCGCACAAAACCGTGTGATTGCATCAGAGGAAATGTTCCATGGCACACTCACCCAAACTAGCGTGTATCCGCGCGAAGTGGTTAAACGCGCGCTATATCACAACGCGGCGGGAGTCATCTTGGCACATAACCACCCTTCAGGTGTAGCTGAGCCCAGCCAGTCCGACCGCTTGCTTACCGACACGCTCAAACAGGCACTCGCGCTGGTGGATGTGCGCGTGCTAGACCACTTCATTGTGGCAGGAACCGGGGGCTTATCATTTGCGGAGCGAGGAATGCTGTAATGGATTCTTTAGGGCGCCTCTAAAAATTAAGAGTTCTAAGCAAGACTAGGCGCGAATAAAAAATGTTGACGCAGCATATAATTGATATGTAAGGAAACATTTTTTGTTAGCAACAACGTATTGTGACGAAATCTGAATTTTTAGAGGTGCCCTTTAGTCAATTGTTAACCAACCTTCAGCTCGTTCCCCCTAACCCACGCACCAAATAATTTCAACTAATTTTCATTAGTTCAGCTTCTCAAAAACCTCATTTCGGTAGAGCTCCCGCTTTCTCGTTTTTTGCAAATTTCTGGCGTACTACTAACAACCGCTTTAGCCTGACGTAGCGGTAATCAGCTGCTATGTGTCAGAAGTAACCGGCTCACCAATTTTTGGTCGCGATGCCGCTTTTAGAAAATTGTTATTGCGCTATTATTTGCGCCTGAAGTCTCAAACGAACTTTTTGTCAAAATGAAATCCAACGGTCATATTATCTTTCACAACAACAACGAAACAAAAGCAATGGTAACGGGGGTTGAGTATAGAAATACTAATGTGCCAGTAAATATGTTGTAGCAAAGAAAAATATTAGCGCCAAAATGGATATACTCCTTGCAGTTTTGTTAGGCGAATATAACAATGCGTTCCAATTTTTTAAAATGGAGATTCCATGAAATCAGTTTATGTTTTATTTCTGCTAATGATGCCTCTCACGGTATCTGTTAACGCGTATGCAGCCGGATCCGTGTTGAGCGTCAATTGCAAAGGTGATGATGAAGGGGCAGAAGTATTGATTAACGGCAAATTTAAAGGCGAATGTCCGTTAGACATAAAGGTACCAGTGGGCAAATTGAAGTTGAAGGTGCAAAAAAAAGTTGATGCCTTTAGTGATCGAATATTTGAACAAGAAATTCGTATGGGCGATGACGTAGTAAAAAGATCGATGTGATCTTGGGTGCGGCGCAGCTTAACGCAAAAGGTAAACGGCAGAAACCTAAAAAGTTAGCCTTAGAAGATAAGGCAAAAACATTACAGGAAGAAAAGAAAAAATGTGTCGAATGTCCCGAGATGGTGCCAATTCCAGGCACCAATTTCGCCATGGCAAAATACACCGTCACCTTCCAAGACTGGGATGCATGCGTGGTTGACGGCGGCTGTAACGGTTATCGTCCCTCGGATAAGGAATGGGGGCGTGACACACGTCCTGTGATTAATGTGAGTTGGAATGATGCCCAAGCTTATATTCAATGGCTATCGAACAAGACCGGTAAACCTTACCGTCTGCCGACTGAACAGGAATGGGAAATCGCCGCGCGGGCTGGCACGACTACCGAATATTATTGGGGCATTTTTCCTTTTGGAGATTCGGCCTCTAGCGCTAATGCTAACTGTAATGCTTGTGGCAGCAAGTGGGACAACAGGACAACCGCACCAGTTGGCAGTTTCAAGCCAAACGGTTTCGGCCTATACGACATGTCTGGCAATGTTTGGCAATGGACGGACAGTTGCTGGGAGGGGGACTGCAAGAAGCGAGTGCTTCGTGGCGGCTCTTGGAATGACACCACGTCAAACATTCGCATCGCTACCCGTTTCAAGGATGATATAACTGAACGTTACCATATCAGCGGATTTAGACTTGCCATGACCCTGAAAAAATAGAAAGTTCCGGGTTAGCATTTTATTTTTATCTCCTCATAAATGGATATATGAAAGACAGTCGTTACATAAACAACTTCAGCAACCAGGATAGTTTGAGTCTAAACCCATAGTTAAAACCTTATGCACTTATAAGGAAAACCTTATTAAAATAGCTTAAAAATGCTTTGAGCATCTGCCCATTTTTTATTTTTTAACGGAGATTTCATGAAATCAATTTATTTTTTGTTCTTGTTAGTTCTGGCCGCATCATCCGCTAACGTTTACGCGGCTGGCTCCGTACTGCGTGTTGTGTGTAAAGGTGATGACGTGGGTGCCGAAGTTTTAGTTAATGGGAAATTTAAAGGCGAATGCCCGTTAGATATAAAAGTGCCTATTGGCACGCTTAAACTGAAGGTACAAAAGAAAGTCGATGCTTCCAGTGACCGCATATTTGAACAAGAAATCCGCGTGGGCGATGGCGTAGTAAAAAGGGTCGAAGTGCTGTTGAGCGCGCCAAAACTTAGCGCCGAAGGCAAACGGGTCAAACCTGAGCGATCGAAAGCTGCCAAGACTGAAGAGAAGAACATAGAAGAAAAGCTTACAACATGCACTGTCTGCCCTGAAATGGTGCCGATTCCAGGCTCAGATTTTGAGATTGGAAAATATACTGTCACATTCGATGAATGGGATGCATGCGTGGAAGACGGTGGTTGTAATGGTTACAAACCATTAGATGAAGAATGGGGACGTGGCAAACAACCCGTGGTTAATGTGAACTGGAATGATGTTCAGAGCTATCTTGAATGGCTATCCCGCAAGACTGGTAAAACCTACCGTCTACCGAGCGAACACGAATGGGAAATTGCTACGCGAGCCGGTACTACCACTCAGTATTACTGGGGGGATGAACTCGGGTTTCAGAATGCCAATTGCCATGGTTGTGGTATTCTGGCAATGGACGGATGGTTGCAGGGAAGGCGATTGTGCAAGACTGGTTCTTCGAGGTGGGTCTTTTGAATACGACTCAGAGTATCTAAATGTAAGCTACCGTGAGGGGATTGAAGCTACAGAACGCGTTAACAACCTTGGGTTTCGCGTTGCCAGGACACTGCCATAAATTGTATTAACTTAGATCTGATCTGACAGTTACCGAATTTCTAGTACCTGTCAGATATCTGTATAAAAATTTTGCAGAATTGAGGGCGTGCCCCTCGAGCTGCTTATCCTCTAGCAGGCTTCAGAGACGTTCTGCAAGCAAGATTTGAAATTACCTGTGGAATAACCTGCCGCTTACAATATTATTGATTGGCTTATTTGGCAATTCATTCACCGAAGTAGATTTCTTCGGGAAATGCTGCTGCAAATGGCTGCTCACTGCATGAATCCCCTTAATTACCCCAGCTTCAAACTTGCCCAACCGAAATGCCGATTCCATTTCAAGACAAATTTCCTCCCAGCCAGCCTTGCCAAGCTTAACATTTATGCCACGGTCAGCGACAATTTCCACGTCACGATCAGCGAGTAGTAAATAAATCAACACTCCATTGTTGTGCTCGGTGTCCCATACTCTCAATTGCGAAAACATATCAATAGCCCGCTCACATGCAGTCTGGTTAAGCCACAGGGCGGCGAAATCGAGCGATGCTTCAACCGCAAAGCGGATCTGCCCGGCATGTTTGGCTTCGGCTTCATGAATTGCCTGCTCGATGGCATGCAGCGCATGCGCAGGGAACGCAGCCCTCACCGCTGCGCTGCCCGTAATTAAATGCTTGATGATACGTTTAATCGCCATTCACCATCGCCCCGATGCACCACCACCGCCAAAACCACCGCCACCACCACCAAATCCCCCCCGCCAAACCCTCCTTGGCCAAAGCTACCGCCTCCTAAAGTACCGTGCCCACCACCAACCAAAATAAAGATAAACGCGATGATGCCCACAATCCCCGCTATTAAAATGGGCGCGATTATGAGCCAAGCGAGCACAGCTGTAGCAAAGCCAATAACAATTGCCGCGGGTAGCCGTCCTAACAATTTGCGCAGTACGCCACCCACCACAATCACCAGCATAAAACCGATAAATAAAAACGGCTCCAGATTTTGAAAACTTCCTGATATTGCGCTACGCTCACGTGGTGGCGGTAACGATTCACCTTCAATGACCGCCAGCAGCTGTTCGATCCCGGTTGAAATACCCGCATAGTAATTTCCGCGCTTAAAGTGCGGAGTGATTGTCTCGGCAATAATGCGCTTCGCAACAGCATCGGGTAGCGCACCTTCCAGACCGTAGCCAACTTCAATGCGCAATGTGCGATCATCTTTGGCAATGAGCAGCAATACGCCATCATTAATTCCCTTACGCCCAAGCTTCCACGCTTCAACAACCCGAATACCGTATTGTTCAATCGCTTCCGGCTGGGTAGTTGGAACCAGCAGTACAGCAATTTGCGCGCCTTTTTTCGCTTCAAATTGGGCGAGGCGTGTTTCAAGCTGTTGTTTTTGGGCAGCATCGAGAGTACTGGTCAAATCGGTTACACGTGCGCTTAGTGGCGGCACCGCCACTTCGGCATGCACTAAACCGCTTAACCATATCAGTGCGAACAGCAGGGCTAGCGCCCAGACACGCATCATGTCACTTAGCAGGCGATAACTGACCAGGCGTGCTGAAATCAACTGTCGGCGGCTTGGAAATTTCTTTCTCGTTTTCGACCGTAAACGAAGGCTTCACCTTGAATCCGAACATCATCGCGGTTAAGTTGCTGGGGAAAGAGCGCACAACAATATTGTAATCCTGCACCGTTTTAATATACCGGTTACGCGCCACTGTTATACGATTTTCCGTGCCTTCAAGCTGCGCTTGCAAATCGCGAAAATTGGCGTCAGATTTCAACTGCGGATAATTCTCGCTTATTACCAGCAATCGGCTTAATGCCGAAGTCAATTCACCCTGGGCAGCTTGAAATTTGGCGAAAGCTTGTTCGTCATTGATGAGTTCCGGTGTAGCCTGGACGTTGCCGACCTTGGCCCGCGCATTGGTTACGCCCAGTAACACTGCTTGCTCCTGTGCGGCAAAACCTTTGACGGTATTAACCAGATTGGGCACCAAGTCGGTGCGGCGCTGGTATTGGTTTAACACTTCAGCCCAACTTGCCTTGATTTGCTCGTCGGTGGATTGCAGCGTGTTGTAGCCACAGCCGCTTAGAACCAGTGTAGAAAGAAAAGTTAAAAATAATAGCCTAATACGCATGAAGTTCTCCTCATCAAAAAATTATGGAAAAACAATTTCCAACTATCTAACCCCAGTGTGGTACATATTACGCTACTGATGGCGATACGTCTGGATGAAGATACAGCCATTGGCGGCTGAAATGTGAAGTAGGGTTATTGGCTCTAGCAGCCTGTCGGACTACCCGTTAGTTTTGCCAGCGACTTGGTATTGCCAGGTAGATTTGGCCGTAATTCCATAAACCAAGCCCAAACTAATAGCAGGGAAACATATTGTAAACAGGGGGCGGATGCAGCGGCCATCTAAGCCAGAAATGCCTACAGGCATACACACATAAATAAGGAAGGCAGGGGTACGACGTTACCGTAGGCTATGCCAAACAAGGCACAGGTATGCCTCAATCAAGCTCTCGGTTAGAGATATCCGAGTGGGTAGCTGAATAGATGGAACATGGTAACTGAACCATGATTGCCAGAGTGCACGGGGAATAAACACCGACCGCCTAGCCGGACATTTGGAATAAAGCTGTTGCAGTCTTTGATAAGACTGCAACGAATACCCAACCTATTGTTCAATATTTACTCAACAGGCCAGTGATATGGGTGGGGGTAAGCAGGCCAGCGTTATTTCACGACCACGCTAATTGTGCTACGCATTTTTTCGCCATAAGAGACATGCGCGCCATTAGCAAATTGTAACGTCAACGTATGCGTACCTGGAGCTAACTTGACCGAGGTTTCTGTTTGACCTTTACCAAAATGGAGATGCTTGTTACTTCCAGTCGGAACAGCCTCCCCGGCATTTAGCTGCTGTTGCACGTCTATCAGTAAATGATGGTGCCCAGTGTTATCTACTACGGCGCCAGCGGGCTTGATCTCCATGCCTTCTACACCCATCACAACTTTAACTTCGTTGCCGACTATTGCGCCATCTTTGGGCTCAACAAAATAAACTCGCTGTCCCGGCGATTTTATCGCATAGTAATCGTTCGCCAATACATTGTGGGCGTACCCGATTGATGACAACAACATAAACATCGGCAACACTAGCTTTGATCTCATCATTTTATCTCCTAAGTTAAGTATATCCAGCGGCACAATTTTAACCCGTAAATTAATTTCCACAAGAAATAACTGGCACAATGGTAATTGTTGCTGAATAACCGATAAGATGCTATTCCATTTATTTTTGCAAGCTATAGCACATAGGAAAAATAGATGCAAAAACCTTTAAAAATAAAGAACTACACTAAACATGCTGCAATTTGATGTTTTAATTATAGGCAGCGGACTGGCAGGGCTTTCATTGGCATTGAAGCTTGCCGATCAACGAAAAGTCGCCATCATCACCAAGAAATCATTATTGGAAGGCGCAAGTGTTTGGGCACAGGGCGGAATCGCTGCCGTGTTGTCGCAAGAAGACTCTCTGGCCGCGCATATACAAGATACATTGATCGCCGGTGCTGGCCTCTGTGACCCAGCCACCGCGCGCTATGTTATCGAGCACGCCAAACCGGCAATTAACTGGCTCATTGAGCAAGGTGTACCGTTCACACGTGATGCCAATACCGATACCGGTTATCACCTAACACGCGAAGGCGGCCACAGCCATCGACGTATCATCCACGCCGCCGATGCCACTGGACATGCCGTACAGGAAACGCTTGCCTCCAAAGCTCTGGCACACCCCAACATTACGCTATTGGAACATTACATTGCCATCGATCTGATTACCGGCAATAAGCTCGGCCACACGAACAATCATTGCTATGGCGCTTACGCGCTCAACAGCCTGAGCGACGAAGTCAACACCATCGCTGCCCATGACACAATTCTGGCCACCGGCGGTGCTGGCAAGGTATATCTTTACACCACCAATCCAGACACCGCCACTGGCGACGGCATTGCCATGGGTTGGCGTGCCGGTTGCCGGGTGGCCAACATGGAATTCATTCAATTCCACCCGACCTGCCTATATCATCCACACGCCAAGTCTTTCCTCATCTCTGAAGCGGTTCGTGGTGAAGGCGGCATCTTAAAACTGCCTGACGGCACACGGTTCATGCCTGCCCATGATGAGCGCGCCGAACTCGCGCCGCGCGATATCGTCGCACGCGCTATCGACTTCGAAATGAAAAAACGTGGTTTAGATTGCGTGTATCTTGATATCTCACATAAATCGGTAGAGTTTCTACAAGCGCATTTTCCTACCATCTACGCGCGCTGCCTGTCGCTAGGTATCGATATCGCGCACCAGCCTATACCCGTGGTACCCGCAGCACACTATACCTGCGGTGGCATCGTTACTGACCTGCATGGACGCACCGATCTCGCTAATCTCTACGCCGTTGGCGAAACTGCACATACCGGTTTGCACGGAGCCAACCGCCTAGCAAGCAATTCGCTGCTGGAGTGCATGGTATTTGCCGAGGCTGCCGCACGCGACATACTGGCTACGCCGCAAAGGCCGTTCATTCCCCTACCGCAATGGGATGAGAGCCGGGTAACTGATGCCGACGAAGAAATTATTATCTCGCACAACTGGGCAGAGTTACGCCAATTCATGTGGGATTATGTCGGAATTGTACGCACCACCAAAAGACTGCGACGAGCACAACACCGAATCAAATTATTGCATGAGGAAATCAACGAGTATTACGCCAATTTTCATGTTACAGCCGATTTGCTGGAATTACGCAATCTCGTGTTAACGGCCGATCTCATCGTGCAAAGTGCATTGTCTCGGCATGAAAGCCGCGGATTACACTACAGCAAAGACTACCCTGATATGCTACCGCTGGCCGTACCGACCGTGCTCACTCCATCTTGATAAGGGAATCTTTTTAAAGTATTAAATCTTACGTGATCAACCCGTTGTGAAATTTATTGGTAATTTAACTGGACTAACCCCAGTCTAATCTGACAGTGCATCGCTCAGAATAGCTAGCTGCCGGATCAAGTTTGAACTACTGCAAACGAATAATCATAACCACAAGTTTGACACTCTGCTAAACTTCACGGCGGTTCATTTTTTTCAAGATTATTGGTTATGCGGCATCGTGTTAATCGCGTGGCTTTAGGGTACCTCTAAAAATTTAGAGTTCTAAACAAGACCAGGCGCGAATAAAAAATGTTGACGCAGCATATTCCTTGATATGTAAGGAAACATTTTTTGTGAGCAACAACGTATTGTGACGAAATCTGAATTTTTAGAGGTGCCCTTTAGGCGAATAGCCTGATGCAACCGTTAATAGTAGTGCAGATCTATTGTGTAAATCTCGAGTTCGCCCTGTGAATCAACCCCCCACGCTACCTGCCAATACTAGGAGTGAATATATCCCTCTAGTTGTTGACTTGGACGGAACTTTAACGCCAACGGATACGCTAATTGAGTCAATTATTCAATTAGTCAAGCACAATCCCCTAGAGATGCTTAGTCTTCCATTTTGGATGCTAAGCGGTCGTGCTGTTTTTAAGTCTAATATCGCTACACGAGTTAATTTTTCAGTTGGAAACCTACCCTATCGGCAGCCACTTGTGGATTACTTACGCAGCGAGAAGGACAAAGGCCGGCGGATTATCCTTGCCACGGCGGCTCATCGGAGTATTGCTGAATCTGTAGCGGAGCACCTTGGGTTGTTCGATAGCGTGCTTGCAAGCGATGGGGAACGAAATCTGAAAGGAAAGGTTAAACTCGAAGCCATCCGCGAAACGGTCGGTGAAAGGTTTGTCTACGCGGGTGATAGCGCGGCCGATTTACCTATCTGGAAGGCGGCCGAAGCTGCGATATTGGTGGGGACGTCCCCCCGAGTTTCAAAAGCCGCTCGGCGCATGACTCCAATAGAGCGGGAATTTCCGCGAATAAATCCAGGCGGGATTGTTTGGCTCCGTGCGTTACGGATTCATCAATGGCTAAAAAACCTTCTATTATTCGTCCCATTATTAACCGCTTTTTCCTTTTTCGATGCCAACAAACTGACGACAATGATGGTTGCATTTTTCGCCTTCTCACTTGCTGCGTCTGCAACCTATGTGGTGAATGACCTATGGGATCTTGAAAATGACAGGTCGCATCCACGAAAGCGTAATCGCCCATTTGCCAATGCCAGCATAACGATTCCGACTGGCATCACAGTGGCCGCTGGCGCGCTGATGGTAGCGCTCATGTTGGCGGCCTTCATTTCGAATGGTTTTCTCCTGATGCTTGTTCTCTATATTACGCTTACCAGCGCGTACAGCTGGGTACTCAAAGAGTATGTACTGATTGATGTACTGATGCTCTCATTACTTTACACACTACGCATCCTTGCTGGAGCGGTTGCCATCAGCATACCAACAAGTTCTTGGTTGCTCGCATTTTCAGTTTTTATTTTTTTCAGCCTTGCGTTAGTAAAGCGTTGTTCCGAGCTTGTTTCCCTCTGGCAGATAGGGGGGGAGGCAGCGCGTGGGCGCGATTATCGTGTAACTGACCTGATCGTGCTTTGGCCATTGGGGATCGGCGCTGCCCTTTGCGCTGTGGTTGTATTTGGCTTGTTTATCAGTGCTGCGGAAACCCAGGCAAGATATGTGAGTGCCCAACTTTTATGGTTCGTTGCCATCGGCTTAATTTATTGGCTTGCGCGTCTATGGATCAAGACTGCCCGGGGTGAAATGCATGACGACCCACTGGTTTTTGCGCTCAAGGATTTAGGTAGCCGTATGACGATTCTGGCGATGCTCCTCGCGACTCTCGTCGCTCATTTCATACATATTGGGTAGGTTATGAATACACTAATTATTGCCATGACGAGCATTATTCTCTCCGTTGCAGCTCAATTTGCACTAAAAACTGGTATGTCGAGCATTGAAGTCAAAGAAGCGCTATCCCAACCCGCTGCCCTGCGTACCATTTTTGTAATTTTGACAAACAAATTCGTGATTGGTGGTTTTTTGTTGTATGGACTAGGAGCTGTCGTGTGGCTTGGAGTTCTCTCACGTTGGGATGTGAGTAAGGCGTATCCACTAGTCGGAATGGGATTTGGACTAACTGTCATTGTAGGATTGCTGTTAGGTGAACAAATCACAATGCCACGCGCTGTTGGAGTAGCGCTCATTTGTGCGGGCGTTTTCTTGGTCAGCCGGAGTTGATATTGCGAACAGCTCTGCTACCGATTCTCGCTGTTGTAGCCATCAGCGTCTTAATGGTTGCACATCTATTTTTTCGCGCACCCATTTTTCCATTCTCTCCAGATAGCGCTAACTATATTGAACAGGCTCGAAGCCTAATTCAAAACGGTTTAACGTTTAGCATTCCATCTGGCATAAATGGAATGGATAAAACGCCAAGCCCTTTGTTTCCAATAGGATTCCCTATAATATTGGCATTCTTCAGTATGTTCGGCTTTGATGCACAAGAAGCGTCCATTGCGGTGGGGTGGCTGTCTGCAATTTTATTTCCTGCGCTGTTGTACATTTGTTTCCAAAAACAAATAGGTCCGTTATATGCAGCAATATTGGCTGGCCTAAGTGCGCTCTCGCCGGGTGTACTCACGTATGCTCCGATGGGTTTAACCGATATATTTTCCCTGATACTTGCTGTTGGTGCCATTGGATTAGTGTTGAACTCCCGTTCAACCACTTTTTTCTTTGTGGGGGGTGTAGTTGCAGGATTGGCTTACGCAGTAAGGAATGCGCATATAGCCTTACTCGCAGCACTCGCCGTGTATTTTTTATACCTGTGGGTTAGCAATCCAGCACAGCGCACTCAAACAATAAAACAGGCTACAGTTTTTGCAGTAGGTGCATCGCTCATCATATTGCCATTATTGCTACGCAATTTAATGATCTTTGGTGCGCTGAATCCTTATGAAATGCCACTATCCACCGTGAGCGCCGTAAACAATATACGTGTTTATATTCAAGAATTTGTATATGACTTAACGGCCTTGCGTAGCCTTGGGATTTTCGTTGGATGGTCTACTCAAGGATTAGTTTTTCTCTTGGCGTTGGTGATTGGCGTAAGCGGGATGCTGATGATTGTATGGAGAGGACAATTAACGGAAAAAAAGAAAAAGACAATATTTTTGTGTGCCACATACTCAATAATTGGTACATGCGTTGTAATTGCCGCACGTTCACGTTATGAGTGGGGGGAAATGATCAATATACGGCATACCTTGCAATACACGCCGTTCTTTTTAGCGGCGTTACTTGCTGCCATTCCTAGTGCGAATAGTGATGCTGCTTTATCTTTTGCGCGAAAAACGGGACTAACCTTAGTATTTTTTCTTGGTATCTTCCACACACTCTATGCACATAAATTAGGGGCAGAATATCAACAAAGCATGCGCAGAAGTTTAGATGCCATGAATGCATACCAGAATGGAAAAAACCATTTATGTGTTTCTGAAAAAAATACCTTGCTTATGTCGAATTGGGAATATGTGTTTAGTATCCAATGCGCCGCACATGCCCAGAATATGGAGCCTGTTAATCTCCAGTGTGATGGACAGGCACCTTTAGCTAAAAATAAGGCTGAAAGATGTCATACATTAGTTAATGGAATATTGAGCTTGTCAGATAAGTTGTCGGGAAGATCAATACGGGCCGGCTTCTTTCCTGGCCGCTCTGGGATAAATATTAATAATCTACCGCTTCCTGAAGCGGATATTTTAAGTTTGCAAAATTCCGGGTGGGACATTGTTCAGAACAATGCTATTGGACTGTTATTATCATATCAATCAAACAGCACCAAAAATTCCGGCCACGGTTTGAAATGAACTGCAATAATCACAACATTAGGATCACTAGATCAACCCTCAACATGAGCTGTACAAAAGATGCTCACGAACAACGAGACTCAGTTCGGATCGTTTTACCGGCAAGGATAGGCAGTCACACTGCTCCGCGTCGATACCTGATTATCAAATACCAGGCGCGGCGTTGGGATTCGGCGCGGACAGCAGCGCCGGAGAAGAAAGCGGCCAGTGTGAAGCGGCAGGCAAGCGTTACAGTAACCCGATAACAACGCCGCTATGGTAAATTTAACTTACGATTACGAATGGGATGCACACAAGGCAGCGTCCAACTTGAAGAAGCATGGGGTGACGTTTGAGCAAGCCGCTTCCGTGTTTCTGGATGCGCTGGCTTTGACGGTGTTTGATGCAGCACACAGTGAGCATGAGGAGCGATGGTTTACCTTGGGTTACACAACTGGCGGCGTGCTGTTGGCAGTGGCACACACCTATCAGGCAACCAGTTTAAGCAATACGCGCATCCGCATTATTTCAGCACGTCCGGCCACAAAACAGGAACAACATTTTTATGCGGATGAACCGCTCTAAGGTGACACCATGAATGCAACAAGCAACCACTGCAGGACGATGACGATATGCCCGCAGAGATTGATTTTTCTAAAGGGTGCGCGGCAAGTTTTATCACGCCAACGCCACGCTGAATCTGCCGGTATATCTGGATGCAGAAGTGCAAGCGTATCTTTCGGCGATCGCATCTAAGAAAGGTGTGCAATTGTCCGAGCTGGCGAACGATCTCTTGAAACGGGAAATCGGGATTATCGAGGCGGTGAAGTAAGCAAGACCGTCGCCCATTTAGCGGCTAAAAAAGAAGCCACTCGCTTCCGGGGTAACGGAGGTGGGTGGCTTTTTGTTTATTGAAGAAGAACAACAAGAGGGATTGTGCTACTTGGCTAGACTTGCCCCTGTGTTTTACGTGTGACGTTGGGCTTCGCAAGCTCAGTGTCAACCTACATTAGCCCAGGCTACGCTTGCTCCACACCCCATCGCTTTGCAGATTACCGTTGGCGTCGTGGGTGATGGTGTTGCCGTTGAGGGTGGTGTATTGGTTGAGGCCGTTGGCGGTGCGGCTTTGGGGGGATTGGCAAGGTTCCAGTTGCTTTGCGGGTTGAGCGGGTTGGCCGTGGTGATTTCGCCGCGCTGGTTGCGGATATAGCTGAAGCCCAGGTCGTTGGTGGTGCCGGCAAGGTCGTGTGTGAGGTTGGATAGTTTCCCTTGGGCGTTATAGCTGTTCGTGCTGGCCGTGCCGTTGCCAAGGGTGAGGGTGGTGCGCCGGGAGAGGTCGTCCCAGGTGTAGGTGGCCAATGTCAGCAAGGGTACGGTGCCGCCTTCTTTTAAGCTGAGCGGGCGGTTTAGGGGGTCATAATGGGTGCTGATGTTGTAGCCGTCTGGCCAGGTGAGGCGGGTGCGGTTGCCGGCGGGGTCGTATTGGTAAGTGAGCGTCCTGCCCGCTGCGGTGGTGCTGGTTTGGTGTCCCGCGGGGTCGTAGGTGTAGTTCACGGTTATTTTAAAGTACGTTTAAGGATGGTATCCACGTTAGTCCAGGCTACGCTTACTCAAAACTCAACAGCCGTATCAACACGATTATTTTAAATAATGCTTGACGTTAGAGACGATATCTACATGACTAAAAACCTGTTAAGGGGGTTTTGATATAAATAATTCGGCATGAATATGCTACGTTTCGTAGTATACTCAACAGCGTTTCGTAAATCAGGAGGTATCCTCATGGCTGTTATCTTGCACAGGTGTTCAACATGGCTGTTATCTTGCACAGGTGTTCAACAGCCGTCATGACTATCAGTACCGAAGAGCGTAATTTTTTTGTGACGCTGGGAGAGCGCATTGCCTCACTGCGTAAAGTACACAATATTACCCAAGTACAGTTGGCCCAGACACTGGGGGTGTCACAACAAACTGTTCAGGCTTATGAGATGGGAAGGCGGCGCATTCCAGTATCGGCTCTGCCCATCGTGGCACACACGCTTGCCGTGCCTTTGGAAGAGTTATTTGGAGAGACCAGCCGCACCGCTAATAAGCGAAGCCGCACTTCCCGTCTCCAGCAACAGATAGAGGCCATTAGCCAATTGTCCAAAACACAGCAACACTTTGTGTCGCAGATATTGGATACGGTGCTGGCGCAAGCCGGTCGCTAACAAGAAAGGATATACCATGACTACCAAGATTCAAATTGAATTATCCGATGCAATTGCGCAAGCCGCACAGGCTGCCGGGCTGCTGACATCGCAGGCGCTGGATCGCTTGTTATCCAATGCGCTGCGCAGACAGCAGGCCGCTAATTATTTGCTGACGGTAGCCGATGAAGTGGCCGCCGCAGGCATCCCGCCAATGACGATGGAAGAAATCAATGCTGAGGTAAAAGCCGCACGCACGGAACGGCAGCAGCGTGCGGATCGTCATTGATACCAATGTGCTGTTGTCCGGCCTGCTGTGGCATGGCGCACCGCATACCCTATTCAATCAGGCGCGTGACGGCACTGTCGACTTGATGATGAGTCAGATTTTAATGGATGAGCTGGCCGAGGTGATCACGCGGCAGAAGTTTGCGGCGATTCTTCAACGTACTTCACGCACACCGGAACGGATTCTGCTTGAGTTGCGCACCTTTGCGGAGATGGTGGCAGCACCACCCTTACCCCAGCCCGTGTGCCGCGACCCGGATGATGATGCGGTGCTAGCTTGTGCGCTGGCCGCCCAGGCCGATTTGATCGTGTCGGGAGACGATGACTTGCTCGTGCTCAAACAGTTTCAGGAGATACGCATTGTGACGCCGGCTCAGGCGGTAAATATAATCAGCGGCTGATACATAATAGCGGCTAAAAAGAAGCCACTCGCTTCCGGGGTAACGGAGGTGGGGTCCATACTTGGCTACTGGCCCAATAGTGGTTTGAAAATTAGTGGATTGAGCGGAGTCGATTTGCCTTCAATCCCGCGATGGAGGTCAATAACTACTGGAATCCCTGCTGGTGCATCTATTGAATCGATTTGAACAATATATCGAACAGGGTAGGGAAAGATAAATAAAAATAATTTCTTGGGCGCCTTGTCCACTATCGTTAATATGCTGCCAATAGGAACCAGTTGTCTTGAAATTATTTCAGGCCCCGTAAGTCGAAGCGGAACCACACTAATGATTGACAGTTTGTCCGTTCCAAGATCATTAGTTACACCGTAAGCATAGAGTTCTCCGACGATCTTGAATTTTGACCGCTCTGCAGGTCACTATCACCCGAAGCCGCACCACTCCCAGGCTGCAACTCCTTTGTGTAACTTGGGCCGCAGAAGATGTAAATCACGGTAAATAGAGTGAATGCGAGACTGATGCGGAGTATTGAATAATCAAGTTTGTTCATTTACTTGGCGTTGGTTGCATTGGTTGCGCAGGAAGCGGTGTCGGTTGATCGACAATCCCCAAAGTTCTCAGCACTTCTGTGCCTATGCCAGCCGCATACGTGGGGAGCATCGTGGGAATGTTTGCAAGCCAATCAGGCACGCCCGCGTTTCTGAGTGTGTCAACAAGCGGATCATGCGTTTCAGCTAGCGTCCTTCCCGCTGGCACATATTGTTCAATGAATGAGCTTACCGGACCACCAGGCTCTATCAAGCTATCAAACCGACCGACGATAGGATACGCCGCTTGCCAATCCTGCTGAAACCAATAGAGTCCCGTCGGATCCCTGCGATTAACCGGCCCATTCCCCACATACGCATACCAATTCACCCCATCCCCATACCCAATCGGATCCGTCTCCAGAAACCGTCCCATGGTGGGTGAATACCATCTGGCCTTGTAGTAATACAATCCCAATCCAGCGATGTACTGCTGCCCTGTATAACCAAACCGGTTCGGCGCCGTGGTTCCGTTCTCGCCAAACGGGCCGTACCCGCGTATTGCGGTGGCGTTCCCCATTGCGTCCGCTTCGGCGATGACGCTGCCCAGGTGGTCGGCATAGCGCCAGGTCTTGGTCGTTCCCGTTATATTGGGTATTTTTATTGTTCCTGTTATGCTACTATATGTCAAGTGCTAAAAAAGAGGTACGTACAATCATGGCCGTCTCTAATTCATTTCATTTTGCCTATGAGCTTCCCTGAACGCCTAGCCGCATTGCGCAAGGAATTCGGCTTCACACAGCAGCAGATGGCCGACAAGATCGGCATGCATGTCTCGCAACTCAAACGCTATGAGGCGGGTTCTTCGCAGCCGACTATCGAGGTTTTCCGGCGCATTGCACTAGCACTTAATGTCAGCGCGGATATGCTGCTTTTCGAGGCGGACGAGCGCGGCCCGGATGACCGCTTGAAGCTACAATTCGAGGCGGTGTCCCATCTCGATGAGAAGGAGCGCGAGGCGGTGGAAACGGTGATCGCCGGTGTGCTTCACATGCACGATGCAAAGCGCTGGGCTCAGCCGACCCCGCCCCATCCAAAGCCTACCGTTAAAAAGAAAACGTCTAGTGCCAGCCGCACCGGGACGCGGGGTTAACCATGTCAATTAACGGTAACGCGCTGATACCAACCGAGCGGATTGCTCAGTCCATCCTCTTGCTGCGCGGCCAGAAGGTCATTATCGATGCCGATCTGGCCGAACTCTACGGCGTGCCAACCAAGGCGCTCAATCAAGCCGTCAAACGCAATCAGGAGCGCTTCCCGGAAGATTTCATGTTTCAGCTTTCCGCTGCCGAGAAGGCGGAGGTGGTCACAAACTGTGACCACCTCGCCAATCTTAAGTTTGCAAAGACCTCGCCCTATGCCTTTACCGAGCACGGAGCCATTCAAGCAGCAAACGTGTTGAGTTCGCCGCGCGCGGTGGAAATGGGGGTGTATGTGGTGCGTGCTTTCGTGCGCCTGCGTGAGGTGTTGGCATCCAGCAAGGAGTTAACTGCAAAGTTGAACGAGTTGGAGCATAAGGTCGATTCTCACGATCAGGCGATTGCCGGTCTCATCAATGCAATGCGTGAGTTGATGCAACCGCCGGAGCCGCAGAAGAAACGATCTATCGGGTTTGTGAACCATGAGGAGAAGCCAAAGAAAGACGGTTGAAAGCAATCCTCTTTAGCGGCTAAAAAGAAGCCACTCGCTTCCAGGGTAACGGAGGTGGGTGGCTTTTTGTTTATTGAAGAAGAACAAGAGCGATTGTGCTACTTGGTTAGACTTGCCCCTGTGTTTTACGTGTGATGTTGGGCTTCGCAAGCTCAGCGCCACCCTACATTAGCCCAAGCTACGCTTGCTTCATGCAGCGGAACGGCGCTGTCCCGGCTTTCGGTTTCTATTTTTCTATTTCTGGGTAAGCTTTTCTTTCTCACCGCATTTATCTACAGTCCTTGCGCCGCCGCCACTTGCTGTACGGTATACATGATCCGGTGTTCATAGCCCAACTACTGGGCTTCTCTTGGTAGCTACCCGCTACGCAGGTATGGGGAAGATTTTTTATTTCTTAAAACATACGGCGCAATTTAGGGTGTTTCGTTTTATGCGTTGGTCAAAAATTATTCAAAGGAATCTCGACCGACTTACGGTTTGCGTCATACCGATACCATTTCAGGCGTGGGTCAAGGACATCCACTTCTTTTATTTCCGCCCATTTTGTTGGCGCCAATTCGATACCGTAATCGCCGGGAGTAACCCCAGTCGAATAAAAAGCAACCCTGGTTGGAAACATCCACCGTAGCTTAAATGGTCCACACTTTACATATATTTGGCCTGTCTGAAATGCGAATCTACCAATCCCTTTCAAAGGCTTCCTGGCAAGTTGCTCGTGACCCGACAACACTCCAGACTGCGTAAAATCGCCACTGCCGTCCCCTTGAAAGTACCAATCGTATTCAGCAGAGAAACTTTCCTCTCCGGAATTAAAGGTCGTTCCAGGTTTTGCATCATGTCCACGCTGCGCCTTTGTGAAGCGCACTGCACAGACCCTCTTATCTTTGCGAATCAGCAGAAATCTTCCCAATGGCGCTCCAGCGTCATCCCAGGTTATTGCGGCAAAATCTCGCTCATTTGATGTATCAAGATTTTGTGCCATCGGCGTTTTTTCACAGCTTATGGATATTATAAATACGCTAACCAGTACCCGACACGGCGTAAGACAGCACGTTACCAGCTTCATTTTACCGCTCCCTGTTGAGCAATCGGCTTGGATAGTACGTTCATAGTGTTGCTGTAAGCGTTTGGAATGGTACCTACAGAGGGGAAAGTGTCATGAACAAGGTGCGTGATCGTGTCCCAGTTGAACCCAGCACCCTCCCAGGGTTTCAAGTAATGATCTGGTGTCGCGGCATCCTGCGTGGTATGAATGGCTGTGGGCAGCGGAGCATTCGCGATGATGCCATTTATCGCTTGAAGACCTTGACCCCCTGTTTGATAAATATCTTTCCCATTGGCGTCCTTTATAGTACCCAGCATGGCGTGTATGTTTGCGTCTATTGCCGCAGTGGATTGGGTACCCTTATCTACCATCATGGTATTCCAAGCAAGTGCCAAACTGTCCACAAAGCCCCTGCCTGAGTCGCGTGCAGCCGCATAAGTAATGCCCGCATGCCAGAAAAAGGCAAGCTTCCTGTCTGGGTCAACTAAGTTGACTGGATTGTTTCAACATACGCATACCAATTCACCCCATCCCCAATCGGATCCGTCTCCAGAAACCGTCCCAGGGTAGGTGAATACCATCTGGCCTTGTAGTAATACAGCCCCAATCCAGCGATGTACTGTTGCCCCGTATAACCAAACCGGTTCGGCACCATGGTTCCGTTTTCACCAAACGGGCCGTACCCGCGTATTGCGGTGGCGTTCCCCACAGCGTCCGCCTCGGCGATTACGCTGCCCAGGTGGTCGGCATAGCGCCAGGTCTTGGTTGTTCCCGTTATGCTGACCAGCGGTTCATCAATGCCGGGGCCGTGGATGTGCCGGGTAGCCAAATTTCCCGCCCCGTCGTATTCGGCGATCAAGTCAGTGCCGTCATAGAGTAAGTCCGTTACCGTGCCGTTGATGTTGGTGTGGTTCAGCCGTCCCGCCGGATCGTAACCCAAACTGGCGCTACTCGCCGGATTATTGCGTACCGCGGTTACCAGGCGGTTATCGGGGTCGTGGCCGTAGGTCCATATTCCGTCGCTTTGCAGGTTACCGTTGGGGTCGTGGGTGAGGGTGGTGGCGTTGAGGGTGGTGTATTGGTTGAGGCCGTTGGCGGTGCGGCTTTAGGGGGGATTGGCAAGGTTCCAGTTGCTTTGCGGGTTGAGCGGGTTGGCCGTGGTGATTTCGCCGCGCTGGTTGCGGATATAGCTGAAGCCCAGGTCGTTGGTGGTGCCGGCAAGGTCGTGTGTGAGGTTGGACAGGTTCCCTTGGGCGTTATAGCTGTTCGTGCTGGCCGTGCCGTTGCCAAGGGTGAGGGTGGTGCGCCGGGAGAGGTCGTCCCAGGTGTAGGTGGCGAGGGTGGCCAAGGGTACGGTGCCACCTTCTTTTAAGCTGAGCGGGCGGTTTAGGGGGTCGTAATCGAAGTGCGTGACGTGGCCGTTGGCATCGGTGCTACACAAGCTTCCATAAAGACACATAGCTCTTTCACATCTTCTGTTTTCCACAAGCCGGGGCGTCCCATCTCTCCAGGCAGATAAAACACTCGATTATCATGCAGGGTGATTTTTAAATTGACGTTCTTGCCGTAAGGAATGGTAAAGCGGGTGCTACGGCCTCCAACAATGTGCCCAGCCGCTTCTGGAATATGCGCTCACTAATCATGATGGGTTCCACTTTTACTTCGCTTGCGTGGAACGTGGCCTCCCTGAAATAGTAGCCCTTCAGCAAAAACATTCCATCCACATAAGTTATCTTATGGGCGATGAACCTTTCCCTAAGTTCGAGGAAGAAAATCTGAAGCCAGCGATGGTGTAATAAAACCAACCAAAAACAATAACCGAAACGATAATTTCACCCAGTTCAAGTTTCCGTACTTGAAAGAAAGGAAATGTCACAATAAACAATGTCCCCCCAACCCAGACCAAAAATCCAAAAGGCATAATAAATGTAGTAAGTAAGTAACGTGGATCGCTCCAAGATTGAGCACCTCCGTTTTGACTATTTGGCATAGGTGGGCTGCATCTGAATTTGTGTTTTATTTTTTGAAGCCCAACTGCGCCCAACAGCAGATGCCGCAGTCGTTATCGGAAAGGCGATAGTAGCTGCTGAAACTTGCTGTGGCCAAGTGGGAAACATTCCAGTCAGCCCCGTGGCACCACCACCACCAAGGCTGCTCCAGCAAGTTCAAAAATAGTTGAATGATTTGTTGGGATCGAAGGCCATTCCTATTTTTTGCGACAGTATCATGAAAATACCAATCCCAGCCCCTGCACAAAATGTCCCAGCACCGGGCGCATAAACCGCAGTAAACACCTTGCATTGCCCCCATCCCCGTTGCAATCCCCGCATCCCTGATATTTGGATTAGGCGTGGTGGAATAATACCCCGCCGCGCCACTACCGCCGCCGACCGTGCCCGCCACCAACCCAGGATTGGTGCGCGCAAAAGTTGTCGCTGCAGCCCACACCGTTCTTCCAGTTGCCAACAATGCAGCCCCCCACTCTGGTGCGGTTTCTACCAATACTGCAAGACAAATAGGACACAACCCACTCGGATCATTCGTATTGACAGGGTTGTTGTTCACATACGCATACCAATTCACCCCATCCGCATACCCGATCGGATCCGTCTCCAGAAACCGTCCGATGGTGGGTGAATACCATCTGGCCTTGTAGTAATACAACCCCAACCCGGCGATGTACTGTTGTCCCGTATAACCAAACCGGTTCGGCACCATGGTTCCGTTTTCGCCAAACGGGCCGTACCCGCGTATTGCGGTGGCGTTCCCCATTGCGTCCGCCTCGGCGATGACGCTGCCCAGGTGGTCGGCATAGCGCCAGGTCTTGGTTGTTCCCGTTATGCTGACCAGCGGTTCATCAATGCCGGGGCCGTGGATGTGCCGGGTTGTGAGGGTGCCCGTTCCGTCGTATTCGGCGATCAAGTCAGTGCCGTCATAGAGTAAGTCCGTTACCGTGCCGTTGATGTTGGTGTGGTTCAGCCGTCCCGCCGGATCGTAACCCAAACTGGCGCTACTCGCCGGATTATTGCGTACCGCGGTTACCAAGCGGTTATCGGGGTCGTGGCCGTAGGTCCATATCCCGTCGCTTTGCAGGTTACCGTTGGGGTCGTGGGTGAGGGTGGTGGCGTTGAGGGTGGTGTATTGGTTGAGGGCCGTTGGCGGTGCGGCTTTGGGGGGGATTGGCAAGGTTCCAGTTGCTTTGCGGGTTGAGCGGGTTGGCCGTGGTGATTTCGCCGCGCTGGTTGCGGATGTAGCTGAAGCCCAGGTCGTTGGTGGTGCCGGCAAGGTCGTGTGTGAGGTTGGACAGGTTCCCTTGGGCGTTATAGCTGTTCGTGCTGGCCGTGCCGTTGCCAAGGGTGAGGGTGGTGCGCCGGGAGAGGTCGTCCCAGGTGTAGGTGGCCAAGGGTATGGTGCCGCCTTCTTTTAAGCTGAGCGGGCGGTTTAGGGGGTCGTAATGGGTGCTGATGTTGTAGCCGTCTGGCCAGGTGAGGCGGGTGCGGTTGCCGGCGGGGTCGTATTGGTAAGTGAGCGTCCTGCCCGCTGCGGTGGTGCTGGTTTGGCGTCCTGCGGGGTCGTAGGTGTAGTTGATGTCATGGCTGCCGTTGGCATAACGGCCGGCGGTACGGTGCGACAACAGGTCATAGGCGTAGCTGGTGTTAAGGGCGGGGTTTTGGTAATTGCGGTTGATAAGCCGGTTCAGGTTGTCATACACGAATGTCAGGTTCTGGCCGTTGCGCTTGGTGAGGGTGAGGATGTTGCCGTTGGCGTCATAGCTGAGTTGTTCCTGGTCGGTGGGGTTGGCGCTGCCGGGATTGGTGGGGTTGGGGTACTGGGTGGCGGTGAGGCGGTCATGGCCGTTGTAAAGATAGCGGGTGAGATTGCCTTTGGCATCGGTGAGGGTGGCGGGCTGGCCGTTGGGGGTGTAGGTGTAGGTGGCGGCGGTTTGTTGCAAGGGCGTGCCGACGCCGCGCAAGGTGCGTTGCGGTTTGCCGTCGGGGAAATACATTGAATAACAAGTCATATGAGTAAAGAAAAAAACAGACAACCATCATATTCCGCATTATAAGTAATGCAGAGCTTGACACTTATTGCACCAACCCTTCGAGCTGAGAAATTTCTGCGGATCGCTCTAACCTATATTTCACGCCATCTTTACGGATAGCCAACAGATGGGCATTAATATTTTCTGGCGTCAACGCCACGCCAAAATCAGCCTCACCCGTTCCTGATAGGCGAGCCAATATTTGATGCCCTAATTCTTTCTTGAAGTGCCCAGCTTCCCAATAATCAGGTACAACAGCCTGTTTATCGCCAACAGGTGGGACAGTCTCGCGTGCGTAATGGTGATAGCCACTAAAGTCCCAAAGGGTTACCTGATCGCGGCTATGGGTAGCGACTCGC
This sequence comes from Nitrosomonadales bacterium, assembly GCA_016721605.1. Lineage (GTDB taxonomy): Bacteria > Pseudomonadota > Gammaproteobacteria > Burkholderiales > Gallionellaceae > Nitrotoga. The sequence continues at coordinate 149,981 of JADKHS010000002.1, forward strand.
AATGTCAGTTCCCGCTTCCAATCTTCAAACATATCCCAACAATTAGTGATACGAAAAATCTCCAGTAAATGGGCATGATATGGATAAATAACCACCTTAACTTGGATTCCATGGGCATGAGCCGCATCCAAAATGGCGGTCACGTCCTCGAAAGCAGGAGAGGTATGCGTGCCACGGGAAAACAAATTTTTGGACGCTTCTGATAGACGCGCATATTCTCGATATCCCGTTGCCGGAATAAATTGAAATATCCCTCATTGCGTGCAATCCGCGAGTAGTCATGCATGGGATTAAACCCAGTTGCAGTTAAATGTGCTACCTCTGTTCTACCGTGCATACGCACAGTGTCTATGCTATGCAACACAGCATTCAGGGAAGCCAGAGTAATGGCACCATCAAGCATCATCTGTAACCAACGTTTATTATTGATCTGCCCATCTGGCGTAATCAAAAGCCGATGAATAATTTCTGGTTCCCATTTATTACTTACATCGGGTGATACCAGAAAATCCATGAAATCCACCCCCAGCACGATTGTTTTGGGGGGATGGGCTGCCAAGACATGTTCAAAGAGACGGCGGGCAACACGGGTACCTGTGCCCGGCAGTGCTAAGTTGTATATGGGCTGCGCTGATTCGGGCCAAGCCACATCTGCGGGGTCGAAGCCCACTTCCGCCCGTGAGTTACCTAAAATGAGTGTGTGCGGTGAATGTTTCAATGCCAGATAAGGCTTTACCAATTCGCCTTGTGCCGCACCATTAGGCTTCCAGCCACCTTCGCTATATGGCCGATAAAGTCCGTAGGGATCGACCCAGTAATTTAGTGCCACAGCCCCTATCAACAAAATCAGTAAGGCAAGAAACCAAATACGCAAGTAAGTTGCCATAATTCAGAACTGGTAATAGAGGAATTGCGTAGCCTGGGACAGCGAAAGTACGCCAGCTACTGCAAGTATTGCCATCGCCACCCCCCAAGCAAGGGTTGTTCTCCATTCCAAGCGTGCTGTGACTGCTGCCGGATCGAAATCGAGCCCGGGGGAATGACGGCGCATTAGCTCCTGGGTATTCGGCAGAAACAGAGCGATGGTTAACAGGCAGATAACCCATCCCCAAGTCAGTATGAAACGGCTACCGCCTCCAAGAGAAAAATGTATGTTCAGACTTTCCAGTATGCCAGCTGCACCACCCAACTTCGACTGAAATGCTGTCGGCAAACTGATGCCATGCAATCCGATCATGCCGGAAAGCATGTTCAACGCACCATCAAGCGTAGTTGCGCGAAAGAACACCCATGCCACTACAACGGCAATAAAAGTAAATGCCCATGCCATCAGTTTGCCCCAAATCCCGGTATCTCCGAGACATGGAAAATACTTTTTGCATAGGGAACGCCAGCCATGATTGATCGCCAGATACAAACCGTGCAGTCCACCCCATAATACAAAATTCCAAGACGCTCCATGCCACAAACCGCCCAGAAGCATGGTAACCATCAGATTAATTTGCCGCCGCATGGGACCCTTGCGATTGCCTCCTAAGGGGATATATAGATAATCCCGCAAAAAACGTGACAGGGTCATATGCCAACGGCGCCAAAAATCAATAATATTGGTTGCCTTGTAGGGTGAATTGAAATTCAGCGGTAGCACGATGCCAAACATCCTTGAAAGCCCAATGGCCATGTCTGAATAACCGGAAAAATCGAAGTACAGCTGTACGGTATAAGCCAAAGCACCACCCCATGAGGCCAGCAAATCCAGCTTTTCTCCCATATCGGCAGCATGAAAGGCAACATTGGCATAGGGTGATACGCCATCGGCCAATACAGATTTTTTGAATAAGCCTATCGTGAAGATGGTCAGGCCGATGGTCATATTGTCCCAAGAAAAACGATATGTCTCGGGGCGGGCGAATTGGGGCATCATTTCTTTATGATGCAGCACCGGGCCGGCGATCAGATGGGGGAAATAAGTGACAAACAATAGGTAGTGGATAAAGTTGTATTCCCGCGCTTTGCCCGACCAAGCATCCACCAAAAAAGCAATTTGTGTAAAAGTGAAAAATGAAATACCCAATGGCAAGAGTATGTCCTGCAAAGTCCAGCCCGTATCTAAAATACGGTTGGTCGTATCAAGAAAGAAATTGGCGTACTTGTAGTAGCCCAATAGCAGCAAGTCAGCAACAATACCGGCCGTTAGAATAAAATTCTTACGTCGGTTCCGATCCGTCTCGTGTTCCCGGGCGAGAGCGTAACCTATCCCATAATTGAAGAAGATTGAAGCCAGTAGCAATCCTACATAGGCGGGGTTCCAATACCCATAAAAAAACAGGGAAGCGGCACCCAACCAAGCAGCGGCAAGCTGTCGGCTATAGGCACCTAAACGGAAAAAAACAATCGCCGTTACAGGCAAAAATAACAGTAGGAATGAATAGGAATTGAATAGCATCGTTAATATCAGGAAATGCTATTTATCTTCGTACACCCAAATTCCATCTACTGGGAGTCATATCTTTTTAACATCAGGCATCTCGTTTCATACCGGCCATTTAGCGAACCAGCATGATCGATTCTAATTCATCGCCCTTAATGCGACAGAACCATCTTTTAGGGCTGGCTGCCATAATTGAGAAAGGTAGAGCAAATCCCTAGTTTTCATGATGTTGCAACCATTGCTCAGCATCATCAGCACCCAAATCATAACGCCGTAATAAGCTGCATGTCCCGAGCGGTGTTGTTCAATCAACGCGTCCAGGTATTCTGGCCTGATATAACCGCGCCCCCGTAATGACTTCAAACTGTCATAGGTCAACTCTTGCAGGGGACGATAGGTTTGCATCCAGACGCCAAAAGGCAAACCAAATCCTTGCTTGCTCTTGGTGAGCGTTTCTTGGGGCAAAAAATCTTTAAGCGCTTCCTTAAAAAAGTATCTGAGCTTCAATCCTTTTACTTTAAGGGAAGGAGGAAGTTGCGCTGCAAACGTGACAATATCCTCATCCAACAGAGGGTAATGAACTGCTACACCCGCCAATTCGCACATTCGGTTAACTTTGCGCAAATCGTTGTCGGCCAAGGTAAACTTTAGATCCAGATTAAGGAGGCGATTGATAGAGGAAGTAGAATCGGTACGGCCATATTCTGCCCGTAGCATTGCGTTCGGTTCTTGGTGATTCACTTGGGCCAGAAAGTCAGCAGTGAATATCTCGTTCGGTGAAGTGCGATGTAAGAAATTATAAGTTTCCAACCGATCCGGTAATGGAATTCGGGCTTGCGCGATGTAGCTTTTTAATTTTCTCAACAATGGAATATGTTCTATGCCTGGCATGCCAGACATAACAGGCTCCAATAGGCCATGCCGTAGCATTGCAGGTACAAGCGAATACGCTTCGAATATTTTTGTTTGGCATAGCGCGCGTTTCCGCCAAAAATTTCGTCCCCGCCGTCCCCCGCCAGCATTAGCCGAATACCTTGTTCTTTGGCTAATTTGGCACAACAATAGGTGGGGACTGCTGATGCATTGCCAAAGGGTTCGTCGTAGGTTTTGGCAATCAATGGAATCGTATCAACGACATCTTGTGCCGTAACATAATATTCATGGGCATGGGTACCAAAATGTTTGCTCGTAATCCGTGCAAACTCCATTTCATCGTAGCCTTCGGCTGCAAATCCAATAGAAAAGGTATTTGCCGGCTTAGTGGATGATTGGGCGAGTACCCCTGCAATAGTAGAGCTGTCCGTACCGCCACTTAAAAAGCGCCTACTTGCTCATCAGTGACTGACCTTTTCAGGGCAGTTTGCAGCAATTTCTTAAGGGTTTCTTGGCGTTGTATAAAGTGGCTTTGCCTGAATCAGCATACTTCAAATGCCAATAAAAATTCGTTTCAATTTTCCCATTTTGGAATAGCGCATACTGTCCAGGCAGTAACTTACGTACATTTTTATAGATACTTCCAGGAGCAGGAACTGAATGAAAAAACAAATAATTAAATATCGCTTGAGGATCAATTACCCGCTCCATATCGGGATGGGCGACGACCCCGTTTGTGCTGGTCGCAAAAATAAAATGGTTGCGTGGTGCGGCATAGCAAATGGAATAAATACCCAATCGATCAATGGCGACAAGGGCCGTACCTTCCTGTGCGTTAATAACAGCAACGCAGAAAGCTCCGTGCATATCCTCAAGAAATGCCTTCCCTGATCTTGAATAGGCTTTAGCTACCGCAGCGGCTGAAGTTTGCTCTTGCGCAAGCTCATTTAATTCATCGTTTCCCCAATATACATTGCCGACAACCGCTACCTTAAGCGAGCCCTCTTCATGGCAACTTGCCTGGTCAATTTTTGACCAACCCGCCATTCCCTCACAACAACCGTAAAGCGGCCGTATGGAATCGGCTTTTTTTTCAGTCATAACATCAACCATGGCATCGGTTATTTCCTTGGCAAGACTGGAATCCCTCCCGCCACCGAACCAACCACACATTCCATTCATGCAATCTTCTCCTTGTTAAGGCCCGCGATAAAATCTAACATGTCAACGCAATCACCCTGTATTTCTCCCATGTATTTCTTTTGTTACTTAATTTCTGCATGCCAGCATGTTACTTTATAATATTTGATCGTGGGAAACGTCGATTGATGATGTTAAAAAGCTACAGGGTATTATTTAAATACGGCAATCTTTTCGATCATCCATTGGAATGAGGGTTCACGCCTATCTTTCGGTAAAAACTTAATAATAAGGGCTTACGCTTTGCGCATCCTTTCCAGTTTAGGTTCGATTTGATGATAAATCATAAACATTTTTGAAAGATTTCAATTGAGTGAATTCTGGATAAAAGTCGATAAAACGCTTCGCTATCATGGGCGGCAGGTTTTACGTTCAGCACGCGATGCATGGTGGGGCATACGCCATTTACCTGTGGAACGCCCTATTTTCGTCATCGGCTGTAGCCGGGCGGGCACCACCTTGGTGTACAAAACATTTTCTGAATCAAAGAATTTAGGCACGCTTCAGCGGGAAACGCATGATTTCTGGACGGATATGCATCCACTGGCCAGCAAACACTGGGATACCCATGCATTAAGCGCACAAGACGCCACCCAAAATGACAGGGATACTGTAGCCCGCTATTTTTATACCCATACTGGTAAAACAAGGTTTATCGACAAAAATAACCAGAATGGCTTATGTGTGTCCTATTTATATTCCTTATTCCCTGATGCCCATTTCGTTTACGTAAAACGCAACCCCGGTGACAACATCAACTCCCTAATCGAGGGTTGGAACAAACCAAGGGAATTCGCCACCTGGTCAAATTTATTACCGGAACAAATCACTGTTGAGAATGGACGGCATACGCAATGGTGTTTCTTCCTTGCCAATGGCTGGCGTGACTATATCAATGCATCTGTCGAGGAGGTCTGTGCATTCCAGTACAACGCGATCAACCAGGCTATCCTCGATGCCCAGCGCATTATTCCAACGGCACAATGGAGCGAAATTTTCTACGAAGATATAGTGCGTCACCCGACAGAAAGTTTCCGCAAGCTATTCGAGGCTAGCGGCTTACCTTTTGATGCTCAACTACAAGCGCATTGCGAGAATGTGTTAGACACACCTTACAACGCCTTCTCCGAAATCCGCTTGGATAAGTGGAAGGATGGCCGCAATCACGAAAAAATTGAACGAGTGCTGGCTAAAGTTGAAGCGACCGCTTGTGCCATGGGATATAAACTTTGAGTCGTTTCACCCGGGTATTCCATTTATTCGGCTGGGGCAGTGTAATCGGCTTATTATTGCTGGGATTGGTAGAAGCCTGGCTACACACAGACGACTTCATGTATCGCTACCGTTCAGTGTTCGCCACGGGGCGCGCCATGGGTAAGCTACATTACGTAAAAGCACATAATCCAACACTGCTGATATTGGGAAATAGCCGGATAGATAATGGTTTTATCCCAAAGATCTTGTTGGAAGATGGTGCGGCAAATGTCTCCGGCTTCAATATGGGTATGCCGGGCGCTAACGCGGGCATTCTTTACGGCGTAGTCAAACGTTTGGCGGATGATGGCAACCTGGGCGCAAAAGGCATACGCACTGTACTTATCGGTCTGGACGAACATCTGTTACAAGCCGAGGATAGTCTAGGGTATGGTGTGTTTTACAGTGACCCCGCATGGCTATGGCGCAATCGCGATTGGCGTGGAATGTTGGCGCATAACATACGCCTATGGGGTTTCTCCGCTAATCTGAAGCAATTGCGGGAGCCGGGCAAAGCACTGGGATTTTTTCAGGCAAGTTTTACCAATACCGAACCTATCGGTGGTGGTGCGGCAATGTACTTAGGCTATCGGGCTGGTTTTGGTGGCTTGCAGGATGCAGGACAGATACGCCGGCAGCAGGAAAGTTTTGATGCGCCCCCCGACGGGGTTCAAATCGACGCGCTATTCGCCACAATTGCCCTGTTGCGGCAGTATGGCGTACAGGTGGCAGTGGTATATCCTCCGCTGCTAAATCGTGAACTTTTGTACCTCACGCCACAGCTACCGGCGGCGCGCCCCTATATCGCCGTGACTGAACGTTTGAATGCCCAGGGTGTTCCGCAATTGACACTAGAGACGGGTACACAGCGCAACCCAGCAATGTTTATCAATTCCGGCCATTTGAATGATCACGGCGCGCAATATCACAGCCGCTTACTGGCACGGCAACTGCGGACCATCTGGCCAAGCCTGTTTGTCAAGGAGGGGGGCGCGTGATTTTCAGCAGCATGAGCTTCATCGTGTTTCTGATGGCGGTGTTATTCCTCTATGCCGCCACCGATAATTACCGCCAGCGTGCCGCTATCATTCTGGTAGCGAGCTTGGTGTTTTATGGGTCGTGGAAACCTTCCTACCTGCTTTTGCTGATAGCCTCGCTTACCCTCAACTATGGCTTTTACCGCATCCTCCAGCATAACCCCTCCCGCGCCTGGCTCAGCCTGGCTTTAGTGATTAATCTTGGCGTACTGGTTTTTTTCAAATATCTGGGGCTGTTTTTCCAGACCCTCATCACCATGGGTGGCTATTTCCAATTCCCCGTACCTGTCGAATCACCCAGTTGGGCACAATGGGCACTTCCACTGGGAGTAAGCTTTTATACTTTTCATATGCTCTCGGTAATGATCGACGTGTACCGGGGCGATTGGGTACGCCCCATCAGCTTCCGCGCCTGGAGCATGTATGTCACCTTTTTTCCACATATGATTGCCGGCCCCATTCTGCGTGCCAGCGAATTGGTGGAACAACTGGAAAAACTCGAACCACTAAAGTTGGATGCGGTACGGCTGGGTGCGCTAATTTTTATCGGCGGGCTTATCAAAAAACACTTTTGGCTGACAATCTGGCGGGGCTTGTGGAGCCACTATATGCCCACCCGGAGCAGTTAAATTTTTTCACTTCCTGGCTCGCCACACTGGCCTTCGCTTTACAGATTTATTTCGATTTTTCCGGGTACAGCGAGATGGCCGTTGGTCTCGCCCGCATGTTTGGCGTTACCCTGCCACGTAACTTTCTCTACCCTTACATCAGCCGCAGCGTGAAAGAATTCTGGCAACGCTGGCACATTACCCTGTCGCGTTGGCTCAGGGATTACCTCTATATTTCATTGGGCGGTTCGCATTGCTCCTTTCCGCGCAACATGGGCAATCTCATGATTACCATGTTATTGGGTGGCTTATGGCACGGCGCGGGCTGGAATTTTGTGTTCTGGGGTTTCTTGCATGGAAGTTATCTGGTAGGGCATCGTTTATTACTGCATGTTTACACTTGGGCCGGCGTTACGGCAGGTTCTGTTACTGATCGCACCCTGTCTTGGCTGGGCTGGCCCCTTACCTTCATTTTAGTGTGCTTTACCTGGGTATTTTTCCGCGCCAACACCTTCCCCGATGCTTGGCACATTAGTGCAACTATGCTGGGCCTGACCCAGCCCAGTGGGACAATTCATGTTATTCGCCTCTCGGAACAAATGATCATCGCTGCAGCCCTATTGGTGGCATTGCTGGAACCACATATCGTGGCGTGGTTTCAACGGCAAGGCCCCCTCAATTGGTGGCGGGTGGCCAGTCCTGTGCGTGGTTTTGCATATGCGGCGCTGGTACTGGCACTCGTAGTGTTTGGCGGCGACACCCAGAAATTCATCTATTTTGATTTCTAAGATTACGATGGAAACTTGGCTGTATGGAGTAAGTATCGTTTGGCTGTTAGCCCAAGTAGGGTTGCTTTTCGTCTATCGCCATACGCTGGCCGCTTATTGGCGGGAGCCGGTGTTACGATATCCGATACTGGTTTTTGAAAGTGACGATTGGGGTGCGGGGCCGCTCGAACAGGCACAAGCGCTCGATGCGCTGCGACAGATACTAAAAAGCCACCGGGATCAGTCTGGCCATTATCCGGTAATGACTTTGGGGCTTATCTTGAGCATCGCGGATACTCAGGCCATGTCTACGGCAAAAAACCCCGATTACATTCGGATCACTCTCGACCATGCCCGCTTCGGACCCGTGTTGGTTGCATTGCACGCGGGGATAAATGAGGGCGTATTTGCCCCCCAATTGCATGGCTTGGAGCACTATTGGCCACCCTCAGTCATCGCGGCGGCAAGGACGGACGCGCCAGTAGCTGCATGGCTCAAAACAAATGGCTTAGCGTATACCGAAGACTTGCCTTCCCGCTTACAAAGCCGCTGGATTGACGCCACATCACTTCCCTCTCAGCCACTTTCTGAAACAGACATTTATACTGCTGTAGCGGAAGAGGTTAAAGTTTATATGCAAATTTTTGGTACAAAACCTGCAATTGCGGTACCCACCACTTTTATTTGGAGCGACGAAGTAGAGCGTGCCTGGGCCGCCCATGGCGTGCGCTGCGTTATTACTCCCGGCACCCGTTACGAAAGCCGCGATATGCAAGGCCGCCCAAGCGGAGACGGCAGGGTAATCCTGAACGGCGAGCACGGGCAAAGTAATGTGATGTACCTGGTACGCAACAATTATTTCGAACCTAAACTGGGTCATCTTGCCGAAAAAGGACTGGCCGCCCTATCATTGCAAACCCAATGTGGGCGCCCAACTTTGCTGGAAACGCACCGTTTTAATTTTCTGGGTAATCCGGCCCAGTCCAAGGCCGCACTGGCCGAACTGAACCGGCTGCTGACGGAAGCGCGGGCACGTTATAGCGAACTGCGATTCTTGTCCACGCAAGACATTGCCGATGCGATTGCGGATCAGGATACATCGCTGATCGCAACCACACCGCGCGCCCGGATACACGCTTGGCTCGCGCGCATCAGTCAAATATCACGTTTTTGGAAACTTGCGCGGCTCACTGGATTGGCGGTACCACTATGGTTGTTAAAAAAATGGGCAGCCTGAGCGCGCCGCGTTTCTCTGTCATTATTCCTGCTTACAATGCAGCAGGCACTCTAGCGCGTGCACTTGATTCAGTATTAACCCAAACTTGGGCAGCATTTGAAGTTATCGTAATTGATGATGGCTCCATTGATAATACGGCGGCAGTAGCCGCAAGTTATGGGGAAAAAATTCGTTACCTGCGCCAAAACAACGCCGGAGTGTCTGCCGCACGTAACCATGGCGCACGCATAGCGAGTGGCGACTGGCTGGCTTTTCTTGATGCCGACGACTGGTACTACCCCGACCGGTTGAAATGGCACGGCGAATGGATTACGCGCGATCCAACATTGGATTTTCTCACCGGTGATTATGAATATCGTGATATCCATGGCGCACTGCTAAGCTGCTCCATGCAAGGCAAGGCGTCCGGTCGCGCCATGCTGGCCAAAGCTGCGGGTTGCCGTGAGGTAGTAATGGAAAACGCAGAGTTTGAAACTTTCATTGCCGACCATTTTGGTGATACCCATACCTTGAGTTTGCCACGTGCCACTTTTTTGGAGTTGGGGGGCTATCCACTGGGATTCAAGGTTTGTGAAGACGTACACCTTCTCACCCGCCTGGTAGCCCGCAGCCATCGGGTAGGCGTAATTTGCGAACCATTGGCGGTCTATCTCATCCATGCCGCCAGTGCGACCCGTACTGACCCGGTACGGGCGCAGTTCGAAAATGTGCGTACCCTGCTTGCGCTTGGTAAACTTGCAGGCAGTCTGCCGCCAGTGGTGCGCCGGGGTTATTTTACCCGGCTGCACCAAGCGCGGCTGAACTTGGGTTACGCGCTAATAAAATCAGGGCGTCATTTTTCTGCCGTGCGCGCCGTATTACCTTCGCTAATCGAAGCGCCAAGCCTGACCAGCGTGCGTAATTTATTGTCCATCATTAAAGGCTGACATGTCGCGTTATCTGGTACTTACCGAGTTATTTTTACCTACCAAAGGCGGCACTGCCGTCTGGTTTGCTGAGGTGTACCAACGCCTGTCCGGCAAGGAAACCCACATTGTCACCGCCGATGTACCCGATGCGGCGGCGGTAGATGCGATACATTCCAACACCATACATCGTATCCGCATGCGTCGGGTGACTTGGCTCCGGCCGGAATCGTTGGGCATGTACGCTAACCTGCTTATCAAATCCTTATGGTTGGCGCTTACTCACCGTTTCACCGCTATCCATGCCGGCCGCGCCCTGCCGGAAGGCATTACCGCCTGGCTGGTGGCACGGTTGACGTTACATCCGGTCGTGATCTACGCCCACGGCGAAGAGCTCACCACTTGGGGACGCGGTGGCAAATATAAGGCAATGCGATTTGCTTTACGGCACGCTGACCAAGTTATTGCGAATAGTGAATTCACCCGCGATACACTCATCAAAATGGACGTAAAGCCTGCCAACATTACACTCATCTATCCTGGCGTAGACGTGACCCGCTTTCGCCCAGGTTTGGAATGTACAGACTTGCGTCGATTAGCGGGTGTAACGGATACCGGCAAACTGATCTTATCGGTAGGACGGTTGTCACGGCGCAAAGGGTTTGACCAAGTGATTCAGGCACTACCGGCACTGATTCACGCTGGGCTGGATATACAATACGTACTGATTGGAATTGGCGAAGATTATGATTACTTGTTAAATCTCGCACTCAAACACGGTGTATCTGAACGTGTCCACTTATTGGGCCACGTCAGTACGGATGACCTACCGCGTTGGTACAATGCCTGTGACGTATTCATCATGCCTAACCGTGAGATTAATGGTGACACTGAAGGTTTCGGCATGGTATTTATCGAAGCAGCGGCATGTGGCAAGCCCGCCATTGCCGGACAAACTGGCGGCACTGGTGCAGCGGTAGTGGATGAAGTGACGGGTTTCAGGGTGGATGGCACAGATGCCGCTGCAATCGCTACTGCATTACAACGCGTCCTGGAAGATAAACAGTATGCCCAGCAGATTGGGAACCATGCATTAGCAAGAGCGATCAATCAATTTGACTGGTCTATCGTGGCCGAAAAAACCCGACAACTGCAAACGAAATAATACTTGACCATTGCTGCATTTCAATCGTATTGAATACAAGGATAAATCAATGATAAAGCTAATCAAATTATGGATTACATTGCCATTCACAATACTGGCAGTGTTTGGATTGCTTGGAGTAAACCAGGCATCCGCTGTTGCGGGATACTCCCCGACCACGGCAGAGTTATCCCTGCTTCCACCTTTTTGCCAAGCTAAATTAGGTACCAACCCAGCAGACCACAAACTATACTCCGGAAAGGTTGGGCCGGATTGGCTGCACATCCACCATTACTGCGTTGGACTCAATTTTACTAATCGGTATAAACGGTCTTTTGGTAACAAAGGGGATCAGCAATTCTATTTGCAAAGCGCGTTGAGTGAATTTGAATATATGTTTACCCACTCGTCACCCACTTTCTGGATGCGGCCTGAAATGCATGTTCAGAAAGGCAAATTACTTGCTAGCGCTAAACGCACTGTCGAAGCGGTAAACGAATTTGAAATGGCGCTAAAAGACAATCCAAAATATCTGGAAGCGCATGTTGCACTCAGTGATCTTTATAAAAATACGGGTCAACCATCAAAATCCATTACGGCATTGGAACAAGCATTGCAGCTTGCGCCAAATAATAAAGCCTTGCAAAGGCGATATAACGAACTGACAGGTAAAGTCTTTACGCCACCACCACCGCCACCCACCACGGTCGAGCAAATTGCACCAACACCCCCTGCGCCAATACCTGTTGAGCAAGCCGCTGCGGTAAGCGGGGTTAATTCGACTACTACGCAACCTGTTCCCGCTTCATCTCCAGTTCCTGCTTCATCACCCGGTTGTCGTGCCCGAAAAAATTGGCACGCCTTCCAACCCATACTGCCGCTTTTGTCCGCCAGAAGAGTAACAATGCCCCATCTGTGCAGTTGAATCTAAAGGATCATTTAATCCAGGCACTCCCCGACCTTAGCGTTTCTTCCCACCCAAGCCAGTAACTGTTGTTTCATGGCTTCTGCCAGTTCAGCTTTATCCGCAATGCGGTTATGCTGGCAGGCTGGGTCCGTTTCTAAGTCGAACAATTTATATAGCGCACCGCCTACCACAGGTTGGTACACCAGCTTCCAGCGCCCAATACGGATCATTCTGTCTTTGGCCTCAAGCACAATATCACGGTATTGCGGCTTTATTACCAGCGCGCCGCTGGCCTTATCGGGAACTTCCAATAGCTCTAATAGATTGGCGTAACGCAAATGGTCTTCGTGCATACCTGGCAGGTCGGTAATCCAAATACCGGTTTCGTTGAAGGCGGGCAGCCCTAAATCAATTTTTTCACCACGTACGATAGCCGCCAGCGAGACACCTTCCATCGTCCCTGGAATGGCGATTCCGGCCAGTTCCAGCAAGGTCGGCACGATGTCCACACTGCGCACAATCTGTTGTTGTATACCGCTACTGTGAGTAAGTGGGGCACGGATGATGAGCGGAATGCGGGCGGAAAAATCGCCTACCGCGCTGTTTCCTTGGCCCCAAGTGTCGTGCTCGAAAAACTCCATGCCGTGATCAGAATAGACAACAACAATGGTATTGCTTGCCAAGCCACACTCATCGAGATGGCGCAGCATTTTTCCTACTTCATCATCAAACTCGGCCACACAGCCATCATATAAATCAATGATTTGATCAAGGTCAAACTCCTCTTTAGGTGCGCCCTGCCGGCGGATAATCTCAAATGGGTCAGTCAATCGCGCCATAGCGAACTTGGATTCGCCATCGTAGGCAGGATCGGAAAATCGTGCATACCACGGCCATTCGGAGGCAAATGGCGGGTGCGTAGTGGAATAAAAAACATTGAGAAAAAACGGCTGGGCGCTATCCGCTAAACGTGAAACCAAACGTCGGGCATGTTTACCAATCGGTTCGGTCAGCGGCACGCCTCCAAGATAATAAATTTCTGGCAGCAGCAGTCGTCCCAACAAATTGTGCGTGAACAGTGACACAAAAAGGCGTAAATCCTTAGGCCCTTGCCGGATCAAATATTTTAGGTTCCACTGGTCTTCTGGCAGGTCGGTGTAATCGAAACCAAAGGAGAATTTGCCCATGTCACCGCCGCACCAATCCGAGATCGCAGCGGTGCGGTAGCCCTGTGCCTTGAGCATATGGGGCAGTGCATCGACTTTCAGTCGGGTAACATCGTCCGCGTTAAAATTATCTCGAATGCCGTGGGTGTGCGGCCAAGTGCCTGTCATCAACGAAATCAAACTAGGAGCGGTGCGGGCGCAGGGCACATAACAATTGGCAAACAACACCCCCTGCTCGGCTAACTGATCAATATTAGGCGTGAGAGCGCGTCTATATCCCAACATACCTAACCGATCCGCACGCAGGGTATCTGATCCGATCATTAAAATATTAGGTGGCGCATTGTCCGCGCGCTGGGATATTCGGCGGATTGGCCGTGCCTCAGGCAACCAGGCCGCCCAAGTAACTGTGCCAGTAAAAAATAGCGCGGCAGCCCACAACGCAATGAGATCGGCTATTTGATTTTGCTTGGCCAATTGCCACGACGCGGCGATCAGCAACAATAGCGTGGCAAAAACACACACAAACTGCATCAGATAAATGCGTTCTGGCGTGACCCAACGCCACAGCCCATAAAAACGGCTTATACGGTAATGCATGGAGGCGGCAAGCAGCCCCGGATTGAAGCGCAGCTTGCGGATAAATTGCAACATAACCGCACCCAAAATGCCCAGTACTGCCGCGAATGTTGCAAGACCACCTGACCATTCGCCGCCCAAGCTTACATTCAACATGTGATACAGCAAAACACCTGCACTGCCAGTAAATAGCATGATAGAAAATGCCCAGGCAGATAGCCGGGCCATTGCAAACAGGGTGTAATGCCGGTAATGGGTAAGCACTTCTTTTTGGATGCGTGGCCAGTTTGAGAAAAATCCACTAGCGATTTTGCCAACAGTGCCAACGTCCCCACGCCCGCGACAGATAACGCGGGCAACCCACCCGCCCAACGGGCACTGTCACTGGTAAACCAGGCAATCAATCCACAGGTAACAGTGACAGCCGCCAACGCTACAATAAGCAAGCGGTTACGGTCAGGAGGAAGCGGAAGGGTTTTACCCCGATACCCCGATTCCCGACGGCCTTGCAACTCCCCCAAAGCGGCAGCGGTCCGCATCCAGAAGAAACGCCGTTTGGCCCATGATCGGCTGAACACGCTATGAAACCCATATTCCGCCAGTTTGCGCCACATATACAGGGGTATCCGGCCATTGCCCCGAATGCGCGAGGTAGAACGGGTGCGTTGAAAACTTTTTCAACAGGTAGCTGAGTTTCAAGCGATCAATATCTACATAATGATGCTGAATGATGTTCGGCGCGTATTGGCAACGTACGCCGCGAATCATGGCGCGCAATACATATTCGCTGTCCTCGCCGCCCCCCAAATCGTGGCCGTGCGGCCCAAGCTCGGTTGAAAACTGCCCGGCAAGTGCAAACACATGGCGTCGTACCACAAGATTGCCGCCCCCAGGGATAGGGCCTTCTTCCGCCGTGATTGTTTTGGGTTGATCGCCCTGGTTATAGCGCGGCACCGGTAGCGGATAAATTCGGTACGGTCCTTCGTCATGCACCCAGCTTGGTTCAGTTCCATTCCAATCAGGCAAGATGCGGCCACAATACAGCCCCGCATCGGGCCAGCTTTGTGCGGCATGGGCAATTGCAACCAGATAATTTTCGTCGACCCGATGGTCATCATCGACAAAGGCAGTCAGTTCAGTGTCGATTTCTGGAATGGTCCGATTGAGCGCATGCGACTTACCCGGTGTGGGCACTTCAATCAAGCGGAGTGGCAACCAGTTTTTGCTGGCCTGTTGGGACTGATACGCCCGCATGCGGACCGCCGTATCATCAGTGCAGGCATTGGCCGCCACCAAAATTTGCACCGGCATGGCGGGGCGTTGTGCAGCATTGAGTGAAGTCAGCGCCAGTTCCAGCAAATCTGCGCGGTTGTGGGTGCAAATTAGGATGGTAAGCGCGTCACTCATGCTGGATCGCGCAACCAACCCCAAAAATACCCAACAAAATACGCTGCGTTCATTTCTTGCCGCAACGAATGGTGCGCACCTTGTTTAAAGCGCTGCATAAACGCCCGCCCGTGCGCACGCGCTAATTGCGGAATGAGATAAAGCGGCGGAATGCGCGAGGCAGCGCCCCGCTTCCGTGCGCCTTCCATGCGTCCTTGACGAAAGTGTAGTTGCAAAAAATACGTACGGCGCAATTTCCAAGGTTCGATACGGTGATGAATGATTGCTTTAGGCGCCCAGCGCACAGTTTTTTTCAAGCTAATCAAGCGTTGGTAAAGCTCTGTGTCCTCACCCCAGACTGGATATTACCGCGACGCCCCAAATTGCCATCAAACCCACTGGCGTCCAGAATGGTTTGCCGGTGAAAAACTGCATTGCCAGTGAAAATAGGGGTAGAAATTTCGGTAAGCGCCCGTTCTACAGGCCCATAATCCAGTTCACCCAAAAACCCCAATAATTCGTCTGTCAGCCAATCAGGACGGCTATTGGGCAAAAGTGCGCGTATGCGGCCACCAATGGCAGCAGGATGATAAGAATCAATAATCTGCTCAAGATTCACCAACCAGTCAATCTCAGGGGTTTCGTCATCATCCAAAAACACCACGTATTCACCTTTTGCTTCCGCGAGCGCCCGGTTGCGGGCATGGGCCACGCCCAACCGGTTTTCCTGCACTACCCGGCAGTCGATATCTAACCGCTGCCAGCCACCTTGGGCAAGCCACGCTCCAGTGCCATCTGGGCTGGCATTGTCCACAATTAGAAGTTCCCAAGAACCTTGAGGAGGATGCAAATCATGCAACCCGGTGAGCGTTTGCTTGAGCGCCGCCAGATGATTGTGGGTACAAATGGATAACGTCAACTTCATCCCAGTCCCAACCGGATTTGTAATTGTTTGAGGTAATATCCAGCCCAAGCTATGAGACGGCCATCATTGCTGCCCAGTGTAATTTTTCTCAGCAGCATGGCTGACGTGTCAGTGCCGAAAATATCCAAGCGGCGGATGCGGAAGATGTCTACATCAGGGCGGTTAAAACCGGGCTGTACTGAAAAGGCTGCCTCAAAACCTGCCATTTTTACAGCACTCGCTTCCCGCTCGCCAAAACGGCCATAGGGATAAGCGAAATCGCGGCATGGAATATCCAGAAGGTTTAATTCGGTCTTGCAACCCTCAGTTTCATCGGTCAACTCTGTGTCATTCAGTGCAGTGAGATCCTTGTGGTTGCGGGAATGGCCATGAAAACTGAATCCCCCTTGCGCCATCTCCGCAATTTCAGTTCGGTTCAAAAGAGGGTAGATATTCCCTTCGGGATTTTCATTTTTAGACCACACATCCTTTTGACCGATCAAATTACTCACCAGAAACATGACCGCTGGCCAGTGGTATTGACGCAAAACCGGCCAAGCATGTTCATACACACCTTTAAAACCATCATCAAAGCTAATCAGGAATGCCTTCTCCGGTAAAGTTTTTTTACCCTGCCGCCAAGCCATAAAATCATCAACAGAAACAGCCTGCCAATTAGATTGCGCCAGCGCACTCATGTGTTCCGCAAAGCGTTGTGGGCTAATGCAGTATTTGCGTTCCCACATATTATGGGCATCGCCCACGCGGTGATACATGAGTACAGGAATTCGTTGGGCTGTGTCCATTAGAAGTTCAACTTTTTTTAGCCGCGAGGATAGCGCGATGGATGCTTAGCGGCAGCAGGCTCGGCAGCATGCGTAATTTGGCAGAAAACGAGCCGTGGCCCGCGAGTAGCGCCTTACGGAAGATGGGCCGCGCATTTTCGATGTCACCCTGCCAGTGCAGGGTATTACCTTGCTGGATCAATTTATCCCAAGTAAGAGCGTCAATTCTATCTGGCCCAAGCTGCTTTGCAATTTCGGAATGTCGGCGAAAAAATAGTTGTTTCGCCCTAAAGGTATCAAGCGCAGCTAACGCCTGGTTCCGGGTAGCCTGCACACCGTCATGGTGATGATACCGGGCGAGCACCTCAGGCACGCGGATAATAGAGCCGGTGACAGATACTTCCATCCAGAGCAAATAATCCTCGGCAATGGTGAGACTGGTGTTGAATCCACCTGCTCCGATAATAGCGTTACGCTGAGTGAGGCAGGCATGAATGGGCCAGCGGCAACCCTCCAGCAAAGTGGCGACCTTGTCCGGATTTTCGTAATCAGGCGGAACAAACGGCTCTCCACGCGACCCGGGCAAACCCAGGTTTTGCCACCCACAATAAGCGAGAACGGCCTTGGAATCAGAAGCTAGCGCCGTATGCATTTTCTCCAAGAACGCAGCGCTCCAAGTATCGTCGCTGTCGAGAAAAGCGATGAAGGCGCCACGCGCTTCCCTCAGCCCTACGTTACGCGCGCGGCTTACACCGCGTTCCGACAGGGTAAGCACCCTAAGACGGGGGTCGTTCACTGCACCGAGAATTTCAGGCGTACGATCAGTGGAGCCGTTGTCCACCACGATCAGCTCAAAATCGCCAAAAGTTTGCGTCAGCACACTGTCGATGGCGGCCTGAATATGCCGCATACCGTTGTAACAGGGCATGATGATGGAAACGGTAGGATTCATGACTGATCGGCGCTGTGATGCAGGTTATAGGAAATGGGATCGATCATTGCCTGATTCTACTCATTTTAAATAGTTGGTCCATTGCAATAACCTATTTTTGAGCCGGGTTTGCAAGTTGGCGCGCTGATCCAATTGTGCTGCCCTATCATGAGCTTCACGAATTTTCTTCAATAAACCCAATACAAAATCGGCTGCGGGGGCTTTTTCACCTGTACGGGTTTTATGCAGCACGCTTTCGGTTATAGCGAGAAACCCTTTGGCATATGCCTGTGCGGAATACTTATCAAGCACGCTTTGCCTACCCCGTTGTCCCAGCATTTCAGCTAGTGCCCCATCATGTAGCACGCGCAACACGGCCTGTGCACAGGCGCCTTCATCTCCCAATGGCACCAGCAGACCATCTATTTCGTGCTCGATGCATTCGCGCAAGCCAACGCAATCCATTGCAACCACGGGCTTGTTTAATGACATGGCTTCAAGCGCCGCCAAGCCCTGCCCCTCAAATATCGCCGTGGAGAGGAATACATTACTTTGCGCCAGCAAGGCGGGCACATCGCTTCTTGCCCCTAACACAAATACCCGGCCATCCAGCCCCAGCTCTTTGGTCTGCTTGGGTAGTGCCTCCGCCAATTCACGGGCTTCGACCGGCCCAACGATAACAAAGCAGACGCTTACATGCGTATCCGCCACACGCCTAGCCACCCGAACAAACGTGGCGAAGTCTTTTTGTGCCGAGATGCGCCCCACACCCAATACAAGCGGAACATTTGCGGGCAATCCCAACTCTTCACGAAGGGGCTTACACGGCTGTCGCGCGCGGATACCCAAATCGTCAACATCAATACCGTTATACAACGTGCTGACTTTCTCCGAGGGCAGCCATTTCAACAAGCTGGCCCGCACATCCTCCGAGACCGCAATGACATGATGGCCCAGCTCGCCCAACAACCACGCGTAAGCGGCAGGCCCCATAAAACGAATATAACGCTCCAAATCGATTTCAAAGGGGGCATGGATATGCCAGACCACAGGCACATTTGCCTTGCAGGCAGCGATGGCCCCATCGATAAGGTGACCCGTATTCAAGTGGATAAGGTCAAAATTACCCTCCCGCAACCAGCTCTCGATCATCTCCGCGCGGGTAGCCGCATACGCTAGGTAGGCCAGCTCGGCAGGCTTGCTTGGCCCGGTACAACACCCCAAAAGGGCAACCCGGTAAGGCACGCCCAGTTCATCCAGCGCTTGGGTAATATCGCCCCGGTCGGGTACCAAAGCGCTGACATCTGCCCCGAGTTGGCGCAAAGCGCACAGCAGGGTCAGGGTGGTGCGGTCCACTCCATTGACCAAGTTTGAATAATGAAAAACGTGCAGGATTTTCATGTGTACAGCCTTATGGCCTTACGGAATTTAGTATAACCACGCAACAATAAACGCCAAGGGCCACACAATGAGGCAACCAAAGTACTGCGTTTGCGAAGCACACCAATTGCGGTGTCTGGATAGTGTACAAGAAGATATTTAAACACGGGGCGAAATAACGCCATGCGTGAAAAGCAGGCAACAAACTCCGCGATCACGGAGGCGTTTCCCGGGTGGATGCACAATTTATTTTCCAGTAAACGGGCATCGAGTTCGCGCACTCGTTGCAACCCTTGAGTGGCCGATAATCGCGGCCAAGCCCAAGAGGTGGGAATACTGCCCAAGCCCGTGTCCAAATACCACGTAACCAAACGCCGGATCAAAGCATCCATAATGTTGTTGGCGAGCGCAATTTCAGGGGCAAACTCGATATTGCGTAGCGGTAATACCAACGGCTCAGTACAGCCTAGCAGGCTGCGGGCAATCGCCCAACTTGTTACCGGCACAATTTCCTCAATGGCAAGCGGAAGGGCACAGATCAATTTGCGCCGAAACACCATGCAACTCAAGTTACCCCTATCTCTGCCCAACAAGGTCTGCCGTGTCCAGAGCGGCTCAGGGCTGGGGTCTTTGACGGCGTTACCATTGCAATCAAGCGCGTCCGGGTAATACACATCCGAAGGTGCGTAGACCAACGATAGATTTATATCTGACTGCAATGCGGCCAGGCTTTGCGCAAGAAATTCGGGATGATGCCGGCATCCCGCTGCGGCACAGGCAATGAACTCGTAACGTGTCTCCGACAATGCTTGGTGCCAAGCTTGGTGATTACAGCGGCTGTCGGCAAAACGCGCAGCCTGGGGTGCAGCAATGAAGCAGGTACGTTCGCTGCTGTGCCATCCGTGGAAAAAACAATAATCTCGGCATTCTCCGGCAAGCTATCAAGGCTGGCGCGGACGCGGTCCATCAGTTCGTGGTCCCCTGCTTGGGTAGTGATGAGTAAAGCCAGTCCAGGGGAAGTGGCAATTATCGGAACAGGATTTACAATTTTATCGGAAGCCACCGCCACGCGGCCCGCCTTGCCAAGAACCAATTGCCCAAGCCAGAAAAAGCCATCCCGCCCCAATAAATCAGCCAACTGTTCCGCATAATCTTGTTCATTGCATAACCAGTTCACGCAAGCGGCTTCCAGATCAGAAACGAGCCCGCGCGCCGCAAGCTCACGCCATCGGAGTAAAGCTGGACTAGGTGCAGGATCAGACACCAGGTGCGAGACTCTCTCGTCAAACCAGCTCCCAGCGGGAAAAGTCCGAACCAAAGCCAACGCAAGCTGGTTTGCACGATTGCTATCCTGTGCCGTCATTTTCATAAAGCCCTTAGCCCGGATGCTCATGCAATCTTCCGTCTGCGGGCCCGCGTTGCCATGTGTGGCACCGCTCGGATTCAATCGCCAGCGGGTCAGTAGGTAAGGCAGGTTGGTCATGCGATGCCCTGCGAGCAGAAGATTAAAAAACAGACCGTAGTCCATACATCCTCGCCTGATCTTGCTGTCATAAGCGCCACAAGCCAGGATGATTTCTTTGCGTGCCATGATAGTAGGGTGATGCATGGCGAAATAAGCGAACATGAGGGTAAACAGACTATTCGGGTCAGTGGGCTGTCGGTCTATTCCCAGAATGTCACCCTGGGTATTCATGGTGAACCATTGACTGCCTACCGCTGCGATATCTGCATGCTGATCCAGATAATCCGCCTGGATGGCGAGCCGCTCAGGCACCATGGTGTCATCACTGTCGAGGATCGCAATATAGGGTGCGCGGGCAAGTTTCAAAGCCTGGTTGGTAGCACCGCCGATCCCCTGATTTTCCTGCCGGTAAACAACCACGCGAGCGTCCTGGTCGGCGTAATGTTTCATGATCTCTGGTGACTGGTCGGTACTACCGTCATCCACCAGGATGAGTTCCAGGTCAGGCATGGTTTGCGCCAACACGCTTTCGATGGCTTCACCAACATAAGCCGCACAGTTATAGGCGGCCATCAACACGCTTACACGGGGGTTAGAATCGCCTGCCCGTTGCGGCGAATCAGGTGTTTCAGCTTGCGGCTTCATCCGGCTTCGCTATGAGCTTCTTTCTGACAGAGGAGGGGCAATCGCCAAAACGGCGGCAAAGGTAATCCATAACGCCATAAAGCTGTGCCTGATAATAAGGCTGATGCCCCCGCCGGTTTATCTCACGGACATAGCGCGTGGTTTCCCAATAGAGGCGCTGAACGAATCCATATTTACCAGGCTCACCTAGCGAAAAGCCGGGAAGTAGTTGCCGCAAAATTTTTTGCGCAACCCGCATGCGCCCGCGCAAAGAAAGATGCCTGCGCGCCCAAAGCAACTCATTCCGAATCATGAAATACTTCCACAACGGCGATTCTGCGCCACCGAACGATACTGAAACTTTATGCCACAATTTAGCCCCTGGCACGGCGTAAGAAGAATAACCGGCCGCCCTTGCCCGATAGCACCAATCCATCTCCTCAAAATTCAGAAAAAATGCCTCTTCCATCATTCCTATTTTTTGAACCATCTCAACACGACAGAACAAAGCACACCCAATGACATAATCTACCTCAAAGGGCTGAGCACACAACGCCCCAGTATCGCGTTCCCCCTGGCCAATAAACATGATCTCCGTGGCGCTTCTGTCCCATTTACCGCCCAACGTCCAAATAATGTCCGGCTGGGAATAGTAATAACTTTTAGCGCCGAAAATACCTGCCGCCGGATAAGCGGAAGCGGCATCAATAAATGCGTTTAAAATGTCCGGATCCACAACCGTGTCACTATTAAGCAACAAAACGAACGCGGGTTGTTCGCTCAATGCATGCGCTATCCCGGCATTATTTCCACCAGCGTAACCGAGATTTTTCCCGGTTTCCAACAGTTCCACATCGGGGAACGCCTGCCGGATCTGCGCCACGGATCCATCGCTGGAACCATTGTCGACAACCAGTATGCGAAAGTTGGGATAATTAATTTTCTGGACCGATTGCAAGCATTCGAGTGTGTCCTGCCATCCGTTCCAATTGAGGATAATGATACTTACCGAAGCTATATCAGTCTTCATCACATCCACGGCTACGCCAATAACGAGTATGTCGGTATACAACCCGCAACTCCTCAAGAGCACTTTTTAGCTTCCAATAACGTTGCTTCCACAGCGAAGCTTACGCAATCGTGGCTGAATCAAAGATTTACTATCAGCCACAGAAGGCACAGGCAAAATTGCAAGCGCCTGAAACGTGGCTTTCAGAAAACCCAGACCGAAGCGCCGATCAGGTTCGAGATGATTACCTTCACCCCATTCATTCCACGCATTGATAAACACAATGCGCTCATCACCTGCTCTACGTGCAACTGTTTTCTGTACCAAACTAGACAGCCACTGACCATATCTTTCAGGGGTAGAACCGACGTAAACCGCTGCACCTTTTTCGGTACGCCTGGCGCTGTTGTCAAACCCAGGAGTAGCACAGCGAAAACGGACATAAGGAACATCAGGCTTAGCAAGCATCCTTCGTACAAGACGCTCATAAGTGGTAATGGATTGTTGCTGATAGAGCGGCGGCAACAACCCCCACTTGATGGCCTGCAAAAACATGGGCGAACGGAACAAGAACGAATCCAGGGTACGCCAATCTGGGGCAAATTCAACAGCGGCATCAAAACCAACGCCTGTGGCGATGTTTCCCCACAAAACTTTCGACGCGTGCGAGATAAATCTCCTATTCCTGCACGCATCGCTTCATTACGCCAGATTTGCGGTACGTTGCGGATTGGCAGGTGTCTGTACGATAAACTAAGAAAAGAGGCTTACCGTCAACCCGGATATATCGTGGATCGCGAAAGGCTGGAATGAGCGCACGTATGGGCCAAGTCATCTTCAAACGAGTAATTTGCTCCAACAAAGCCTCCCGCTCACCACCATCCCATGCACGAGTCCAATTCTCGTTGCCCAACACAGGCAAAAAGGGAAATCCGGTTTGCCAGATGCAAGGACTTCATTAAAAGGGCGCTCAAGAATACGCCTACCATTGAACCAGTAATGATAGTAGCAAAATCCATGGAGGCCATATTCTCGTGCCAGATCGGCCTGTGCTTCGCGCACTTCCGTCAAGCGCAGGTCGTAAAAACCGAGATCAGCGGGCAGGTGAGGCTGATAGTGGCCGGGAAATAGGGGGCGCGCTTTAGCGACATTGCGCCACTCGGTGAAGCCTTTGCCCCACCATTCGTCGTTCTCGGGAATAGCATGGTATTGGGGGAGATAGAACGCGATCGCGCGAATCTGCTTGGCCTCAATGTTAGTATGAGATTTCATAATGGAGTACGTCTTCGAGAAATCATACGGGATATATTTGCAATGTATTTTTGAAATGTCCAAGGCATCAGTTTTTGTAAACGTGATTCGCGTAGTGCCGAAACTTCATCATAGCCGCAGGGGTTGATTATTGCTGTAGGCACGTTTCATTTTTTCATCTTGTCAGCCAAAAAATGTCGCATCACCGGATCATGGCGAAAATGTTGCTGTTTGTGAATGGCTTTCGTAAAACCAATAGCGAGTTTCTGACGATCTGAGCAGATGGAGTCATCATGCAGGCGATAAATTGCCAGCATTTCGGGAACATGAAACACCATTGGGTCAAGCGCGAACACCTGCATCCAGCAATCCCAGTCGTTGTGGTTGGGAAGTCCCTCGTCAAAGCGGATACTCCGCTCTTTGAAGAACCTCGCGTCAAAAAGAAAACAGTGCATGGGAATACTGAATTCTGTCTCCCAACGAGAGGCTATGTCCCAAAGTCGTCTCTGCATCACGAAGCGCGGCGGTGGAAAGTTGTCGCGACTTACAGTTTTGTTCACGTCGTCATGTGAGCAGTAACGGTAGTCGCAATAGGACAGCGCCAGATCCTTGATACCGTCCAGTTGCTTTATCTGTTTTGCGAATTTGTCTGTGGTGATTATGTCATCGCTGTCGAGAAACTGAATGAAACGGCCACGCGCTTCCGCGAGTCCATAATTTCTGGCCGCCGATGGCCCGCGATTCTCTTGTCGCAGATACCGCACTCGCGGATCGCGGGCGCAGTAACGCATCATAATGTCCTTCGTACCATCTGTGGAACCATCGTCCACCACAATGCACTCGATGTCAGTCACGCTCTGGCCAAGAACACTGTCCAATGTTTCGGGAAGGAATCGCGCACGATTGTATGCGGGGGTAATGATGGATACGAGGGGCGTCATTGGATGATCAGTCTCTAAAGATAAAAATTCGACTTGAATACTGCATACGGTCTAATCAGACATTAGATGTCCTCTAACAGCCTATAGTTTAATCGCAAACTCGCAGTGACCTTAAACATGAGCGCGTCCCGCCATTTCGATTCGACGGTGCAGCCATATACGATAGGCGTGTACGATAAACCACCATGCGGCACGTTTTATCACTGCACGACTGATCGGGTAGGAATTGAATGGATATCGCCATTGGCTCCAGGAAAGCAGTCCAGAACGTACGAACTAGATTCGTGGCCGATATGGACAGGGCTGGAAAGGACTTTTCAGCTGGGAAAGGTAATACCCCTTGAGTTTGAGGAAAAGGATAAAGTCACTCGGGCTGGGAACTGGTACGCAGGTGAATCACCGGTGAGCGCGTGGTCACCATCAGACGTAGGCCATGAAACATAATACGACTGCATAGATCAGTTTCTTCTCCATAGGCAAAATACAAAGGGCGGAATCCGCCCACCTTTTCCAAGGTTCGGCTGGAAATAATCAACGCCGCGCCAAATAGTGTTCTTGTTTCAAATACATCGGGGTAGTTATTCGCACCATGCTGGAGGCGGGTAACCAGCGGGTTCGAGCACACTGGCAAAGAAACTGCGGTCGATTGCTGCCATCAGGCGTAAGCTGGATAGAGTTGAGTGCGCCTCCATGCTGCTATCGGAATCGAACACACACAAATAATTTCGCAGACAATCCGAGGGTAGACGAACATCTGGATTGATGATGAAAACATAATCTGCGGATGATCAGGGCAATTCTTATGCCTTCGTTGTTACCACCGGCATACCCGATATTTTTCGGGAGTTGAAGAAACTCAATCCGAAGTAGTTTTGCCAACTCGATACCACTTCCATCGGGGGATGCATATCAATGACAAGCAACGAAAATTCGGGTAGTCAAGACAACGCACTGACTCAATGCAGCCGATAGTGTCATCGAGAGAGCAATAATTTAGTATCAATATATAAACAAGGGATTTTTGGGTTTTAGTCATACTAGTTTTTAGTTCCTACAAGCACGAACTGATAACCGAGAAACTCTCTCACCCAAGACCACTTTTCAAAACGTACAAGGTGACGCTGAGCGAAACGGTTAAGAGGGGTGCCGGGGATATCATTGATACGTAAATTGGCCGACAGTGAAACCAAGTGCAGTCCGCTATCCGTAAGCAAACGACGTGCATCCGTGCAGGTAAACCAGCGTAGATGGTGCGATCAAACATGCCCCGCCCGATCCGGGGGAAGGTACCCTGCAGGAATATTGAATTCAGAGAGGAGATATGTCGAATGTTGGGAACGCTTATAATAGCCGTTCCTCCTGGCTTCAAATGTTCCACAGCCTGACGCAAAGCTTGCCAAGGATCTATGAGATGCTCCAGAATATCGGCGAAGATCATGCAATCGAAGACTGAGGAGGAAAAATGTGTTTTGCCAGTCAAACTGGTTCAAATCGCCTTGGATAACTTGATCCAATCTATCTAATGCTTCTTCACAGAAGGTTCCGTCCCAAACTCAACTCCTCAACAACACGATTCGGCACCATCGCGTAATGCCGCCAAGCGTACCATTGCTACAACCCACGTCGAGTATATGCAGGGCGCTTTGGGGTACTTTGGCTATGATATCCGGCCTTGCGCTCGTATAGGCATGTCTAGTACTAATAGTATCGTTTTGTCTCATTTGCGTGAACTTTTTTATTATAATATTTAATAGATGCCAATAATTTAGGCTGAAGCGGAAATGCCTATTTCCGTCTCAGAACTTTTTACTGTCAACCCCCAATCACCATCCAATGCAACAAATCCTTCATTTTGCCCGGATACAACAGCACGATTGATATGAGGGGCAATAACCTGAATCGGCATGACGTTCTCACTATAAAAAATCGGTTGAAATGAACCAGCAAGTGCAACCCCTAGTCGTAATGAATAAACGCCAGGTAAAAACGGGAAGCTACGTACCTTATAGCTCAAAGTATAAATTCCTGGAGAGAGATTGCCAGGCACAAGTTTGCCAAGGCTTTGACTGGTGGTCAGATAGAGAAAATCGGTTGTGTGAATGCCTAGTCCGAATATGGGTTCCGGAAGCACTTTTTTTACTCGATAGGTCACTTGAAATTCCATGTCCTCAAGGTATTCAATGGTTGAGGCTGGTTGGCCAGTCATGTTGAAAACAGATACCGATTCTATTTCAATATCGCCACTGGATTCAGTGCGCCCTTTTTGAGTAGAGATTTTCATACCCTGAATTTGTTTGTCGCTGGCCTCAAAAAAAGCATTACAGACATCTTTTGATACCCCATCTAGTGCGATCATACCTCGACTCATAAGTATAGTGCGAGAGCAAAGACGCTCTACTTGACGAATATTATGGCTGACCAGCAGCACGGTTTTACCCTGCCTCCTAATTAAATCCTCCATCCGGTCAAAGCATTTCCGCTGAAACGCCAGATCCCACCGCCAGCACTTCGTCAACAATTAGGATATCGGACTCCACACTGGTGGCGATGGAAAATCCCAGCCGTACCTGCATGCCAGAGCTGTATCGTTTGATCGGAGTATCAATAAACTCTTCAAGTTCGGCAAAGGCGACGATATCGTCAAACTTGCGCTTTATTTCTGCTTTAGCGATGCCAAGGATGGCGCCGTTGAGGTAGATATTTTCGCGTCCGGTAAGATCGCCCACCAAGCCCGCACCCACTTCAATCAACGGCGCCACCTTGCCTTTAACCTGGATGCTGCCGCTCGAGGGGTTTGAAATGTTGGCCAGCAGTTTGAGCAGCGTGCTCTTGCCAGCACCGTTGTGGCCGATGATGCCGACAACTTCGCCTGGCTCGATGCTGAAGTTGACGTCATCCAACGCCTTGAACGGGGCGCGCTCTTCAATCGGCTGGCCTGTAAGCCACCGCCACTGGTCGAGCGCAGTGGTTTTCAGGCTTTACAATTGGCCAAGCTGGTATTCTTTGGTTACGTGGTTGACTTCAATGATAGGCATGTTCAGATAACATCCGCGAAATAGGATTCCGCCCGTTGGAAAAGGCGTAGCTTAATGGAAGTAGGATCGCAACCAAAATTATGCCGGGTACCATGGCTGTCAGATCGGGCGACTGGTTTCTTAGTACAATACTCTGAAACGCTTCAATGATGCCGGCCAGAGGGTTCAGAGTATATAGGGTATAAAGCAGGTTCGACCACTCACCGGCAGCTTGTTGCTCCAAAAGTTTATCCTTCACCAGCTGCAATGGATAAATTACTGGGTATGCGTACATTAACAAGGAAAGCAGCACTGGTAGGGGCTGTTCCCATATCCCGGTAGTAAACATTGATTGCTGCGCCGGCAAATGCGATGCTTAAGGCTGCCAGAATAGTGTAAAAAATGATGATAGGCACCCATAGCATGTACATGTTGGGTATAAATTGAAACCAAATCATGAGCCCAGCCAAGATGATAAAGTTGATGCCAAGCTCCACAAGCTTAATGACGACTGTCGTTATGAGGAATATCTCGCGAGGGAAATAGATTTTTTGATCAGGTTGGCATTGCCCACCACACTCCTTACGCCCTCCGAAGCAGATTCTTGAAAAAATCCAGAGGATGAGTGCAGCGAAGGTTAATAGAGGATAAGCGATGTTGTCACTGTCAATGCCGACGAAGCTCTTGACTAAGGTAAGGATCAGCATAAGGGTGAGGGGCTTTACTACAGCCCAGGCAATGCCCAGATAAGCCAGTTTATATCGCAAGGTGACGTTCTTCCATGCAAGTACAGTCAGCAGCTCGAGGTATTCGACAAGATTTTTTACTACGAAAACCATATGCTTTATTGCTCCTATTGTTTGGTTGATAGAATTCTAATTTGAATTGTTCATATTTTGGATGTCGGTCTGACTAGCACTGAGTCCATTGCCCATATATTCGGCGACACATAGCAAATCATAAATACATTGTTCAATCAGGCTTCAGAATTGCCCCTCTTCTTATTCATTGTGGGCTACAAAATTTCTATTGAAAATACTCGCAGTCATTAATTTATTGAGTAAGCTTTTTTAATTTTTGTTAATAATTAATCAAATGGAAAAATGAAAAAAGGTTTTGATTTTAACATTTTAATAAAACCCGAGCTACTAGGGTTAGTGGATGCCCAGACATGGGAATGGTTCTTATAAATTTTTACAGTAGCGTACTTTTATGAAGCTTGGATTAACAACCTAAAAAAATGCTTGATTGACCTTTTAGGGTAAGTGCTGAAGGGTATAAAATGGATCCGATAGCGCCTGGGGCTTATTTTTTCCCCATATAGAATATTAATCCGACCAAGATATGTTTGAACTTATCTACAGTCAAATTTAATAGCGACAGTATCTTCTGCTCAACCTCATGGCCGTAACAATAATATTGTCGAATACTGGTCCGTATGCATTATCCCTTTGGAGTTACTTTGAATGCTAAAAAAATTTCTTTTTGCTTATTTGCTCAGCTCTTGTAATTGCACTGCCAGCACGTGCCATGAGTGTGTTACCACTTTACATGGATGAAATCGTTAACGACGCCGCTATCGCATTTCAGGGAAAAGCTCTTGAGGACCACAGCGAACGTGATCCCCAAACAGGTTCAATTGTGACTTATTCCACCTTTGAAGTGCAGGAAGTTCTCAAGGGTGAAGTTGGGGCCACACATACCATTAAGCAAATCGGCGGGAAGATACAGGAGGGAATAAATCAAATAACAGGCGTGCCTACTTTTACAGTCGGGGAGAGTTATATCCTTTTTCTGTACGGAGTTTCGGCATCCGGATTCTCAAGTCCTGTGGGTCTTGAGCAGGGGAAATTTAATATTATCCCGGTATCAAAGGGTTTTCATGTAACCAACGGCCGAGATTTCAAAGAAATGACATTGGGAATTCCTGATCACTTGGTGCCTCCCTCAGCTCTAACCAAAATGCGGAAGGCACCGGGGCCTATTAAACGGCTTGATCTTGATGAATTTAAACAGCTTGTGCGTCAGCAAAGGGGAACCGCTAAATGATATGCCTGAGAATCATGCACGGGTTTATAGCTGGGGCGTTAATCACGTTTGCGGCTTCTACGTTTGCTGGTGGCCCTTTGGTGGTTTGTTATCAACTCGCTACTAAATACCCAGGTGCAGGCAACGTATCGCTTAACTATGATCAAGGAACTCTTGGTTCCCGGACTAAAGAGCAAGCAGATGCATTGGTCACAGAGGCTGTCTCCCTATGGACTAATGTAGCGACATCAACAGTAATGCTCTCACGCGGGCCAGATCTTTCTGTGGACGTTACCTCCAGTAATTATTTGGCCTACTTGTATAACTTCTCGGATGGGTTGAATCCTGTCATTTATGATACCGATGGCTCCATTATTGATTCCATGTTCGGTGTGGGGGCAAAAAATAGCGTCCTGGGGTTTGCTGGTTCAGCTTGGAATAATAACGGCACGCAGTGTGAATATAAGGAAGGCCGAGCTGTGATCAATGGCTACATATCGGTAAGTGATACGACTATGAAAGTCGTACTTGCCCATGAAACTGGCCACTTGATCGGGTTGGATCACTCTCAATTGGATAATTCACAAGGGCTGGTGAATTCAAATTATCCATTAATGTATCCCATTGCCTACCGGGGCTTGACTCTCTCCACGAAGACGACACTGCCGCAGTCAGTGCCCTTTACCCCACCGCAACAGTAGCTAGTGTATGGCCAGCTTACCGGAGTATTCACCCAGGCCAACGGCACGCCTATCCGTGGCGCTAATATTTGGGCTAAAGATATAAACACCAATAAAGTATTTAGTTCTGTATCAGACTACCTTAGCCAAAATACCGGCTACTTTAAATTTCTCCTACTCCCCGGCATCTACACACTACACGCCGAAGTAATTCATACAGGATTTACTTCTGGTTCCAGTGTCGGCCCCTATTCGGAAACATCCTCAGATCTTTCTTTTCAGCCACCACTTTATAATAACGGCGTGGCGATAGCTCCGGTGGTATTCGGAGGAGGGGCGCCGACGCAGCTTGATATCGCGGCTGGTTGTGCTTCTTCGGCTATTTTCAAGATGGATGGGAACTGGATCGGTGGGGGAATTGTGGCGCAGACAATTTGTCACCTACTGTACCTACTGGGCTTTCTGCCACATCCGTTAGTTCTGCTCAGATAAACCTAAGCTGGGTGGCCTCAACGGACAATGTGGGCGTAACTAGCTACAAAGTTTTTCGTGGGGGCACTTTAGTTGGAAGCCCCGCTACAACGAGCTTTAACGATACGGGTTTAACTGCCTCGACCAGTTATAGCTACACATTAGCGGCGTGTGATGCTGTAAACAACTGCTCAGCGCAGTCAAATCCGGTTTCGGCGATGACGATGCCCACAACCACGAGTAGCAACATTGCGCTCGCTAGCGTCGGGGCGGTTGCTTCAGCGTCAAGTATCTATAGCAGCGCTTATCCGGTGGAGGCGGTCAATAATAACCAGCGTAGTGGTGTCAATTGGGCCAATGGAGGGGGCTGGAATGATGCAACAATCAATACGCAACCCGACTGGGTGCAAATCAATTTCAATGGCACGAAAACGATTGATCGTGTGGTGGTCTATACGATTCAGGACAATTACACTAGTCCGATCGAACCTACTAATTCGTTAACCTTTAACACTTATGGCGTAACTGGCTTTACCGTCCAAGGATGGAATGGATCGACCTGGATTACTCTTGCTACGGTAAGTGGAAATAATCTGGTCAAACGGACAGTAAGCTTCGCTGCGTTCACCACCGATCGGATTCGGGTAAACGTCACCGGCGTGCTCGACGGCTACTCCCGCATCACCGAAATCGAGGCATGGGAGCGGCGTGTGATGCTGTAAACAACTGCTCAGCGCAGTCAAATCCGGTTTCGGCGATGACGATGCCCACAACCACGAGTAGCAACATTGCGCTCGCTAGCGTCGGGGCGGTTGCTTCAGCGTCAAGTATCTATAGCGGCGCTTATCCGGTGGGCGGTCAATAATAACCAGCGTAGTGGTGTCAATTGGGCATGGGGGGGCTGGAATGATGCAACAATCAATACGCAACCTGGGTGCAAATCAATTTCAATGGCACGAAAACGATTGATCGTGTGGTGGTCTTACGATTCCAGGACAATTACACTAGTCCGATCGAACCTACTGATTCGTTAACCTTTAACACTTATGGCGTAACTGGCTTTACAGTCCAAGGATGGAATGGATCGACCTGGATTACTCTTGCTACGGTAAGTGGAAATAATCTGGTCAAACGGACAGTAAACTTCGCTGCGTTCACCACTGATCGAATTCGAGTAAACGTCACCAGCGTGCTCGCCGGCTACTCCCGAATTGTCGAAATCGAAGCATGGGGTAATTAAGTAAATTAATCTAGTTGGCTTATTTCAATAGCAGGTTCTTGGTTATTTCGTTATCTTTAGGGACGCATTTGCGGAAATAAAATTACATCGCGGATGCTGGAACTGTTGATGAGCAGCATCACCAGCCGGTCTATTCCGATGCCTTCTCCGGCAGTGGGCGGCAGGCCATATTCCAGCGCACGAATGTAGTCGCTGTCCTTGAACATGGCTTCTTCGTTACGGCCTTCCCTCGCGGATACCTGCGCATCAAAACGCGCTTCCTGGTCTTTCGGGTCATTTAACTCGGAGAAGCCATTGGATTTCGCGCCCAGCCATAACAGCTCAAAGCGCTGAGCGAATTCCGGGCCCGTAACGCTTGAATGGGGGACGTTCGTCAATCGATTGTCCGATGAATCGCCGCCATTGATTAAATGCGGTGGCTTTCAGGCTCTACATCTGGCCGATGCTGGTATTTTTTGGTTAGGTGGTTGACTTCGATGATGGGCATAGCGGTTAGTGATTATTAAATGGCGGATAGCGGTTATTCAATTTACTTAATTTGTGATACGTTTACGCCAATATCCTGGCTCGCGGTGAGTATGCATGAGTGAGATGATCAGTATGTAATCGGTTTCAGCCGAGTAAAGTACTGCATAAGGAAAGACGCGGGTAAGACATCGGCGAATATCCTCTTCAAGCACCGGCCAACAGTCAGGCGCTTCGATAATCTGCTGGATGACTTGTTCCACCGCCGCAATGAACCGAAGTTCCAAGCCAAACTGACACCCTGCGTAATAGCGAGCGGCATCTTCGTATTCGGCCAGTGCCTCTGGGTGGAACTCAAATCTCATCGCGTGACCGATTTCCGAACGTGATCCAGCGCCTCAAGACCCGGAATGGTTTTAACCAGGCCAGTCCTGACATTATCACGGCGGGCGCGCGCTTCAGCAACCCAAAGCTGCCGTATATAGCCGTCCTCTAAGGGATCAAGGCTTTCAACAAGGCGATCAGCAAGTAAAGCCCGTGCTTCACTAGGAAGGGAAAGCGCTTCCTCGGCGATTTGTTCAACTGTGAGGCTCATTTTCAGGACTCCTGGGGGTTAGTGATGTAGGTCAAAGGGGTTAATACCAATTCTAGATTTTCGCGGTTAAAGCCGCTCCTGCATGCCAGAAGAATAGCACTTGATTGGAGTGTCGATGAATTCTTCAAGTTCGGCGAAGGCGACGATGTCATCGAATTTGCGCTTTATTTCTGCTTTAGCGATGCCAAGGATAGCGCCGTTGAGGTAGATGTTTTCGCGTCCGGTAAGATCGCCCACCAAGCCCGCCCCCACTTCAATCAACGGTGCCACCTTGCCTTTAACCTGGATGCTGCCGCTCGAGGGGTTTTGAAATGTTGGCCAGCAGTTTGAGCAGCGTGCTCTTGCCAGCACCGTTGTGGCCAATGATGCCGACAACTTCGCCTGTCTCGATGCTGAAATTGACGTCATCCAACGCCTTGAACGGGGCGCGCTCTTCAATCGGCTGGCCTGTAAGCCGCCGCCACTGATTAAATGCAGTGGTTTTCATGCTTTGCAATTGGCCAAGCTGGTATTCTTTGGTGACGTGGTTGACTTCGATGATGGGCATAGTTATTTAAAGTCTTCCTTGCTAAGGCCGGACTGCCTGAGAATAGATGCAAACGTACCTAATGGTATTTCCTTCTTGGGATCAGGAACAATCACGGTTCTTTCACCTTTGCGGAATTTTTTATGGCTGCCTTTTTGGGAAATAAAGATGAAACCGTGCCGCAGCAAAATATTAACAATCGCCCTTGATGAATAAAGCTCAGCCATTTACAGCGTATTCTCCAAGCAGGGCTTCTTCTATAGGGTGGTATTCTGCCTCCCCTTCTTCAAAGTAGAGCTCGGTGGCCTCCTTCAGATTCTGGATCGCTTCGTTGATAGTGTCGCCACAGCTTGCTACGTCAACGTTTAAGCATTGTGAAAAGTAATATTTATCTTTCCGGTAAACGACAAATTTAAGGTTTTTCATGGTTCACTCCCATCCATAATATAAAGAAATCGACTATCTGGGAATTATAGACTGGGCACTGTTTATCCAAGAAGTCGTTCGCATTGGGCTTGTCAAAATGACAATGGCTTCTTATGCTTCGATAAGTTCTCAATGAACAATTTTTTATTTGTCAATTTATCAATTGGTTGCGAGATATTTAAAATCATAAAACAACATCCAAACGGCAGTAAAACTGTTCACTACTTACGCCTTACCTCTCGTATGCGGGACTTACTTTTCTCAGCACGAACGGCAGTCAAGTTCAATTCGTGTGGGCCAGCCCGCAACTTGCTGTGATGTGCGGCACCACCTTGGTAATGATTGACGTGCCTGTTTAGCGTGTTAACCAGCAGATTGAGCATCCTGCTCTCAACTGACCTGTGGTGCCAATAATACCAAACAACACCGCGCCTTGCTTGACCGAGAAAGTGACGTCACCCAGTGTCTTGAACGGAGCACGATTTTCAACCGGCTGGCTGGTGAGCCGCCGCCACTGGTTGAACGCGGTGGTTTTCATGCTTTGCAATTGGCCAAGCTGGTATTCTTTGGTGACGTGGTTGACTTCGATGATGGGCATAGTGAGTAGCGTATAGGGGGTAATGATTAGTGAACAGCGCAATCCTGAACTATTCTACTTGCCGCATGCACGGAAAAGACGGAAGCGCTTGCCTGGATATCTCCGCGTATAAGACATCTGGATCGATATCCGCTCCGTTGGGCCAACAGACTGTTCCAAGCTCCGGGCTGGCGTGAGCCTGGTTGAACAGTAACGGATCCCGCAATGGGGCAAAATCCCGTCAAAGCTTATGAGCGTGGTCAGGTCCACATCTCCCTCCACGCCGTCCTCAAAGCGAAGGTGTAGGCGGTATCCCGGAAGTGGCGTTACTTCAACGATATCCTTGAGCATGGTTTTACTCAGTGGCTTGATTGGTTTGAGTGGCGAGTGCTGGGTGGCCAACTTCCAGTCATTCAGTAGCTCTTCCTGGTGCTGAGCTGCCCACTCTATTACCAGCCCAAGCGCTTTGGGTGAGAGTTTACCTTGAATTACGGCTAGCGACTCGATTGCAACGATCGCTTTTTGCTCCCATATCGAACATGGAAATGAGGTGGCGCATGATCATCGTAATACATGGCAATGATTATGCCGAAAAAGCGGCTGATTTCAGGCATTCCGGAATCCAAGTATTTGTGTTTCGGAGCAGTCGGCACAACGCAGCCAGCAGCACCTTGTGATGGAAATGCCGATCCCGGCGAGTACTTTGAACAATGTGTTTTTGCAGACGCCGTTAGTGTCAATGATGTCCAGCACTTCGCCTTGCTCAACAAAAAAGTTGATGTCGTCCAGCGCCTTGAACAGGGCGCGCTCTTCAATCGGCTGACCGGTAAGCCGCCGCCACTGATTAAATGCAGTGGTTTTCATGCCTTTGCAATTGGCCAGCTGGTATTCTTTGGTGACATGGTTGACTTCGATGATGGGCATAGAGCGATATCAGTTGGAGTGTGGTAACGCGATATTACTATCAGCGGATGGGGTACTTTTTTTCTAGTTCGTGAGCATAGGCAGTCACCTTTGGCACCACAGCGAGAAGCTCTGGAGCGAGGGCCGCGACAGCGGCATAAATTTCGGACATCTTGTCCGCCGCGTATTCATGTGCGATCAGATTTCTAAGTTCACGAATTCGTACAAGCTTTATGGCGTCATCTATCCACCCGCGCTTTTCAGCACGATGAATGCGATCCAACAGCGTGCCTGTAGCCGTGAGCTCCAGATCGTCATCAGCCGCATCACTCTTTGCATGAGCAGATCGGATAGTCGGGCAAACCTGCTGGCTAACGATTCCAAGCGTTCCAGTTCTTCCGGCTGCCAGTCTTGCTGATTGAGCAGACCTTGCGTTTGGTCGATGGAAAAGCGCAAATGAGTAGCGGCGTTTTCCAGGCCGCGCAGCTCTTCTTGCAATAGGAGCAGTTTATCCGCATTCATCGCAGTTTCCCTTCTTTTACAGCCAGACGAGCGAATGGCCTGGAAAGATCAGCGTAGACGGCAAGATCAATTTTTTGCTCACCCAGTTGTTGATGGAGTTGGGCAAGGATGGCTAATTTCGCCATCAGGTTAATTTTCCTGGATAAAACCAGAAGGTCGATATCGCCACCCTTGGCGGTATCGTCCGCACGCGAGCCAAAAAGGTAGACAGCCGCATCCGGATCGACTGATCGGATGGATTGAATGATAGCGTATCGTTCAGTTTCGTGAAGGCGCATCTAGGTGATGAAAACAAATCAATGGAGTCAGACAGCAATTCTCGTTACTCTTGCCAGCATAGTTGATGCCAATAATACCAAACGACACTTCGCCTTGCTCAACAAAAAAGTTGATGTCGTCCAGCGCCTTGAACGGGGGGGGCTCTTCAATCGGCTGTCCAGCGAGCTGCGGCCAATGGTTGAGCACGCCTGAATCCCGCAAAATGGTCTTGCGCAAGGTAAGCGCGAATCCCGGAATGTTGGGTCCGTGTCAAACAACGAGCCGAAGTCAACGTCTTGTGCGGTTACCAATTCCACCAGCTGATTTCAAACCTCTCACAGAAAAAAATCCACTTATCTTTCGGCAAGCCCAGTACAAACGGATGTTTAGCTGACTATTTCTTCTAACCGAATTTTTCGCTCAGAGAGCTCTTGTAATAGCTGTTCCGCCAAGTCGCTCAAAGGATTACCCCCTCTCAACTCGGCTCTTTCAATTGTGGTTTTAAGTTTATAAATATCCGATTGTTTTTTTTCATACAATTCTTGCTGAATTTCATCCATGCGGCGACGTAATTGCCCAGTACGGCGGATAGTTTTCAAGACTCTTAATTCCACGCCCTGATCAGCAATTTCTTCCGGATCCTCAATCTCCTGCATCCGGGGATCCTGAATGAACTCCAGAACCAGTTTTTCAATAGCCTCCTGGTCACCGCGCTCGTAGGCAAGGTTTACTTTTATCATTAATCCGTGGCGGCGCAGGCGCTCGGGTTCTGTGGTGGCGCGGTCGGGGTGCATCATCATGGCGGCGCGCCGGAATGCCTGTTTAAGTTGCGGCGTAATAACCAATGGCGGAGGTGGCTGGGCCTCTATCAAACCCGCTTCTTCGGCTGACTTTCTGGCTTGCTCCTGCGCTGCTTGTGCATGGACTTGGGCATCCGCATCATCGGGAGACAGTCCCGCCTGTGCGTTAGCAATTTGCGCGTCCAGCTCATCTAGCTGAGCGTAAAATCGCCCAACCATTTCATAATAACGGCGCTGGAACTGTGTTGTTTCTGCTTTGGCTGTTTCCAGTTCTAATTCAGCCGAAATAACCTGCTCTGCAAGCTTAATCTGGTCACTACCAGACGGGAAGCTCCTGGTCTAAAGTGGGCTTCATTCTGGTTCTTTCCAGCTGAGCGTGAATTCATTAAGCCGCGCCCACGCAGCGCGATCAATTTGCTCTCTATTGCTGACCCCGAGCCCCTTCAATTGCTCCAGCGCCCTAGTATCACCCTGCTGCCCGGCCTTGCGATACCAAGACGCCGCCTGCTGGTCATCCTGCGTCACACCCTGGCCATTGTGGTACATCAATCCCAGATTGAATTGCGCTTCCGCATGTCCCTGCTCTGCGGCTTTGTGGTACCAGGATGCCGCCTGCTGATCGTCCTGTATAACGCCCTGGCCGTTACTGTACATAATGCCTAGCGTGTATTGCGCCCGCATATCCCCCTGCTCTGCCGCCTTTAGAAACCAAAATACAGCCTGCGGATCGTCTTGGGTAACCCCCAGCCCGTTGTTATATAAAAATCCTAAATTTAGTTGAGCCGAAATATGCTTCTGTTCTGCGGCTTTGCTATACCAGGACACAGCCTGCTGGTAATCCTGGGTAACGCCTTGACCTTTTTCATACAAAAATCCCAAATTGAATTGCGCCTCCGCGTGCCCCTGTTCTGCGGCTTTACCATACCAAAAGGCGGCCTGTTGATAATCCTGGAGCACACCCAGACCTTTACTGAACGAAGCTCCTATTGCATATTGCGCCCGCACATGTTCCTGCTTTGCGGCTTTCAGATACCAAAACGCGGCCTGCTGATAATCCTGTGTAACGCCTTGGCCTTTGCTGTACATAATACCCAGTGCGTATTGCGCCCGCGCATGCCCCTGCTCTGCCGCCTTCATATACCAAAATTTGGCCTGATCGTGATCTTGCTCAACCAATTGGCCACTGTTGTACATAGCTGCCAAATTGAATTGCGCCCGGGCGAACCCCTGCCCTGCGGCTTTGCGGTACCAGGACGAAGCCAGCTCGTAGTCCTGTGTGATTCCTTGACCCTTTTCATACATATAGCCAAGAGCTTGTTGCGCCCAGGCATTTCCTTGTTCTGCACCCATGCGGTACCAAAACATAGCCTGCCCATAGTCCTGCATAACCCCTTGCCCGTTGTAGTGCATAACACCTAGCGCATATTGTGCCCGCGTATGTCCTTGTTCTGCAGCCTTGAGATACCAAGACATTGCCTGCCGGTAATCCTGTATCACGCCCTGCCCGTTGTAATACATGGCTCCCAGATTATATTGGGCCTGCCCAAGTCCCGCTTCTGCCGCCTTCTGATACCAATAGAGCGCCTGCCCGTAGTCTGTCCCGGCCACTTCGCCAAGCCAATATAGCCTACCCAAGTCATTCCATATTTCAGGGTCATTTTCATTTTGATTGGCTATACACCAATCGAAAGCCAGCCTTGCGTAATGCTGGGCGTGTTCCTTGTGGACGGGAAAGCTCCGCCCACCATTGTGGAGAAGCGATAAGGGGAAATAGGCTTTGCCATATTGTTTATCCGCCAATTGCGTGAAGGCATCCAAGGCATCTTTCAGATCGTCTAAATCACTACGTGTCCAGACGATACCAAAGCCTGATTTATCGCCAAGCTCTGTAATATGGTTATAGGCATCCCGCGCTTGGCGATAAAGCGCGTCGAGGTCTTCTGCCAATGACGGATCCTGGCTACTCATAATCGCCGCCATTCCGCGCGCGACAAGACCGCCGCGTTGTCCTGTCTGCACCACGACTTCCTGTGTAGTTACTTTGGCGGGAAGATTTGTTCGTTCGGTCATAAACATGTACTCAAATAAAGCACCCCGCAGCAAGCTACGGGGTATTAACTACGCTTTTCAATCCGCTGGCTTTCAACCAGCCTTCGCTCCAAGGAGCGGGGAATTGAACCCGTAGAGATTAAAGGCCGGTCTATGGGGGATAGTTCTTGGCTGGCATTGGCTTTGCAGCCTGTTATCTATACAGGCAGATGCCAATTGAAGACCCGATAGTGCCGTTCCACTTTATGTGCCACAGTGCATCTGTTTGCTACTGCGTCAATAAGCATTTTCATTGCAATATTCGCGCACACGATGGCTCAGCTCGGTTTTTAAATAGTAAACCAATACTACTTGCCGCTGGAAATACCGTTTGAAAGATCAAACCCGCGCGCAAGCACGCCTAAATTCGTGCCACTATTTATAAACCTTGCCTATCTGCCAATTCGAAAACATTTTCT
This sequence comes from Nitrosomonadales bacterium, assembly GCA_016721605.1. Classification (GTDB taxonomy): domain Bacteria; phylum Pseudomonadota; class Gammaproteobacteria; order Burkholderiales; family Gallionellaceae; genus Nitrotoga. The sequence continues at coordinate 189,777 of JADKHS010000002.1, forward strand.
CTGCCATCTCGCGTTGCTCTGGAGTCAAAGTGATTGAATCACGTAACTTTTTAGCGTTTACGTTACCGCCATATTCGACCGCCAAATTAGACCACACATAGGACAATAACTCGTCCTTCCGCACCCCACTACCTAGGTAGTACGCCAGAGCGAGGTTGTACTGCGCATCAGTATTTGCATGTGCAGCCGCTTTTTGCCATAACCCCGTGGCTTTGACAGCATCTTTTGGAACACCTTCGCCACAGTAGTACATTGACCCAAGATTTAACTGCGCATCGGGATACCCTTGCATCACCGCCTTCTCCCACAACTCAAGTGCTTTAGCAACATCCCTAGGCACACCTTCGCCTCTGTTGTATATTGCCCCGAGGGTAAACTGTGCGTGGGCGAAGCCACGCTCTGCCGCATTCTGCCACCATTCCAAGGCCTTGGCGGGATCCTTCGGTATGCCCTTGCCGTCGCGGTACAGCCAACCGAGATTTAACTGTGCATCGGCATTCCCCTGCGCCGATGCCTTCTGTAGCCAATCTACAGCTTTGACATAATCCTTAGGTACACCGTCGCCGTTGACATACAACATGCCAAGGCCAGCTTGTGCCTTGGCATGGCCCTGCACTGCGGCTTTCTCATACCACTCTGCGGCCTTGCCAGTATCCTTGGCCAAAATTTTATTATCCCCACCGGTATCGTACATCCACGCTAGATCGTACTGTGCATTTGCATCACCAGATTCCGCAACCATTTTCAATTGCGCAAGATTCTCTTCTGCCGCCTGATCTGCTGGCGAATCCGACATTGACTGACCATACGCACTTACCGCAACAGTAAGCAACAATGTAAAGAGCAATTTTCCTGTGATGCGCATATAAATATGTACCAATGACATTTTTAGACCTCATTCAAATTCGTCATATCCGCCGACTGGCGAAGTATTAATGGAAAAACGATTTATCGTACCAACAAGTATTTCGGCATTCCAAACCATATAGATATATTCTTAGCCCTGATTGACGTTCGCATAAAACACGAAGCAACCGGCAGAGTTATTTTGTGAAGTTCAGATGGAATAGGCTTAAAAAGTTAACCCAGTACCAAAGCTATTTTACAAACCAATTACATTACCGATTCAACACTTGTCCTGGTTTCCAGTTTGCGGATAGCCGTTCCGCTTCGGCACGTTGAACGGAATTCAAGTTAGTTAAATCGCGTAATTTTTTCGCATTCTCATTGCCTTGCGCAGCAGCCAGATTGTGCCATGCATAAGCCAACACCCCGTCCTTTGCCACGCCCTTGCCATATTGATACATCCATCCGAGGCTGGTCTGCGCTTGGGCAAGACCCTGCGCTGCCGCTTTTTGATACCATTCCACGGCTTTGGCAGCATCTTTCGTTACGCCTTCGCCTGTGAGGTGTATCGCCCCGAGCTCAAACTGGGCCTTAGGATACCCTTTTTGAGCTGCCGCTTTCTTATACCACTCTGCGGCCTTAATCGGATCTTTAGCCACACTAGTCACAGCTTCACCACTGCCATACATTGCCCCAAGTTCAAACTGGGCCTTTGGGTACCCTTGAGCTGCCGCTTTTTGATACCACTCCACGGCCTGATCGGCATCTACAGGCACACCAATACCATTCGCATATATCCATCCAAGACGGGTCTGGGCACCTGCATCACCAGCTTCTGCTTGCTTTTGCACTTGCTCCAAACTATTTGTTGCGGTCGATACCTCTGCTGCTAAAACATAGCCATTTAATGTTAAAAGCAAGATCACAAACTGTACAATTATTTTCATTTTGGCCCCATCGTTATTACGGCATAGAAAATGCATGCCGCATGCATCACCTTCCCAACTTGCTCTGAGTAAGTTACTTCAATATAGTTCGCGGGTAATAATTGTCAAGAGCTAATTTAAATGCCTGTAACGGGCAAATAAAATATTCAATATTGAAACAAAAAACAAGATTTATTTTAGGATGGGCAATATAAATTCACGCTGACAATTACCCGGTTATTAATACAAGGGCGTAGCGCACGTGCACTAAAAAATTTGTGCATTTCCATCAAATGAATAACGCGTGCAGCTTCCCAACATCAGGTTGATAAACCACTCCCTTTTCGGTAATCAGCGCTGTAACCAATTCAGCAGGTGTAATATCAAACGAAGGGTTGCGTATCTGCGCGCCCTGTGCAGCCCAGTGGAAATCCCGGAAGCCTTTTACCTCGTCTGCATGACGTTCTTCGATGGGAATATCCATACCGCTTGCGATGGACATGTCTATCGTAGAAAGCGGACAGGCCACATAAAATGGAATGTGGTGGCGTTGTGCCAGCACGGCAACCATATAAGTGCCAATCTTGTTAGCGACATCGCCATTCGCGGCTACACGATCCGTGCCGACCACGACGGCATCCACTTCACCGCGGCTCATCATGAAGCCGGCCATATTATCGGTGATAAGGGTCACCGGGATTTTTTCCTGCACCATCTCCCATGCGGTCAAGCGCGCACCTTGCAGGAAGGGACGCGTTTCGTCCGCAATAACGGAAATTTTTTTGCCTGCGTCCACGGCAGACCGAATGACACCCAACGCAGTGCCATGGCCAGCTGTAGCCAGCGCTCCGGCATTGCAATGGGTCAATACGCGTGCGCCATCCCGCAACAACCCAGCGCCGTGCGACCCCAGAGTACGATTGATGCGAATATCTTCGGCAAAAATCTCATGCGCCTCGGCCAACAGGCGCATCGCTACTTGCATGTTGGATTCACCCGATACGGTTTGCCATACTCGTTTCATGCGGGCTAACGCCCAAAACAAGTTGACCGCAGTCGGCCTGCTTTGAGCCAGCGTATTAAACCCTTCATTCATGCCACGCTGGAAGGATTCACCAGTAACAGCGGATAAACGCAGTGCCTCCAGCGCCACGCCGTAGGCTGCCGCCACGCCAATGGCTGGCGCGCCACGCACGACCATGCTGCGGATGCCTTCGGCCACAGCAGCGGCAGAATCGTATTGCACGTACATAAACGTGGCGGGCAAAATGCGCTGATCTATCATTTCCAGCACACCATCCGACCAACGCAGCGTTTCAACTTTCATCATGACGCCTCAAAAACGATTAATCAGGCGTTCAGTCACCCTCGAATTCACACAGCGCAAACACACTGTAGCCTTTTTTTTCCAAACGCTTACGTCCACCGATATCGGGCAGATCGATGACAAAACAGCATTCAACAATTTTGCCGCCAATCTTCTCGATCAATATGGTCGCCGCTTCCGCCGTACCGCCGGTAGCAATTAGATCATCCACAAGCAGTACCCTTTCGCCCGGAGAAATCGCATCAGCATGAATTTCGATACGGTCAGTACCATATTCCAGCTCGTAGTCGTGCCCTATCGTTTCTGCAGGCAACTTGCCTTTTTTACGGATCGGCACAAAACCTTTACCCAAGGCATAAGCCAGCGCCGCGCCTACTATAAAACCACGCGCTTCGATACCTATCACCTTGTCGATTTCCATATCGGCATAGCGACGTACCAACTCATCTATGGTGATCCTGAAGCCAATCGGATCCTTAAGGAGGGACGTGATATCGCGAAACATGATATTCGGCTTGGGGTAGTGCGGAATGGTGCGGATAAGAGATTTGATAGGCATAGGTCTTCAGGTTGTTAGGTGCATTTTTTATAATCGACGAATTTTTCTTGCACGTCGTGCATTTGTTGCGGCGTAAGAATGTGCGGTTCACCTGCCTGCAAAGTGCGCCAATACAATTCACACAAAAACTCGACCTCAATGGCTACCGTCAACGCATCAGCCAAATCCGAACCCAGCGCAATCATGCCGTGGTTAGCGAGCAAGCAGGCTTTTCGGCCCTCCAGCGCGGACAATGCATAATCTGAAAGCGTCTGTTCTCCAAACAACGCATAGGGTGTGCAGCGGATGATATTGCCTCCCGCCGCCGCAATCATGTAATGCACGGCTGGAACATCCTTGCGCAAACAGGCCAACGTGGTGGCAAACGCTGAATGGGTGTGGATGACAGCGCTCACGTCAGGACGGTTGGCCAGAATGTCACGATGGAAACGCCACTCGCTGGTAGGCTTACCACCGCACAGGACACTGCCATTCAAATCCATGCGTACCATGTCTGCGGGTGTCATATTCGCCACCGCCATCGCAGACGGCGTAATTAATATGCCATCACCACAACGCACGGCAGCATTGCCGGAAGTACCGCGATTCAAACCCTGATCGAGCAAACGCTGGGACACATCCAGTAACTGTAGGCGCAAGCCATCTTCACCGGATGGCATCATGACTTACCCTTCAACACCCGGCCCGCAATAGCATCCAACTTTTCAATCAAGGATGGATCACGCATTTCCGGTGCAGTAATAAGCGCAAATTCCAAGGCCGAACGACAACTACAGCCATCGGCCAGAGCATCAGTGCGCACTTTCGGAACGATGTGTTTTACCAGCGTTTTCGCCTTGTCGGCATTTTCACCAAGCATCTTGATGATCTGCCCTACCGTTACATGCTCATGGTCGGGATGCCAACAATCATAGTCAGTGACCATCGCCACGGTGGTGTAACACAGCTCTGCCTCACGGGCGAGTTTGGCTTCTGGCATGTTAGTCATGCCAATGACATCGCACCCCCAGGTACGATAAAGATTCGATTCAGCCAAACTGGAAAACTGTGGCCCTTCCATAACCAGATAAGTACCGCCACGAACGACAGGGATGTTTGCCTCTCTCGCGGCCATCTCAATATGATCACCCAGTCTTTTGCAAACGGGGTAAGCCATGGAGACATGCGCCACCAATCCCGTGCCAAAAAAAGACTTATTGCGCGCAAAAGTACGATCGATAAATTGATCCACAATCACGAACGTGCCCGGCGGCAAGTCCTCGCGCAAGGAACCAACGGCGCTAACTGAAATGACATCGGTCACCCCTACCCGCTTCAGCGCGTCGATATTGGCGTGAAAATTGATTTCAGTCGGCGGAATTCTGTGTCCGCGACCATGACGGGGCAAAAACACAATATTGTGACCATCCAGTTCACCGAACAATAACTCGCTGGATGGCTCTCCAAACGGCGAAGCGACCTTTTCCCAGCGCTTGTTGGTCAACCCGGCAATGTCATAAATCCCGCTGCCGCCGATTATGCCGATTCTTTCCGGTACACAGTTCATGATTGCCCGTAATCATTTTAAATTTACAGGCAGATTGAAACAGGAAGTACAGTTTTATTCAAGACAATGAGTGCTTGCCACGCTATTGCCTTTATAAAACCTTGGACGATATTCATCCATCACTTACTTGAACTCCGGAAAGCGTAGCCTGGACTAGCGTAGGTTGGCGCTGAGCTTGGAAGCCCAACATGAAATCAAGGGGCCAGTCTTGACACAACGCCGAAGCTGATGTCAAGCTTGACCTTGATGTTTGCATGAGGCGATTTTCACGAGTTGAACTACTTCTGGCTTTCCGCTGGTATAATGGGTCCGGGTCACGGCAGGCTGATTCCTGACGGGTTCATAGAACTGCCAAGTGAGTCAGAGTTGGATTTGTCGAATTGCAGGGTGGCGTGCAGCGCGGGACGAGTTGCACGCTTGTGGAAACGATTGAACCGTCGTTCAGAGCGAATTGCCCAATGCCGATGGCGGAAAGAGAAATGCGGAGTTCTTTCTCATCGGAGAAAGCGACGGCGTCTTTCAGATACGTGTAAAGCATTGGATTGGAAAGGTACTGCTCGTTTGTTTGGTGATCGTTCCACTCGACATAGTCCACCAAGCCGTAATTTATTGAGAATATCTCGCCGCTTCAGTGCGGGCAAGTGATGAGCATAGCGCGCGCTTCAAAGCCACAACCGACTTGCTCGCTCCCGTTGCGTAGGCTCCAGATGAAGTCGAGTTGCCTCGAGAGGCAGCAGGGTAGGTTCTTCACGAGATTGGTGATGTGCAGCAGAATAGTCAGGGGCTTTTCGAACCTCGCCATAGCATTGGCGGGGATTCTTGGCAATCGTTCGAACGCTCTGGAAAGTCGGAATAGCTTCGATTGAAGTGGAGGTAATCCGGTAACCTCGAGCGCAATAAATTCTCGACGGTCATGACTTTGTACAGAGATCTTCCGGCGGAATTACGCAACATCGGTGCGTGGCTCAATATGCCCCTAAAGGTGCGAGAATGCGTTGCTCATGTCTCTGGGCTATTCATCCTGAACCTCGTGGTGATCATTAGTTTGAGATTACGCCGAAAGTTGAATTGAGGGGCTGGTTAGTCCTCTCAGGCTGAACTCAAGCTCATGCTGGCGCGACCTTTCGGAACCAAACGCTCCCTGGTTGAGTAAAGAGCATCATAGCAAAACTTGGCATGGACGATAGTGACTACCGGCGAACGACGCCAGCGCTGGCAACATACCAATCAAATCAAAGGGGCAAATCTTGACACAACGTTAAGTCGGAGGCGTGATGTCAAGGCTTGACCCCTTTAATTAATGTCGTAAATCCCGCCGCCGCCGATGATGCCGATTCTTTCTGGTACATGGATCATGGCTGTCCGTAATCATTTTAAATTTACAGGCAGATTGAAACAGGAAGTACATTTTTATTTAAGACATTGAATGCTCGCCCACGCTATTGCCTTTAACAAACGTTGGTATGATACCCATCCATTATCTACTTGAACTCTTAACTCAATATGAAACTTGCGATTGCACAAATCAATTGCATGCTGGGTGACTTGGCTGGCAATTCTGCCAAGATCCTTGCTTATGCAGAAAAGGCCAAGCAACAGGGAGCCACTTTGCTACTTACGCCTGAGTTAAGCTTATGCGGTTATCCTCCAGAAGACCTGCTGTTACGGACTGGGTTTTACCGTACCTGCGATCAGGCATTGCATGAGCTTGCACAACAAATTTGGGGACTCACCGTGATAGTGGGGCATCCGCATGAAGTAGACGACAAGCGCTACAACGCTGCCTCTGTGTTGCGCGACGGCCAGATTATCGCCACCTATCACAAGCATGAGTTGCCGAACTACAGTGTGTTCGACGAAAGACGCTATTTCACGCCCGGTAACTCCCCTGCATATTTGAAATGCAGGGCGTCAAATTTGCACTTAACATTTGTGCTGACATCTGGGAAGATCATACAGCGCAACGTGCATACGAAGCAGGCGCGCAGGTATTGCTGGTGCTGAATGCCTCACCGTATCACATCGACAAACAACCATTGCGCTATAAAACCATTCGTGATCGTATCGGTGAAACCGGCTTGGCGGTTATATATGCCAACATGGTGGGCGGACAGGATGAGTTAGTGTTCGATGGCGCTTCGTTTGCGATGGATGCACACGGCACGCTAACGCATCAATTCGTTTCTTTTGAAGAAACACTAGCGCTTATTGAAATCCACGACGGCAAGCTAATAACTGGCGAAAGAATCCCTGCTCACACGCATGAAGACAGCATCTATCGCGCGCTGTGCCTGGGAGTGCAGGACTATATCGGCAAGAACCATTTTCCAGGTGTGTTATTGGGTTTATCCGGTGGTATCGATTCGGCGCTGACCTTGGCGGTAGCGGTAGATGCGCTGGGTGCAGACAAGGTGCACGCGGTAATGATGCCATCGCCTTATACCGCGCAAATCAGCCTGGATGATGCGCGCGAAATGGCCGTCATACTCGGCGTGCGCTACGACGAGTTGGACATCAAGCCGACGTTTGACGCTTATCTCACTACATTAGATGGTATGTTCAAGGGGCTAACACCGGACACCGCCGAAGAAAATTTACAGGCTCGCATACGCGGCAATTTGTTGATGGCTTTGTCCAACAAGTTCGGCTCTTTGGTGCTGACGACTGGCAACAAATCGGAAATGACCGTTGGCTATTGCACCCTATATGGCGATATGGCGGGCGGTTTCGCAGTGCTTAAAGATGTCAGCAAAACCTGGGTATATCGTCTGGCTAACTACCGTAATAGCTTGAGTCGGGTGATCCCGGAACGCATCATCACGCGACCGCCCAGCGCGGAATTAAAGCCGGACCAGACCGACCAAGACACCTTGCCAGCTTACGAAGTACTTGATGGCATAATGTTACGTTATGTGGAGCAGAATTTAACCATCGCTGAGATCGTGGCCCACGGCTATACTGAGGCGGATGTATCTCGGGTGGTGAATATGATCCGCGTCAACGAATACAAACGCCGGCAAGCTCCCGTTGGCGTGCGCATTACCGACCGCGGCTTTGGCAAGGACTGGCGCTACCCAATTACCGTGCGTTATCAGGACGGCTTTTAAATACGCTATACTTAATAACACTTCTATATTCGAGGACACCCATGAAAAAAATCGAAGCCATCATCAAACCATTCAAACTCGATGAAGTGCGTGAAGCACTATCAGAACTTGGGGTCAGCGGATTAACTGTGACCGATGTGAAAGGCTTTGGACGGCAAAAGGGACATACCGAACTGTACCGTGGCGCAGAATACGTGGTGGATTTTTTGCCCAAGATCAAGATCGAAGTAGTCGTTATTGCCTCTATGCTGGACGCCGCTGTGAACGCCATTGTTAAGGCAGCACATACGGGGAAAATTGGCGACGGCAAAATTTTTGTTACTTCGGTGGAACAAATTATTCGGATCCGCACAGGCGAAACTGACGAATCAGCAATTTAAGTTTTTTATTCGTTACTTTCGCAAATATATTCAAAATATCAAGCTATTGATTCAGCCAGATTATGTTTAAAGTCCATTCGCCTCGAACCTGCCGAAAGATAAATGGACTTGGTGTAATGACGTGCTTTGGGAAGCTGCATCACTGGCATGGATCGACCCATATTATGGGCACTCTGCATTACATTTGTGACACAGCCAGGCTAATGATCAGAATCGTTCACCCGCACCTCCACCAGTGTATTTAGCACCCATCCAGAACGTTCATCGCTGGTCTGCACGTGTAGCCAGTCACCCAGATAGGCATGGGCAGTTAACGCAGAGTCTTTTTTTAGTGCCCCAAGCTTAATGGCACTACCGAGGGGCTCTCGGCGAAGATTGATATTGCTTTTGGCGCGTAACGGAACGGGAATACTGAACGATACCATCGCAAGACGCTGATCTGATGCCTTGCGGGTGCGGTTATCCTTCACCATTCCAATAAATTCCCGTGTCTGGGCGGCATGATCCATAGCAATGCCGTAGTTTCCTTTAGCGTAAGACGCCGTAGCGGCATCAAGGAGACGTTGTGCCTGCAATATTTGTTCGGGCGCTGTGATCTGGGATGATTTTAAACTTGTCATGGCCACTTCCGCTTCCGCGATAGACGAGGCGGCGCCAGGCTGTGTGGCTAAACGCCGCAACCTAACCTGATCGCGGGTTACCTGGCTAGTAGTTTCCTGTAACGCCTTGGCCTGACCCTGCTGACGGACGTTCAAATTTCGGATCAACGCCTCTTTTTCCGCCAACAACTGCTGCAAACGTTCGATTTCTCGTTGCTGCGCTTCACAGGGTTCATTTGGCGGTATCGGAGCCGCAACCGGAATCGGTTTCAGGAGAGTGGTGCACCCCGTAATGTTCAAGCCTGATAGCGCTATAACTGTCCCGCATAGCATACGTCTAACCCAAGTCTTAAATAAGGCACATAGTTTGTCTGACTGTATCCATAATCTTGTCACTTTGTCACCTCTACAGTGTGTGTTCGTAGCGTACCAAACGCATATTATCGGCCAAAACTACTTGTCCCAACGGAGAGCCTATTATGATGTACAAACGGCTACATACTCTCCTTGCAAATAGCAAATTACGGTTAAACAGAAACAATCATACATTCACTTACAAACACTGTGCTTCAGCGTTGCATCCGCAAAGGTTAGTTCCGTCATTTACTCTACCCACTACTCATAAAACTCGATCAGGAAAAGACAACTCCAATACAACACATCCAACCTCAGTACTAAATGGCCCATGAACCTCTCCTGGCGGCCTGCTCGCATAATGCCCAGCCTCTAACATCACATCGAAAGCATGATCGTAAAGGCGGCCGCTCACAATAAAAACTTCTTCGGGATATGGGTGGCTTTTTCCTCCTAAAGGTCTTGTGTCAGCACCAGGATGAAAGCGAGTTAAACGGGTGTACTCACCCGTTGCAACATCAATGCTCAGAGTCATTTCTTCCGCCATGCCCTGAAGTCCTTCGATGGATTTCCACTGGGCTATTGCATCAGCGCTTAGCGGATTCCAGTAACCAATTGTTGTTTTTGACATTTTCCCCTTCCACCTAAACGTTTCGCCGATATGATTACAGTAGCTTGTAGGTTCATAAAATAACAGGTCGCCCCTTCTTCCATTTTACCCCAAGCTATTGTTCGTTATATACCAAAACAATATAGCTTCTTGAATTTTCCATTCAATTATAACAACCTCAACTCTGCATTAAAAAAGTGAATAATCAGTAACAACTAATAAATTAAGTGTGTCCAATAATCAAATCGTTGACACCAACTAAACGATAATAATTCAAAGCAAACCCTTTGGAGGAATGTTGGCTAAATTTCAATCGTGGATTTTTGGCTGTACCAGTGTAGCGCACGAAAACGATAGTATTGTTATAATCACAAACTTATTATGCTCTACTCTACTTGAAGGAATAGCATGGGATTTCTAGCAAATAAACGCATCTTGATTACGGGCATGATCAGTAATCGTTCCATCGCATATGGTGTCGCACAAGCCATGTGGCGTGAAGGCGCTGAAATGGCATTTACCTATCAGGGTGAGCGCATACGTGACCGGGTGTGCGAACTAGCGAAAGAATTCAACAGTGACCTAATATTCTCGTGCGATGTAACGAGCGATGCTGAAATTGACCAGTTATTCGTTGATCTGGGCAAACATTGGGATAAATTCGACGGCTTCGTGCATGCAATCGCCTTTTCCCCACGCGAGGCACTAGCTGGTGATTTTCTTGATGGATTTAACCGCGAAGCTTTCCGAATTGCGCATGACATTAGTTCTTATAGTTTTCCGGCGATGGCTAAAGCCGCATTACCCATGATGGAAGGCCGCACCGCCGCGCTGCTGACACTAAGCTATCTCGGCGCGGTGCGCACCATGCCACACTACAACGTGATGGGTCTAGCCAAGGCCAGCTTGGAAGCCAGTGTTCGTTATTTGGCGATGAATCTTGGCCGCAAGGGTATCCGTGTCAATGGCATTTCCGCAGGCCCGATCAAGACACTCGCTTCGGCAGGCATTGCCGACTTTAATAAGCTATTAAATTACAATGCAAAAAATGCCCCATTGAAGCGTAACGTTACCACTGAAGAGGTAGGTAACGTTGCGGCGTTCTTGTGTAGCGATTTAGCCAGTGGCATCACCGGAGAAATCACCTATGTGGATGGTGGTTTTAACACCACAGCACTTGGCACAACCGAGCCTTAGCCTTACTCTGTCACTAAACATATCTCTCCTCCCCACACACGCACAACAAGAACATCGCTGAAACGCGCGCTGGCGATAGCTTGCGCGATGAGCAATTGCAGCATTTGAATAGAGCGGTATTGCTCTCGGTGGTGGACTTGACGATGTAGATTTTCTCCAAGAGCGACCATCCCCAGCCCGGTTGGGCTGAACGAAATGAAGCCCACATCTTGATAGCCAAGATCGCTCTGTCCTTGGTACGGATCAATAAAGTTTGGAGCCTAACCGAAACGGCCTGTAATGTAATCTTCCGTTTCCTTGCGCTTAGGATTGGTGAACACCGTGCTGGTATCGCCGAATTCGATCAGGTCGCCCAGATACATATAGGCGGTGTAGTCTGACACGCGCGCTGCCTGCTGCATATTGTGGGTGACGATGATGATGGTGAATTCTGCTTTCAGCTCATCGATCAGCTTTTCGATGTGTGCGGTGGAAATCGGATCTAGCGCAGAAGTAGGTTCGTCGAGTAACAGTATTTGCGGTTTGACAGCGATCGCGCGTGCAATACACAAGCGTTGTTGCTGACCGCCGGAAAGCCCGGTGCCGCTCTGTTTCAGTTTATCTTTCGCCTCTGTCCAAAGCGCTGCTTTCCTCAATGCCCATTCCACGCGTTCGTCCATATCATGGCGGCTAAGGTTTTCATAAAGTTTCGCACCGAAAGCAATGTTGTCATAAATAGACATTGGGAACGGGGTAGGTTTCTGGAATACCATGCCGATCTTGGCACGGAGTGTGTTGAGATCCTGCTTTTTGTCGAGAATATTTTCACCATCCAGCAAAACTTCACCAGTAGCTTTTTGCTTCGGGTAGAGTTCATACATGCGGTTGAAGGTGCGCAACATGGTGGACTTGCCGCAGCCTGAGGGACCAATGAAGGCGGTCACCATTTTTTCCGGAATGGTCAGGTTGATGTCCTTGAGGGCGCGCTCCGCTCCGTAATAAAAATTCAGGTCGCGCACAACCAGCTTCGGATTAACCGTTTTTTCAACGCTCATCTGCCTGCATCCTTAATAAGTTGTTGATTTTTGACGGAATAATACTCGCGCCATTATATTGAGCGAGAGCACGCTGAAAGTGATCAGCAACGCACCAGCCCAAGCGAGACTCTGCCAGTCCTGGTAGGGGCTCATGGCAAATTGAAAAATGACTACCGGCAGGTTGGCCATGGGCTGATTCATGTCACTGCTCCAAAATTGATTATTCAGCGAGGTAAACAATAACGGTGCGGTTTCCCCACTAATGCGCGCCACTGCCAGCAATACCCCAGTGATGATGCCAGCCCGTGCCGCGCGCAAAGTAACCAGGTTGATCACTTTCCATTGCGGTGCACCCAGGCCGCCGCCGCTTCACGCAAGGTATTCGGCACCAAGCGCAACATATTTTCGGTGGTACGGATAACAATCGGGATGACTAAAATGGATAATGCCAGCGCACCGGCCCAGCCGGAGAAGTGCCCAATCTTGATGACATACATTTCATAGATGAACAGACCTATCACGATAGAGGGGGCAGAAAGCAGCGTCGTTAATAAAGCGCGTGGTCGGCGCCAACCAGCCACGCTGGCCAAATTCCGCCAGATAGGTTCCCGCCAGTATGCCGATAGGCGTGCCTATCAATGCGGCGAGAAAGGTCATCATCAGGCTGCCCGCAATGGCGTTGAGTAAGCCGCCCGCGCTGTTGGGGGGTGGGGTCATCTGGGTAAGTACAGCCATAGACAGTTGAGGTAGACCGTTTGCCAGCAGCGTCCATAAAATCCAGCCCAACCAAATCAGGCCGAACAGCATAGCCAGAGCCGAAATTCCCAGGCCTATGGCATTAATCAGACGGCGGCGTGCGTAGAGTGTCAGCATAATTAGGTTGTGGATCCTTCGCGTTTCGTCAGCATATACAGCATATAACGTGCCAGTGACAATACGATGAAAGTGATTAAAAACAGAATTAGCCCGAGTTCGACCAGCGCTGAGGTGTATAACTTGCCCACAGCCTCATTGAATTCGTTGGCCAACGCGGAAGAGATGCTATTACCCGGCATCAGTAGCGAAGCACTCAATTCATGTGCATTGCCAATGACAAAGGTGACCGCCATTGTTTCACCCAGCGCACGCCCCAGGCCGAGCATAATGCCGCCGGCCACACCGATCTTGGTATAGGGCAACACTACATGCCACATTACTTCCCAAGTGGTAGCACCCAAGCCATAGGCAGACTCTTTAAGCAAAGTGGGAACGACCTCAAATACATCGCGCATCACCGAGGCAATAAAGGGAATGACCATAATGGCCAGAATGATGCCTGCGGTGAATACACCTATACCCATGGGAATGCCCTGAAACAAAGGCCCCAATATTGGAAGCGGACCCAGTTTTTCAATGAGCCAAGGCTGAACATGATCCGCAAACAGCGGCGCAAATACGAATAAACCCCACATGCCGTAAATAATGCTGGGGATACCAGCCAGCAGTTCGATGGCGATGCCCAGTGGGCGGCGTAGCCAGCGCGGCGATAGTTCAGTGAGAAAAAGCGCGATGCCAAAACTAACCGGGATGGCGATCAGCAATGCGATGGCAGAGGTTACCAACGTACCAACTATCGGAACGAGTGCGCCAAACTCGTCCGTGACCGGATTCCATTCCGCGCTAGCTAAAAACCAGAAACCGAATGCCTTAATGGAGGGTAGGCTGCCGATTATCAACGAAACCATTATGGCAACGAGTAGCACGAGCACTGCAAATGCAGACAAGCGAGTAACATTGCGGAACAGAATGTCCAACAAATTATGGCGCTTCATATGTACTTCACGTAAAAACGTCGGCATGATTTTTTAAAAGTACTCAAAATTTGAGGGAGCCCGGCTCCCTCAAATTTTATCCAGTAAGAATTATCTCTTGCAAACACGCGCTGCCAGAGCGCCTAAATAGACTACTATTTCCAAAATGTCTTACCCTTGCTATCCTTAACCTGTGCTTTCCAGGCGGCACGCACCAATTGCTGAACTTTTTCCGGCATGGGTACATAATCCAGAGCCTCGGCCATTTTGCCGCCACTGCTATAAGCCCAGTCGAAGAACTTTAATACCTCTTTAGCTGTTTCAGGTTTATCTTGCGTCTTGTGCATCAAAATGAAAGTGGCACCGGTAATAGGCCAGCTTTCTTTGCCTGGTTCGTTAGTCAATAGTTCATAAAAACCTGGAGCCTTTTCCCAATCAGCGTTAGCAGCAGCAGCCTTGAACGAGGTGTCATCTGGTTTGACAAACTGACCGTCATGGTTCTTCAGTTGTGCGTAAGTCATTTTATTCTGCAAAGCATAAGCATATTCCACATAACCGATGGAATGTTTTTATGCGCTGCACATAAGATGCCACGCCTTCATTGCCTTTGCCGCCAGTACCCGCTTTCCAGGAGACGGCAGTACCTTCGCCGACCGCAGATTTCCATTCCGAGCTAACCTTGGACAGGTAGTTAGTGAAAATGAAGGTGGTGCCGGAACCATCGGAGCGATGTACAACGGTGATGGTTTCATTGGGCAATTTAGTGCCCACATTCAGCGCCATTAGCGCGGGGTCATTCCACTTGGTGATCTTGCCGAGGAAAATATCGGCCAGCACCTTGCCATCCAGTTTGAGCTGCCCGGCTGCAATTCCGGCAACGTTGATGACAGGCACCACACCACCCATCACTGCCGGGAATTGCATCAGGCCGTTCTTTTCCAGCTCTTCGGGTTTCAACGGCATATCTGAGGCACCAAAATCGACTGTCCTGGCGATAATTTGTTTGATGCCCCCGCCGGAACCGATGGATTGGTAGTTCAGGTTGATACCGGTTTGGGTTTTATACGTATCTGCCCACTTGGCGTAAATTGGATAGGGGAAGGTGGCACCTGCGCCAGTAAGGTTAATGGCCGAAGCATTAACTGCTAACGACAAAGAGGCGGCAAGCCCAAATATATGTAAAAAACGATTTAGTCTGGTCATATTCTCTCCAAAAATTAATTCACTACAGAGCAACTGCCCTAACTATAACCATTTTTTATTACATAATTATTACACAGGCTAGCAACCTGTCGGGCATCCCCTGAAATTCCCAAGGCTATATCTTCTGCACGGTCAATGTACCATCACACCGGTTTTATACAGCCCGAAAAAATCAGAATTTTATATGGTCGTTATTTCAAAAGCACACCGCTAGCTGCTTCGACATCACGCACCGCTGACGCAGACAATAACAAATGATCGCCCACTATCTGAAAGAATACTTCATCGCGCTTGACCATGCCCAACTCACTACGAGCGCGCTCCTCTATGGCTTCAGTACCCTGCTTTAAATCGCGCACCTCAGCATCCAGCACCGCATTGCGTGTTTGAGTTTTTTGATTGATATGTTTCTGTTCTTCAACTTGACGATCAAGATCCCAAACCTTCAACCAGCCACCCTTCCCAAACCACAGCGGATACTGCACTAGCAGTAGCAACGATATCAATATCAAAGAGACCCAGCGCATCTATATAAATTAAGATCAAGCGCTCAGACTATGCCAATTGGTGGTATGCATCTCGTCCAGGATAATACGCGCTGTCACCCATGTCTTCTTCAATGCGTAGCAGCTGGTTATACTTCGCCATGCGATCGGAGCGTGAGAGTGAGCCGGTTTTTATTTGCAGGGCGTTGGTACCCACGGCAATATCGGCAATCATAGTGTCTTCAGTCTCACCGGAGCGGTGCGAGATTACTGCGGTATAGCCGGCGCACTTAGCCATCTCGATGGCAGCGAAAGTTTCAGTCAGCGTGCCTATCTGGTTAATTTTAATCAGGATAGAATTAGCCAAACCCTGACGAATTCCTTCACGCAATATCTCAGTATTAGTTACGAAGACGTCATCGCCTACCAGTTGTACATTTTTACCTAAACGCTGGGTCAGCAGCTTCCAGCCAGTCCAATCATGCTCGCTCATACCATCTTCTATGCTAATTAACGGATATTTGTCGACCCAATTGGCAAGATAATCAACAAACTGCGCGGATGTCAGCTTGATACCTTCTGATTCCAGATGATACAAACCATCCTTGTAAAACTCAGAACTAGCGCAATCCACGCCGATAGCCACATCCATACCGGGCACATAACCTGCTGCCTCTATCCCTTCGATAATCAACTGTAATGCAGCTTCATTATTCGGCAGATTGGGGGCGAACCCACCTTCGTCGCCAACGGTAGTTGGCATACCCTTGTCGTCGATCAGCCCCTTTAACGCATGGAATATTTCCGTACCGCAACGCAACGCTTCACGGAAGCTGGCCGCACCAACCGGAATAATCATGAATTCCTGCATATCAATATTATTGTTGGCGTGTGCACCGCCGTTGATGATGTTCATCATGGGCACGGGCATTCCCATTCGCGCCGCGCCACCCAGATAACGGTACAACGGCAAGCCGGATTCCTCTGCAGCGGCCTTGGCCACCGCCATGGATACCGCCAAGATGGCATTTGCACCGAGACGAGATTTATTTTCGGTACCATCCAGATCAATCATAGTCTGATCAATAAACGCCTGCTCGGCGGCATCCAAGCCAATGATAGCTTCGGCGATTTCGGTATTAACGTTCTCCACCGCTTTCAGCACGCCCTTGCCGTAGTATCGTTGTTTATCATCGTCACGCAGTTCGAGAGCTTCTCTGTCCCCGGTGGATGCTCCAGACGGCACCGCAGCACGCCCCATAATGCCTGATTCCAGCAACACATCTGCCTCGACCTTGGGATTGCCACGGGAATCCAAAATCTCACGCGCTATAACATCTACAATTGCACTCATAACTCATTCCTTAATTCACTAAACATTACCCAAATCCATGTTTTCTTCGATAAAACCTTGTTTCTTGACTGTCTCGTCCAACATTTTCAAGGTATGCAACAGTTCCTCCAGGTGTCCAAGCGGAAAGGCATTCGGCCCATCCGACAATGCCTGCGCCGGATTGGGATGCGTTTCCATAAACAGACCGGAAATGCCAGCAGCTACTGCCGCCCGTGCCAGCACTGGCACGAATTCGCGCTGCCCGCCGCTTACTGTGCCCTGCCCGCCCGGCAACTGCACCGAGTGCGTAGCATCGAATACAACCGGACAACCGGTATTACGCATAACGGCTAAGGAACGCATGTCCGACACCAGATTATTATAACCAAATGATACACCGCGCTCACACACCATAACGTTGTCCTGACCGCTAGCCTCACGCGCCTTTGCAACCACATTTTGCATGTCCCATGGCGATAAGAATTGCCCCTTCTTTATATTCACTGGGCGTCCAGCACTTGCAACGGCGTGAATAAAATCGGTCTGACGGCAAAGGAAAGCAGGCGTTTGCAGAACATCAACTACTGCGGCAACCGACGCAATTTCCTCAATGTTGTGCACATCGGTTAGCACTGGTACGCCAATTTGAGTTTTAACCTTGTCCAGAACTTTCAGGCCCGCATCCATTCCAAAGCCACGAAAGGATTTGCCAGAACTACGATTTGCCTTATCGTAAGCTGACTTGTAAATAAATGGAATACCCAACCTCAGACAAATCTCCTTAATTCGCCCCGCCGTGTCCAGCGCCAATTGCTCAGACTCAATTACACAAGGTCCTGCAATCAGGAACAATGACTTGTTCAAGCCGACTTCAAAATTACATAGTTTCATATGGCCGTGTTTTTTCTACAGAAAGCGCTGGCTTATGGCGTTCAATAGCCGCTTCAACAAACGCTTTAAAAAGGGGATGACCTTCGCGCGGAGTGGAAGTAAATTCAGGATGGAACTGTACGCCAATAAACCAGGGGTGCATAGTTTGCGGCAATTCCATAATCTCAGGTAAGGCCTCGCTCGGCGTGCGGGCAGAAATCACCATGCCGGATTCTTCAAGCGCGGGCACATAGTAATTATTAACCTCGTAGCGATGGCGGTGGCGTTCATTGACTTCAGCGCCGTAGATAGTCGCAGCCAAAGTATCAAGTTTGATTGGACAGCGCTGCGCACCCAGGCGCATCGTACCACCAAGATCGGAATCAGTACTGCGAATCGCGACCTTACCATCGCTGTCGCGCCACTCAGTAATAAGCGCCACTACCGGATGCTCTGTTTCTAAGTTGAACTCGGTGCTGTTTGCATCCATCATTCCCGCCACGTGACGAGCATATTCAATCACCGCAAGCTGCATGCCCAGGCAAATACCAAGGTAGGGCAGTTTATTTTCACGGGCATATCGTATAGCAGCAATTTTTCCCTCGGTGCCGCGCTTGCCGAATCCGCCCGGAACAAGAACCGCATCGAGATTCTTCAGACCATCTATGCCACCGTTTTCGAGTATTTCTGAATCAATATATTCGATATTGACGCGCGTCGAAGTGTGTATGCCCGCATGGCGCAAAGCTTCGATGAGAGATTTATATGACTCAGTCAATTCAACATATTTACCGACCATGCCGATAGTAACTTCATGCTGCGGATGTTCTAATGCATGGACAAGCTTGGCCCAGACCGACAAATCAGCAGGTGGAAGATGGGACAATCCCAATTGCTCGCAAACGATGCGATCCAGACCCTGCTCATGTAACATCTGCGGAACTTTATAGATGCTGTCCACATCCACATTGAAATCACAGCCTCTTCACGCACATTGAAAACAATGAAATCTTGGCCGCTCCTCATCAGGAATCGGTCGATCTGCGCAGGTAAAGCGGTTGGAAAAATGCCAATCTCACGTAGCTTCTGTACACTATGCTGGGTCGGCTTGGTTTTCAATTCACCCGCACTGGCAATGTATGGCACCAACGTTAAATGTACATAGGCCGTATCACTACGGCCATAGCGTAACCCCATTTGCCGGGCAGCTTCCAAAAATGGCAAAGATTCAATGTCCCCTACCGTTCCGCCAATTTCAACGATAGCTACATCGGCATTGCCATCATACGAAGCCGCCGCACCACGTTCAATGAATGCGTTAATTTCATTCGTTATATGTGGGATGACCTGTACCGTTTTACCGAGGTATTCGCCGCGACGTTCCTTGCGGATCACGCTGTCATATATTTGTCCTGTTGTAAAATTGTTAGCCTTGCGCATCTTGGCTGAAACGAAACGTTCGTAATGTCCTAGATCCAGATCCGTTTCCGCACCATCCTCTGTAACGAACACTTCACCGTGCTGGAAGGGACTCATGGTACCTGGATCAACGTTTATATAAGGATCCAGCTTAAGTAACGTTACCTTAAGGCCGCGCGATTCTAGAATTGCCGCAAGCGAAGCTGCGGCAATTCCTTTACCTAAAGAAGACACCACGCCACCGGTAATAAAAATATATTTAATCATAGGGTGCGATGATACCGCAAAACCTTACCGCTCTCAAAACGGGAGCTATTTTAGCCATAAAACAAAAACCCTCTCACGGTGGAGAGGGTTTTGTTTCTCAAAATCTGACGATGACCTACTTTCACCTACGGATGTACACTATCATCGGCGCGAAAGTCGTTTCACTGTCCTGTTCGAGATGGGAAGGAGTGGGACCAACTTGCTATGGTCGTCAGACACAACTGTCGACTAACTGGCTACCTGAATTAACAGGTAATCAATCAGCCATCAACTGGGAGAAGTAATGGTTTTGATTGCCGCAACTTAATATTTAATGTTGCTAGGGTCAAGCCTCACAGGGCAATTAGTATCAGTTAACTCAACGCATTACTGCGCTTCCCACTGACCTATCAACGTGGTGGTCTTCCACGACCTTCAGGATCAGTCCCAGGAAATCTCATCTTAAAGGCAGTTTTCCCTTAGATCACTTTCAGCGGTTATCTCTTCCGGTTTAGCTACCCGGCAATACGACTGGCGTCATAACCGGTACACCAGAGATCCGTC